>CAYHJO010000118.1:0-13033 GCA_964356715.1 uncultured Turneriella sp. | reverse complement strand
AGGCAACGGGTACGGGAAATCTGTCAAGCAAAGCCGCAATCTCGCGGATGATGCGGTATTTGCGCTGCTGGTCTGCCGGAATAAACATGTCAAGCCACATCAGGCCCGATATCAGCAATGGCCTTCCGTTTTTCTGTTTATCGTCGATCATCTGCTGCAGGTGACGTGCTCCCCGATCGGCCTCACTACGCGTGGCTGCAAGAATGACGGATGAATTCGTGTGATTGCCGAGAATTCTGTCGATCTTCTTCATGTACCAGGCTTCGCTGCCTTTGGATTCATTCACGATGTTGCCGATTTTCTTCAGGTCATACTCAAAACGGTCAGATGCGACATAAGCCGCGGTCAAAAACAGCGAGGCGGGCACGATGAGAAACAGCAATTTGGCGAGTTTGCGGTCGTGCCGGACGACGAAGGCAGCGATGTGTTCAGAAAAGAGATTTTTTGCAAACTTGCGGATGCCTTTTGCTTGCAACGGCTTAATCTTATGCGCGACTACGAGCAGACAGGGCACGAGCAGGGAAAAACTGAGCCAGCAGAAAATCATACCAATGCCGCCGATAAAACCAAACTGCGAGAAACCGCGGAATTTCATCACCGACAATATCGCGTAGGAGAGCGAGGTTGCCAGAGCGGCCATGAAGGTCGCGGACATTGTCAGGATCAGCGAACGCTTGATTGCCTGCCGCAGTGACGCACCTTTGCCGGTCTCTTCCATGAAGCGCGCCATCTGTATGATGCCAAAATTGATCCCATTGCCGACGATGATGGACGCAAGAAACGCTGTCTGTTGATTCAGGTAACCAATAAGAAAATATGCCGCGCCAAAAGTGAGAACCACGCCAACAGTAATGCCTATGCAGAGAATCGCCACCATACGCACGCTGCGATAGAACAACCACACCGAAAGCAATACCAGCGCGACCGTCAAAAGCGCGGTTCCGGCAATATCCGCTGAAATGGAACTCACGTTTTCGAGCACCGCTACGGGAGTACCGGCAAGTCCGACGTCCAGGCCGGGATGATAGGTTTTGGGCCTCAGCCGGGAAATTTCCTCATTCAGTCGTCCGACAAGGTGACGACTGAAATCCTGATCGGATGTTTCCCCTGCTGGCCTGACAATCAGCGTAAGGTTCTCTCCCGTTGCATCGGTGAAATAGCCCTTGAGGTTTGTGCCGAAAGGGTTCTGCAATTTGTTTCGCTGGGACGATTCGGCAATCACGCGGCGGATGGTCTCCTCGGGCCGTGATTCGTCAAAGTCGAGCCCGATCGCCTGCAAACGTGCTTTTGCAGACATTTTCTGAAGTGCATTGCGCAGCTCAGTCAATTCGGCGGCACTAAAAAAATAGAGCGAGCGCTCCGAAAAAAACTTATCCGCCAGGCGTGTATTGAAGTCGACAGATTTGATGATATCCGGCGGATATTTTTCGATTCGACCGGCCAGATCATCTGCAAACCGCGCATTCGCTGAAAAATCGGGTGAGCTGACCGAGACAAAAATTGAACCGGCGGAGCCGAGCCTTTGCGTGATCGCCCTCAAATGCTGCACACTGCGGTCATTGTCCGGCAGCAACGTGGCAAAATCCGTGCGGATATTCTGAAACAGGAAGAAGGTGCAGATAATGCTGGCGATGGCCGGCACGAAAACGGCGAGCAAAATTCGCCATGGGTGGGCAAACGCGGCGTTCACGTATTTCAGCAACAGCCGCAGGCGCCACAGGGCGAATTTGTTTTTCAGGGCAAAACGCGCTACTTGCATGAGGCTATTCGTCGGCAGAAGCGTGGGCAATCATCCCCGATGGATTTGCCGCGTGCGACGCCGGCTATTCCATTTAAAGGGGACAGCCTGTCAGCAAAAGATGCGGGATAATTAGATCTTTTTATTAATTTAAAGACAGGTTTTTGCAGCCGGATGATCAGGGATTAGCTGTGCTTTAGTGGTCGCTTTACTTGCCCTGAGCAGATCGAAGAGAGCCTGACTCTAAGGCCGCCTCACAGGACGAACCCCGAGGTCGTTGCTCGTGATCCATTGGTAGCAGCTGTGGCGGCCCGCTGCCTGCAGGTTGAGGGCTGGCAGACTCCAGCTACCGCCGCGGTCGACGCGCTGAACACCGCCCCCGGCGGCCCTTTGCCATCGGCATCGGTATAGGGTGAAGCTGTCGTGTAGGCGCCATTCCAATCCCAAACCCATTCGGCGACATTCCCGCTCATGTCAAAAAGTCCCAACGCATTCGCCGCTTTCGTACCCACCGGCTGCGTCGAGGCCGTGTTTGCAGAATTCCACGCGACCAGGCCCGTAGCGGAGCCATTATTGTAATCGGCAGAGGCTCCGCTCGCATAGCTGCCCGGTGTGGATGTCGCTCCGTCGGTGTAGTACATGGGAGTTAATCCGTCTTTTTGCGACGCCGCGTTGCACCAGATCATCGCATCCCGCCAGCTGATCGTCGTTACGGGGTGTTGATTCGTGCGCGCGCCATTGTCGCCCTGGGTACCCGCCTGGGCAAATGTGTATCCGTTCGAAACAGCCCATGTGTAGACCGTTGCCCAATCCTCGTACTGCACTTCATACTTTGCCATCGCAAATGCGGTTATCGAGGCCATGGTATGTGTCAGCTGAATATTTGTATCATCCATGACGAACCCCGTCGTGTTTGCTGGCACGCACCACCACTCGGCAGAATGTAAACAATACTCCGCTAAGGTTATCCCCCCCGTTCGGGGGGTATCCGTGATCGATGTAGATAATGATTCTCAATATCAATTTAGCTTGACGGGCTGCCTCGTTGCCGGGCAACTATGCAATCAAATATCCGTACACCAAAAGAGGAATATGATGCAACAATTTGCAAGCCAACGAAACAACCTCGCCAATGAGCCGGGTCACTGGATTCTGGCCCGCGCCGGAAAAAAAGTGCTGCGCCCGGGCGGCAGGCAGCTGACGGCGAAATTAATCGATGCTCTCCAGATATCCGCACAGGATCATGTTATAGAGATCGCCCCCGGGCTCGGATTTACCGCCGCCATGGCGCTCAGCCATCGCCCCGCGACCTACACGGGCATTGACGCGGACAGCAAAGCGATAAGTCACTTAAGAAAGAAATTCGGCAAGCAGAAGACGAACTTCGTGCACGCCGATGCTCTCGCCTCGGGCTTGCCGGCCCAATCTGCGACACGCGTTTACGGCGAGGCTATGCTCACGATGCAGACAGACAGAAAAAAGACGGAGATCATCCGCGAGGCGCACCGGCTGCTCAAAAAAGGCGGGCTTTACGCAATCCACGAGCTCGGTCTCGCGCCGGAAGATATCCCCGAGGCCGAAAAGAGTGAAGTGCAGAAAGAACTTTCACGCGCGATCAAAGTGAACGCGCGCCCGCTGACGGTGACTGAATGGAGCGTGCTTTTAACCGAAAACGGTTTCCGCGTGAAAGAAATCGTCGTCGGCAGCATGCGGCTGCTCGAGATGCGGCGCATGGTGACCGACGAAGGATTCTTTCGCACGCTTAGGATCGCTTTCAACATTCTGCGAAACCCCGCCATAACGAAACGCGTGCTCGACATGCGCGCCGTGTTTGGCAGGTACAGAAGCAAAATGAACGCCGTAATGCTCGTCGCAGAAAAGGTCTGACCGGGCGGAACCGGCAGAATTGCGTCAGTTCTTCTTCAGATACTTTCCGGGGTTCTTGAGGAATTCCGTCTTCTCTTCAGTCGTACAGACGTGGTACTTTTTGCCCTTGTGGCCGAAAGCCACCATGTCCTTTTTCGGCATCTTCATGCCGCAGACAGCGCACACCGCGGAATCTGCCTCAGCTGCGGCGGCGACCGGCACCGGAGCGGCCTCGTTTGCAGCGATGCCCTTGCCGCCGCACGCCGAAATCAGGCAGACAACAAGAGCTACTAAAAATAAGATCTGGTATTTTTTCATTTTTTCCTTCATTCTCGGCAGTTTTCCAGCTACCATGCCTACCCAGGCAGTGAGGGTAGCGCCGTAAATTCAAAAAAAATCCCGGTCCGGTCACACCAGGAGAAGCCGATTCGGGTTACGCACAGCTTACACGTAAAACGGGCTTTACGCTGTTGCCCGGCAGGCGCACGGCGTGAGCGATGAACGATCAGGCGGCAGCGGAACAGGCGGTGAGTCTCACCAATCGTGGCGCGGCAAAATCCGTAGCGCTCGCCTCAGCCGGAGCAATTGACTTCGAGATACTTGGCGCAGAAGCAATCGGGGAATTCGCCGCATTTCTCTTCACTGTCTATCGCGACGCCTATGCGCATATCGGCGTGCACATGCAGCAAGAACAACAAAGAATCTTTGCTGACGACATCGGGAAATATTTCCCGCGTACGAAGATTTACATCGCGCGCGTGAGTAAGCGCCGCATCATCGCGAGCTATGGCAATATTATCAAAATTGCCGACGAAATGTTACCTATCGAAAAACTATTTTCGCTGTCTATCAGAGACTACGCTGCGAGCTGTGCCCTGGCACCGAACCTGATCCACCAGACGTGGCGTGTGGGCGGTGACGGCACATTTTTTCGCGAATTGGGATTTTCGACGGCCGACAAGAAGGCGCTCTTTCACCACCTGCACGCACTGAATCTCGCCGACTTCGGTCAATATGACGAGAATCTCGTATGCGGCTATTCGTATAATCCGGCGTATAAGCTCGACAGGCAGCTCGGTTTCCCGTGGCGCATCATCGGCGAAACTGTCAGCTCCCGCCTCGGTGTACCGAGTTTTCCGATGGCATTCACGATCCGCGAATGGAAGGAAAGAAATCCTGATTTTCGAGTGCCCGGGATACGGACCGATTCCGGCACAAGGCCCCATTGGCTGTGATAATAAATAAATTGATAGACTAATCCTTTTTTGCAACCTTTGGCCGCGTTTTCTATCTAAATAGGGTGTTGAATACCGTCAGCCAGACACCACAACCACATAGGAGGACTGCAATGCAAAATATTCTCTTCGTTTATCCGAAATTTCCGGTCACGTACTGGGGATTTCAGCACATTATGCCTTTTATAGGCAAAAAGGCCGCATTTCCCCCCCTTGCACTGATGACCATTGCGGCATGGTTTAAAGAAGGTTTTAATCTTAAGTTGGTTGATTGCAACATTGAAAAACTCCGCGATGCCGATTTGCAATGGGCGGATTATGTTCTCACCAGTTCCATGATTGTCCAGAAAGATTCCCTCCATCAAATTATTGCCAGATGCAACCAAATGGGCAAGCCCGTCGTCTGCGGCGGCCCTTACCCCACGAGTTCTCCCGAGAGATTCAAGGCCGCGACCTCGATTGTCGTCGGCGAGGCCGAATCGTTTATGGAAAAATTTGTCGAGGATATCCGCAATAATCGCCTGCTGCCGCTATACAAAATACACGGAGATAAGCCCGACCTGTCGCTGACGCCGAAGCCGCGTTTTGATCTCGTCAAACTACGCTACTACACAAGCATGCTGCTGCAATTCTCCCGCGGCTGCCCGTTTAACTGCGAATTCTGCGATATTATCGAAATGTTCGGACGCACGCCGAGAACCAAGTCCCCTGAGCAGTTCCTCGCCGAACTCGATGGACTTTATGACACCGGTTACCGCGGTAAGTTCTTCATCGTCGACGATAATTTTATCGGCAACAAAACTAAAGTGAAAGCGATGCTCGCCGAACTGATCGGCTGGCAGCGCCGAAAAGGGTTTCCGTTTCAATTCTATACCGAAGCGAGCGTCAATCTTGCGCAGGACGACGAATTGCTGAATTTGATGACGACCGCCGGCTTCTCGATGGTATTTCTCGGGCTCGAGACTCCCGACGAAAATACGCTGAAACAGGCGGGCAAAAACCAGAACACCCGTCACAGTCTTGAGGAAAGTATCCACAAGATTCAAAATTCGGGCCTTGAAGTCACGGGCGGGTTCATTGTCGGATTTGATTCAGATCCGGAAAATATCTTTGAATTGCAGAAAACGTTCATCCGAAAAGCAGCAGTGCCCTTTGCGATGGTGGGACTCCTCATGGCGCTGCCGCAGACTCAGCTTACGCGCCGCCTGACCCGGGAAGGCCGCATGCGGCCTGAAGAGTCGACCGGGAACAACCAGAATCTCGAATTGAATTTTATCCCGGTACGAAACCAGCAATCGCTCGTCGAAGGCTACCGGCAACTGTTGCTGGATATCTATCATCCGAAAAATTACTTCGGCCGTTGCAGGGAATTGATTCTAAATCATCTGCCGCGGAAGCGCGCGAAACTCACAAAATTCAGCTGGCGGAATTTTCGTTTCAGAAATTTTTATTCGTCCGTTCGGGCCTTTGCTTATTCGCTGGTCAAGCAGGGGTTTTCGCGATATGGATTATTGTACTGCGGGTATTTAATCGAAATCGCTTTCCGGCGGCCGTCGCATTTTGTACAGGCGGTCACCTTGGCAGTTTACGGCCATCATTTTTTCAGAATAACCAGGGATATGCGCCTGCGGCAGGCGCAGGCGATGAAACCCGGCCTGAGCGCCGCGGGCGATGTTGCCTTAAACGCGTAGGTGTCGCCGGGCGTATGCAATCGATCGGCAAGCTGACGCGTGGCGCCGCGGAAAACGACCGTGCGGTTCCGCTGGAAGCCAGTGTCAAAAACCTGTACATCCACCCCATAAAATCTCTCGACCGCGTGCGCGTCGAAGCGGCGACGATTCTCCCGGGTGGCGGATTTGAACACGACCGCGAGTTTGCCCTTTTTGACGCAGCGGGAAATTTTATCAACGGCAAGAAAAATCCGTTAGTTCACCATATCCGCTGCGAATACGACCTTGCCCGGCTCACTGTTAACCTGAAAGCGCCGGGTCGCGACGAATCGGGAGTTCTGCATCTCGTCGCCGACAAGGGCGAAGTGGAAAAGTGGTTCAGAGAATACTTCGGCACTCCGCTTGAGCTGCGCCGTAACCTGATCTCAGGGTTTCCCGACGATATGGATTCTCCCGGACCGACCGTAGTCAGCGCGGCCACGCTGCAAAAAATTTCCGAATGGTTTCCGGGAATAACCGACGCGGCCGAAATCAGCCGGCGTTTCCGATCGAATATCGAGATAGACGGCGTTCCCGCATTCTGGGAAGACATGCTGTTCCGCGGCCCGGGCGAAGTGCAAATGTTCGTGATTGGTGCCGTTGCTTTTTCAGGGGTAAATCCCTGCTCGCGCTGTGTTGTACCGTCGCGGGATTCTCAATCCGCAGAGAACACAGAAGGATTTATGAAAAAATTCGCACAGCTGCGCCGCGAGAGTCTGCCCGAGTGGACCAATGCGGCGCGTTTCGATCATTTCTACCGTGTCGCGGTGAACACGCGCCTGGCGCCGGGCGAAGCCGGCAAGAGCATCCGCATCGGAGATCTGCTATATTTCACATAAAAATATCCTTTTATCTGTTGACACGCTCGGCAGGGGCGGATAGGGGATGGCGTGCGCGCGGGTTTTGCTGAATAGGGACGCAGGCGGTCTTCCATGGCGACAAAGAACATGCCCCCAAAAAAACTCGCGGATAATCCGTGGGTCGTCAGCCCTTTAGCGATTTTTCTGTCCGCTATCATCTTTGCCGTCGATTTGATGATACCCGGCGGCGCGGCGATTGGGCTGTTTTATGCGCTTCCAATGGTGCTGATCATGCGCCTCAGGAAAACGCTGCCTCTCTTTGCGCTCTCCGTGCTTTGCCTGGCTCTGGTCTGGCTCGATGTCTTATGGGGGGCTCCCGGTCCCTCCGCCGAGCTGACGCTGCTTAACCGCCTGCTGACGACGCTGAGCATCGGTATCGTTGCTGTGATGCTGCACCTCCACCGTATTGCACACGTGCGCGCCGAACTGGAGCGGACGCGCAGCGAAGGTATTTTCCGCGCGGCGCTGGACGCGGCTCCGCAGGCCATGCTGGTCGTGGATAAGGAAAAAGGTATCCACTGGGCAAATTCCGCGGCGACTGAGCTGTTTACACCGGCAATTGCCGGCCGGGGGCTCGAGGAAATCGTTCCCGAAATCCATCTTCGCGACGTGATGCGCAATCTCGATCAGGCGCTTGCACGCGAGGGCCTGCGCATCGCCGAAGACGGCCACACCGTCACGGTGCTTGCGCAAGGCAAAGAAGTACCCGTTGAATACCGCATCAATAGCTTTCGCAGCGACGAAATTATGGCGATTCTGTCGTTGAGCGATCAGCGTCAGCGTCAGCAATACGAAGAGCGCATTCGTGCGGTGCAGCGCATGGAATCGATCGGCAAGCTGACGGGCGGCATCGCGCACGATTTCAACAATATTCTGATGACGATTATCGGCTACCTCGATCTGGTGCGCGGATCGTTGCCTGAAAAAAGCCCCGGACACCAGGATCTCGATGAGGTTCTTAAAGCCTCCAATCGGGCAACCGAACTCGTGAAACAATTACTGGCCTTTTCGCGCCGGCAGATCATCAGCCCGCGCCGGGTGAATCCCACTGCGATCATGCGCGAACTGATGAACATGCTGAGCTGTATGCTCGGTGAAGATGTGCAGATTAATACATTTCTGCCCGATAACATCTGGACTGTCAGCATAGATACGTCGCAGTTTGAGCAGGTACTGATCAATCTTGCAGTCAACGCGCGGGACGCGATGCCGAAAGGCGGAAAGTTAATAATCGAAGCGCAGAATATCCATCTCGACGAGGTTTACTGCCGCGAACATCCCGATGTCAGGCCCGGCGAGCATGTCATGATCGCCGTGACCGATACCGGCACCGGCATGACCGAAGGGGTTCGCGCGCGCATTTTTGACCCTTTTTTCACGACCAAAGACTTCGGTAAAGGAACCGGTCTTGGTCTCGCCACCGTTTACGGAATCGTCAAGCAGGCGCAGGGCCACGTCTGGGTCTACAGCGAACCTGGCAAGGGCAGCACCTTCAAGCTCTACTTTCCCCGGGTGGACGGCGCAGCCGAAGCCCAACACCAGAAGGTCGCCCGACCGAAGCCGCGCGGCGGCAACGAGCTGATTCTGGTCGTCGAAGACGAAGAATCCATCAGGCGACTGATGGTTTCAGTTTTGCGCGGCGCGGGCTACACTGTTCTTGAGGCATCGAACGGGCATGACGCGCTGCTGAAGACTGAGGCGATCGGGCACATTGACCTACTGGTGACCGACGTAGTCATGCCGCAGATGGGCGGCAAGGATCTCGCGCTCAGGCTCAGCGACCGCTACGGCGCGCTGAAAATACTGTATATCTCGGGATATACCGAGAACGCGATCGTCAACAAGGGTATTCTGTACGACGGTCTGATATTTATGCAGAAGCCGTTCAGACCGGAAGAACTTCTCAGACGTGTCCGGGAAATCATGGATCAGTAGAATGCGGCGTCAGGAAAAAGCATGTTCCAGTCTCTGAGAGCGCGGTTAATTTTAGTTTTTCTGCCCATCTTCGTTCTCTCGATACTCAGCATTGCGTTTCTGACCTACCGTGAATCGGCCGAAGCTTTTGACCGCCTCGGCGTCGAAAAATTGCGCCAGGGCGCTGAGATGGCCTACATCATCTGTGAAGAACAGGAGAGGCTCCGCCTCGCGGGAAAAATTACTCTTGCCGAAGCCCAGGAAAATGCGCGCACTGCGCTCACCGGGCCGCTCAAAAACGGAAAACGTGCGCTTGCGGAGGTGCGCGTGCAGGTGGGCGCAGACGATTATTTCTTCGCCATCGATGCCCAGGGCGTCGTCACCATGCATCCGCATCTCACACCTGGCAGTGACGTTTCCGCGCAGCCCTTTATCAGGCAGTTTATTGCCGCCAGGGACGGTAAGGTCCGCTACCGTTGGCGCAATAAAAACGAAACGGCGGAGCGCGAAAAAATTGCCTATCTTCGCCACTTCGCCGCATGGGGATGGATCATCGGCATCGGCGATTATATGGAAAATTTCACTGCGCCCGCAGAGACGCAGCTCAGGCACACGCTCGTGCTCGTAGCCGTTTCTTCTGCCTTACTCATCGCGGCGCTCTTCGCCCTCGGTTTTGTTATGACGAAACCGCTCGTCAGGCTCAGGCAGCGTGTAGCCGAGTTCGACGCGGTCGATCCGACCGAGATTACCGACATTCGCGCAAAGGGAGAAATCGGAGATCTGGTCGGGGCGCACAACCGGATGGTCGCAGGGATACGCGAGCGCAACATGATCAAGGATACCTTCGGGCGCTACGTTTCGCGGCAGGTTCAGGAGGCAATCCTTAACAAAGAGATACCGCTCGAGGGCGAGCACAAAAAGGCGA
Source organism: uncultured Turneriella sp. (assembly GCA_964356715.1). Lineage (GTDB taxonomy): Bacteria > Spirochaetota > Leptospiria > Turneriellales > Turneriellaceae > Turneriella. The sequence continues at coordinate 2,786 of CAYHJO010000118.1, read as the reverse complement.
CGATTCTTTTCACCGACATCCGGGAGTTCACAGGTCTGTCGGAAAACCTCGGACCACAGGGAACGATCCGCTTTCTCAATGCCTATTTTTCGCGCATGGTGGATGTCATATTGCGCCACGAAGGCACGATCGACAAATTCATCGGCGACGCAATCATGGCTGTTTTCGGCGCGCCGATAAGCAAGAACGACGATGCGACACGCGCTGTGCGCGCCGCGATCGATCTTGTCGGTGCGCTTGAGGGGTTTAACGCCGACCGCGAGCGCTCGGCGCTGTCGCATATCAGAATGGGTGTCGGCGTGCATACCGGTGAGGTGATCGCCGGCAACATAGGCACAAGCGAGCGTATGGAATACACCGTAGTCGGCGACGCGGTGAATCTTGCTTCGCGCACGCAATCGCTCACAGCGTATTACCGTATCCCGATAATTATTACCGACAGCACGTACCGTGAAATTCAGGATCAGGAATTGCGCACGCGCGAAATTGATTCTGTGCAGGTCAAGGGCAGACGACGACCGGTCGTAGTCTATGAAGTCTACGAGCATTGTTGCGGCGAAAGACTCGAAATCAAAGAACGCACGAAGCCGGCTTTTATGCAGGCGCTTTCGCTCTACAAAACCCGGCAATTCCAGCAGGCAATCGAAGTGTTTTCACAGGTGCTGGCGACTGACGCTGAAGACTACGTGGCCCGCATCTACATCGCGCGCTGCCGCGGATATCTGCTCCATCCGCCCGACGATGACTGGGACGGCGTTTTCACGAAGCGAAAGCGCGTTGCCAAAACGGCTGTCGTCTGAAAAGCGGCTCAGTTAGCGTCTGGCCTCGTACGCCGCGAGGGTCTTGACGACCATGTCGGCCACGTCGGTAATCTTACCAAAAATCGAGGCGTCGACGGGAGACTTCCTGCTGATCTGGCCGATGACCGCCTGCTTTTCGCTGTGATAAATCGCGGCCTGAACGTTCAGCGTCCCGGAAGCCGCGTCGAAGAAATATTCGCCGATAACGGCATAATCCAGCTCTGCGCGCGCGCACAGTTCGGCGAGCCTGGAGTTTACGCCTTTACCGCCCGCCGCCATCGAGTCAAAATCGGTTTGGATCGTCTGCCTCGGCGGAGCCTCGTATACAAAACGCGATTGCATCGCGACGTCGACGGCCTCGGGCAGGGTCTCGGCCAGCCACGCGTAGTTTTGTGCCTGGAATTTTGTCGTATTGTCGAAGCGCAGAAAAGCCAGTTTCGCCCTGCCGCGTGGCGACTTGATAGTGCGCTTGACGACCGGCGCTGCCGTTTTTCCCTCACAATTCCAGAAACGCAAATCGCGCACCACTTCGAAAGAGAATATGCCATTCGGCTGCGGATATGTGCGAAATACCTGAACCGTATCGACACGGTTGTTGATGGCGAAAGCTACAGCGTCTTTGTCGGTGATTGCCTGGCGCGCTTCGATCGGTGCGCAGGTTTTTTTGAGGCCAATCGATCTTTCCTGCGTGGCTTCTGCAATACTGAAGCTGCCGGAATCGACGAGTTCGCTCTTGGGCGTTGCGCAGGCAAGCAGAACGAAAGGTATGGCGAGCGCGCTCCTCATTTTTTCCCCACAATCTCACCCTTGATCGTCACTATCGTGCAACCGGGAAATACGGGTAGTATCGAGAGAATAATAACCGAGTTGATCGCGCAAGCTTCAGATTCTATTTTCAGATTCGTTACCGCTGCGCCGCCGCTGCGGCGTATTTCATCGTTCATTCGCCTGACCAAATCGTCTCCGTCGGAAAGTGAAACAATCGAGTAGAGAATTCCCCAGAAACGCTGCGAGATAGCAAACTCTGCCTTAACGGGAGTGCGTTCATCGCGAACGATGCTTTGATTGCCGGCGGTCACGTAGGCGCTCGTCGATACGGGGTATTCGAGTTTTTCGAATCGAATCGTCGCGCGACCGCCCGCACAGTTCGCCATGGCAAATATGGCCGATTGAAGGGTCACCACAAGCAGCAGGCCGTGCGCGCGCATTATTTTTTGTCCGCCTTCGCGCAGGTCTCTGCGTCAACCTCGAGCCAGTGGCTGCCACCGCCCATGATGACGAAAAACCAGCCGTAGCTTCCGGCTTTTACTTGCGTGATGTGCGCCGACTTCTCGTCACGCGCATCTGCTTTGAGAAACGCCATATCGATATCGGAGGGCACGGGCGGCGCGCTCGCCGAGCCGGAAACAAACGAATAAAAAAACGACTTCGCCTGATGCGCGGTAAAATCGCTGCTGCCCGCCGCGGCGCACGACTTCACCGAAAGCGTCACGGGCTTGGTGACGTTCGGCGTGGTGACTACAAGCCTCGAAGAGCACGCCGAGACGCACAGCAAGCCAGCCGACAGCGCGATAAGCACATGTTGCGCCATTTCTGTGACAGCTGAGCGCAGCCAACGCCACTTGTCAATGCGCATTCGGGCTTACACGAGAATGGTTCTCATTACGGGACAGCGCATGCTTCCTCGATCACCCGCCGTGTCTGACGATTAAAGTGCAGCCCGTACGCGGCCCATCGCAAAGCATACGGCACCTTGCTGCGGTGGCGCAGCAGGGCGCTGAAAAGATATTTCCAGAATTGCCAGCGGTAGCTGCCCTTGAAGCCCTCTTCGCGGATTAACCGCGTAATGCCGATGATATCTTCCTTTTTTATGGCTCCGGAAAACGGCGGCGGCGCAATGTACCGGAGGCTGGCCAGACAGCGACGATAAAACCCCCGCATATCTACGTAAACCTGACTGAGCACGCGAATGTAACCGTCGTGGTG
>CAYHJO010000117.1:0-13046 GCA_964356715.1 uncultured Turneriella sp. | reverse complement strand
AAAAACGTTATGTTCGACGGAGTTTATTTTGGCGTTACTTCGACTCAGCTCTGTACGGGCGTGGTGGTATCGGCGTCTAATATTTTCTGGGCCGCAGGCAATACCGCTTCGACGCTGTTGACCACGCTCGGTACAGAACTCGACCGCGCGGGCAGGGCGGTGGTCGGCGACGATCTGTCTCTCGCGCAGTATCCCGAAATTTCGATTATTGGCGACGCGGCGCATTGTGTCGATGCGGCAACGCGAAAACCGCTGCCGGGGGTGGCACCCGTCGCGATTCAGCAGGGACAATATCTCGCGCGTAAAATTGCCGCCGAACTCAAAGGCAAAAAATCCGCGGCTTTCCGTTATTGGGATAAAGGTTCGATGGCGACGATCGGCCGCGGGCGTGCAGTCGCGATGATGGGCCGCTTGCATTTTACGGGTTTAATTGCGTGGCTCATGTGGTCGCTGATACATGTACTTTACCTGGTGGGTTTTCGCAACCGTTTCGCCGTCATGATACTTTGGATGTACAGCTACATCACAAACCGGCGTACGGTAAGGCTGATTACCGCCGATGACCTCTGACACGCTGAAAAAAAGAATCTTGCGGCAATGTCTGCGTGGCTTTATGGCGCAGATATTGCGGCAGAGTATCTTTCTTCTGTGCCTGCCCGTACTGATTGCCTGTAGCAGCAAAGATATTCGCAAAGATCTGCCCGTTCAGGCGGAGAAAAATACTGTTCCGCAGGCTGCGGAAGTTGCGCTGGAAGCGCCGCAGATGAATGGCGAAGCCGTACAGACGAAAATCGGCAGCCTCAAAAACGAACCACCGAAACTCAAAAAGAAAGAGAAGAAGAAACCGGGCCGGTTCCAGTTCAGCGGCGATGAGTTTGTCAAAGAAAAGGGAAATAATCCTTTTGAGAAGAAGACCGACACGATTATTCGTCTGCGCGGGCATGCCAAAGTCGGTTCGCGCAATGTAAAAATGTCATCGCCGCAGATCGAGATCTATGGTGACGACGGCCACATGGCATACGCGAAGGGCCCTGTGGAAATTATCGATACACGCAATGCAACACGCATCACGGCCGATGAGGCGCTGTTTATTCGCAGCGAAAATCGCGCTGTGCTGCGCGGTAACGCCAAACTTGTTGCGACGATCAAAAAGAAAAAGAAGCCGGCGGAAAAAATCAATCTGTCGGCGGCAGAGCTCGAGCGCAACTTTGACACCTCGGTTTCAGTCGCGCGCGGCAATGTTGTCGCCACGGGATCCAGCGCGGTCATGTATGCGAAAGCCGCCGAGTTTCATGAAACGCGCGACGTCATACTGTCAAAATCCGACCCGCGTATTTTTTCCGGATCGGATCTTTTTCTGGCCGATTACATTCAATGGGATACCGTGCACAACTCCGCCGAATTTGAAGGTCATGTGAAAGCGTATTTTTCCCGCGCAGATGACATGGACGACTCATCGCGGACCAGGTCGGCGAAGACCAGGGGCAAGGCTGTGGATTCAGCGGTCAGGGCCGACTCGGGTACGCTCGTGCAGCACGAAAATCTGCCTTTTGGACAGAAACTGACTCTGCGCAAAAAGGTGGTGCTCGACAGAAAGGCATTTTCCGCGTACAGCGATAGTGCAGAAGTATTCGGCCCCGGCGGCGAGCTGGTCAAAGCGTACGATCATGTGGTGCTCATCAACCGCTAAGAAAATACGAAATCCTACGGGGATACTTTTGAATGGGTCAAGCAGTCGGGACAGACGGTGCTGTCTGCGAAAAAAAATCACCAGACGCGGACCGTGTTATTCAACAAGAAGAATCAGGCCACGGCAGAAATTTCGGCGGCAACGCTGACACGCGCAACATCCGTGGCGCACCCGCAGGCCCGGGGCAACGTCAAAATTCTGCAGTTCGCGCGCGATGCATCTGCTCCGCCGGTGCGTATGGGAGCCGAATGGGCGGAGATGCGCCGCGCGGAGAAAATTATACGGCTGAATGGCAGTCCTTATGTCGAGGCCGAGCTGGGGCGCATCGCCGCCAGAGATATCATACTTTACTACGAAGAGCAAAGATACGAAATGCTCGGAATTCTGCCAGGACTGGTGGAAAAACGAATGAACGAACAGAACCCGAGAGGTCAGGATGAGTGATTGCCTTTTCTGTAAAATCGCCGCGGGACAGATTCCCGCGAATCTGGTACACGAAGACGAGCATACTCTCGCTTTCCGTGATATCAATCCGCAGGCGCCGCAGCATATTCTGTTGATTCCGAAGAAGCACTTCGAAAACATGCTGGGGCTCGACGACGATACGGCCGCGTACATGCTGGCGGCGCTGCGCAAGATCGCGGCCGCCGAAAACTTTGGCCGCGGCTTTCGTGTCGTGGCCAATGCCGGCGAGCTCGGCGGGCAGACCGTGTATCACCTGCACTGGCATCTGCTTTCAGGCCGCCACCTCGGCTGGCCGCCGGGATAATCGTTTGGCCTTAGCCGCGCACAAGCCCACGCATCCGCGCCGTTCGCGATGGCGGCTCTATATCAAGCTGACTGCGCTCGTGGTGGCGGTAGTCTTTACGTCGCTCACGCTGTGGTTCATCTTCCGCATCGAAAAGTTTATCGTTGAGAGGCTGCCGCAGGAAATCAGCACTGAAAATCTTTCGGTTTCATTCGTGAACAGTGCCTTTGTGATGAGCAAGGTGACTATCCGCGGGCGCAAAGGTACCGCATGCGATGGCAAGGTCGTCACGGAAATCGGCGAACTCACAGGTACATTCAGTCTGCGCCACCGCAGACTTACCGGGCTTGCCGCGAAGGGCCTGCAGCTCAAATCTCTGGCGCTTGCACGCGATTGTTTTGTGCGCAAGGACGAAAAAAACGATCTGCGGCTCAATGATTTTGCGATGCCCGAGGGCCTTAAGATCAGACTCGATCAAGGCCGGTTTCCCGTGCCCGAATTCGGCGAGCTGACAGCCAGCACGAATATCCTGCTTACGAGTTCATCGGCCGACCTGGTGAGCATTCAATCTGACCGCATCAGCGCGGCGAACAAAAGGCTGCAGCTGGAAGTCAAGGGTGCTAAGGCGGATTTTCTGCGCGAAGCCGGCAGTTTTGTGCTGAGTGCGGCCAATTTTTCTCTCCAGGTGCGTCTGAGCGATCTCGAAAAAATTAAGGTCCTGAAATCCAGAAAAATCACCGTATTGGCGGGTGATGCGGAAATGCGCACCAGCGCTGAGGCGCGCGGCGGCCGCTGGCAGGTCGAATCGACGGTGGCACTCAGGAAAATCAGAGTCAAAGGCGAGCCCTTTTTCAACATGCCGATGGGGCTTTTGCGGCTGACGCCCGAAAACATGTGGCCGCTGGCGGAAGATTCACCTGGGCTTGTCGAGTTCTCGGTAAAAACCGAAGCCTACACGCACCAGCTGCTGAGGGCGTTTGCGGCAGACATGAAACGCGCGCTGACCGCCAAAATCAAGGGTAACCTTAAGAAAAAAATGCCGGTACTGCCGTTCTGAATAAACGGCATTAAAGTGGTCCACTGCGCAGGCAATTTCCCGTATCTGGTCATTTCATGGAAAATCAGGTGCTGATCGACATCGAAAAAGGCCGCGGCGAGGTGATCCGCGTCGAAGTGGGGGAGTTCAAAGGCAAAAAGCTGCTGCATATCCGCACATGGTACACGAACGAAGCGGGTGAATTGGCCCCAACAAAGAAGGGCGTTGCGCTGTCTTACGAGCAATTTGAGAAATTCAAGAGCGTCCTCGGCGCGGTCGATGATATTATGAAGGGCGCGTAGGCCCGCAACAGAGAATGAGCGCAGAGCTGGTCAAACGTTTCGGTTCGACGTATAATCCCGGACAGACAATATTCAAAGAAGGCGACCACGCCGAAGAAATGTTCATCATCCATCAGGGTCAGGTGAATATTTCCAAGCGCGCGCGCAACGCCGAACAGATTCTCGCGACGCTGAGAGACGGCGAATTTTTTGGTGAGATGGCGCTGTTCACCGATTCGCCGCGTTCGGCGACGGCAACCGTTGCGGTAGAGAGCACAATTCTGCGCATCGATAAGAAGTCCTTCGACTATATGGTCAATGGTAACACTGCGTTTGCCGTCAATATGATACGCAAGCTATGCGAGCGGCTGCGCAATGCGGATAACCAGATCAGCGAGCTGCTGGTTTTCAGCCGCGAAACGCGCGTGCTCAAGGCGATGTCCGCGTACTGGAATCAGGAAGGGCACAAAGACGCATCGGGTGAAGTGCTGCTATTGCCTTACCTCGGTTTCTGCGAATATCTCAAGAAAACATACGGCATCACGGTCGAAGACGCCAACCAGAGCCTGCTGAAACTGAGAAACCAGAACCTGCTGCATATCCGCAAGGACTTATCGGGCAGGCAATACGTCTCGTTTTCGCCTAAAATTTTCGAATATTTCAATATCGTGTGAGTCTTTGCGGCTACACGGCGCGCGACAGCATCAGATAAAAACTCGTCAGAATGACCGCCTGCTGCGTCGCGTCGCGGCTTTCTTTGCAAAGTATATCCGCCTTGAGCAGCGCATCCATAACCAGACGAATACCAGCGGGAGAATACTTGTGCAGCAGAATATTCCAGCGTTCGGCGCTCTTTTTGAGCGGGTAGCCGGCGAGCGGCCGCGCAGAAATGATGCGCCCGATGTCTGCGAGCTGCATCCCGTTCTGTATGTAATACTGATAGCGCAGCGCTTCGCTGAAGAGTTTTGCCAGCGCCGCGATCAGGTATTCGGGTTCGTCGAGAGCATGCAGCTGCAGAATCTGCAGACATTCCGGAATATTGCGCCTTGCGGTTTCGTCGAGCAGGCGGAAATGCATGTTGCTCTCGCTGTTGTCGATGAGCTCTTCGACATCCTCCACGCGGATTTCTTTTTCATGCAGACGGTAAGTCAGCAGGCGGTCGAAGTTCGCCTGCACGGTTTTTCTCACGCCCGCAGATTTATCAACCAGCAGTTCGAGCGCCTCGCGGTTGGTGCGGTAGCCCAGAGACGCGCAGCGTTCGAGCAGGTTGTCGGTCAGCTCTTCGGGGCTGGCGGGCAGTTCTTCGTACACATGCGCCAGCTCTTCGAGCGCCTGCAGTTTTTTTGCAATTTTTTTTTCTTTAAATTGCAGTATCGAAACGGTGAAGTCGGGCACCTGCGGAAAATCGTGCAGGTAGTTCGCGAGAATTTTCGGCGTAGCTTCGATACGTTTGAGCAGCGCTTCGGCGTGTCGCACGAGAATCAGACGCCCGCTGGGAAACATCGGCATCGTCATGAGTTCGGCGTGCCAGCTGGCGGCATCGTTGTCGAGGCCCGACAGGTGTACTTCGTCGCAGGCACCGTATTCGCCCCTGAGGCGGTCAGCCACCGTGGCCAGCAGTTCGTTGAGTTCGTCGGCGTTCTCGCTGACAAAAAAAATAAAAGGCGGATTTTTAGCCAGCGCGCCGATTTTTCTGCAGAAGGCAGAGAATTTACTGTCAAGCTTTGCCGCGGTTACCATCTTAGACCGCGAGAAACGTATTAACCGACTGCACATCGCGGTAGGGCGACTGCAGTTGGTTTTCGAAGTAGAGTTGCGCAGCGGCGGCGACCATCGCGGCGTTGTCTGTACAGTAACGGATTTCGGGAATCAGCAGTTTTGCGCCATGTTGGCGGCAAACGCCTGCGAGACCGCGCCGCAGGCGTTTATTGGCCAGCACACCGCCCGCTGCGATGACGGGCAATTTGCCGGCAATCTCGATCGCATGGCTGAGATTTCGCGTGATGTGTTCGACGATTCGTTCCTGGTAGAAAAAGGCAAGCGCGTCGGTATTTTTTTCCGCGGCACTTTCATGCGCACGCAGCAGCGCGGTTTTGATGCCGCTGAAACTGAACTCGACCTTGTCGCGCCGCAGGCTTTTCATAATTACGGGAAAAATATTCTTCTCGTCGAGATTGTGCTCGTAACCGGCAGCGATACCGCGGCTCAGCGCAAAGGCCTCTGCGCGCTCCTCAATCCTCGGCCCGCCGGGATAACCCAGCCCCAGAATCTGTGCCGCTTTATCGAGAGCTTCGCCGGCTGCATCGTCGAGCGTGTCGCCCACAACGCGTATTTCCCCCGGTCTTTTTAGTTCATAGATGGCCGAGTTGCCACCCGAAAGTATAAGCCCCAGCGCGGGAAACGGCGTTTCCTGGCCGCTCAGGCGCACGGCCGCAAGATGTGCTTCGAGATGGTGCACGCCGATGAGCGGTGCCCTGAAAAAACGCGCGCACGCGCGTGCCGACTGGTAGCCGACGAGCAGTGCGCCGATGAGGCCCGGCCGCGTCGTGACGGCGACGTAATCGAGATCGCCCGGTTTGAGGCTGTGCGCAGTGAGGATTTCAGACAAAAGCGGCGCAAATTTTTCGAGGTGCGCGCGGCTCGCGTATTCGGGGACAATGCCGCCGTACGGGCGGTGCATCGCAATCTGGCTGAACAGCGGCGCTGCGATGACGCGGCGTCCGTCTTCCACCAGCGCCACGCCGGTTTCGTCGCAGCTTGATTCGAACGCCAGCGCCAGCCCCATGCGGCACGCTATGAGGTGCGCTCAGGTCGAAAAAGGTTTTTCGGCCTGTTTCTCTTCACGGGACTTACGGCTGATGTTCTGGCCGCTCTTTATCGTATCACGCATTGCCATGGTTATTGCCGCGCGCGCAGACCATATCGAACTCAATCTCGCTCTGCCGCTGATTGCCGTGTCGAGTGCACTTGAACTCGCCGTGCGCGCCCTGGCACTGCGGTCTGTCGCGGGTTTTCCGGCACGGGCGCAGATTATGGCGGCAACGGCGGGCAATCTGCTCTATGCTGTGTGCCTCGTGGCCGATTTGCGCGTGCTGGCGGCTTTCGGTCGTCCGCTTGACCTGCAGCTTTACCGGGAAGGCGCCGCCGCGATGCCTGTATCCACGGTGCTTTCACTCCTGACGTTGCGCGACTGGCTGTTTATCGCTGTGGCTCTGCTGACCCCGATAAAAATGCTGCTGTGGGATTTGCACCGTCACGAATCTTTTTTACCGCTGCAGCGTCGCCTTATCTTTTACACGGCGGGGGCGCTGGTGGTGCTCATGGGCGCATTTGCCTACGCAGCGCCGCTGACTAATCTGGTGCCGTCTGTGTTGCGCGTGCCGGCGCTCATGGCGCTGAATCTGCTCGGTAGCTCACCCGTCGCGCTTGCTGCCGCCAACCGCGCTGAGCCTGCGAGCCTCAAGCTCACCAAAGCGCAGCTGCCTGCGGTCTACCACGATGAAAATCTGCTGAAGAATAAAACCAACGTGCTGGTGCTGGTGCTCGAAAGTACCGGCTCGCGCTATATTTTCGACGAAAGCCTGACTTTGCCGGGGCGCGGCGTACCGATGCCTTTTCTACAAAAGTTGTCGCGCCAGTCGCTGTACCTCTCGCGGCACTATTCGCCTTCGAATACATCGCCGCGCGCGCTGTTTTCCATCTTTACCGGGCATTATCCCGAGGTGTCGTCCGAGTTTTTTTCTCTTAAGCGCGGCCTCAGGATACGCGGCTGGAACACGTATCTCCCGGCTGAAACACGCTTTCTGGTGACGCCGTGCGCGACCGAATGGTATTTTCCGAACGGGCTTTTCCGCAATAACGGGATCAGCGAGATCATCGGCAAGAGCAGACTCGATATTCCCGAGCGGCGTACAGAGCCGTCCGATGCGCGCAATGAAATTCAGTCTGCAGACTATTTTGTGAAGCGGCTTGAGGCCGCGAAAGAACCGTTCTTTTCTGTCTACATCAGCTTCGCGCCGCACTATCCCTATCATGACTACGGTTCGGAATGGAGGGTGGCGCGCGGCGAGAAAAGGCTCGACCTGTACGTGAATAACCTGCGCCTGCTCGATGCGCAGATTGAGAAGTTTTTTACGGCGCTAACGCGGCGTGGTATTCTGGAAAACACGGTGGTCGTGATTGCCGGCGACCACAGCGAAGCTTTCTACCAGCACAAGGGCAACTATATTCACTCGCTGTTCAGTTATGAAGAAAATCTCGCGGTGCCTGCGCTGATCTATTATCCGGCCGGCATTCAACCGCGCACCGTGAACCGTGTGACCACGCATGCCGACCTCGGCCCGACAGTGCTCGATCTGCTGAAAATCAGACACGCGCCGGCAGAGTTTCAGGGCGAATCGCTCTTGCGCACTGAAAACCGCGATCACGTCTTTGCCTACGGCAACGAAGGTACGGTGAGCGTCTATGGCAAAGACGGCATCAAGCTTCAGCTGATGAAGTCGGGTGCCTGCCAGCTATTCGACCTCAAAACCGACATGGCGGAGAGCCGACCATTATCCTGCACGGGCTATGAATCCATGCTGGCTGCGGCAAAGCAGTTCGCTGCAGCGCAGATGCCGCATCTGGCACAGCTAAATAATATACCCCACGCATTTCGCTGATTGTGTTCGCGGCTACGCCGCGAACACAATCAGCACTCTACTCCAGGGTGAGCGTGGTATTGAAAACTTTCTCGAAGAATTCTTTCTTGCGGTTGAAAGCCCATTTTTCGAGCAGACTGTCTGAGGTCGCATCGAAGCTGACCTGCCAGTTGCGCTGGTCCAGTTTTTTCCCGCGCAGACCGATGATCGAGCTTGAATAGCTGCGGTCGAGACTGTCGGCAATTCTCAGCAGCACAGAAAGTTTGAGTATGATCTCCTGCTTGCGCGGATTCAGCCGCTGGTATTCGAGGTGGGAGGCCTTCGGATTCGATTTCCGGTGGTAGCGCGCGGTGTGCGCAATGATGTCGCGCTCATCGTTGGTGTAACCCGGCAACGCCATGTTGCTCAGCAGATAGAGCGCGTGCTTGTGGTGCTGAGAATAGTCGACGAATTTGCCGATATCGTGCAACATCGCCGCCGCCTTCAGAAGATCGCGCGTTTCAGCCGGCAAGGCGTGCAGCTCGCTGAAAATGTCGAACAGCTGCACCGACAGTGTCGCAACGTGCTGCGAATGTTCACGGTCCATTTTGTATTTATCGACAATCGTCGTGAGCCCCGCTTCGCGGAACTGCGCCTGGCTGCGCAGGTAGATATTTTTGTTTACTTTGTTATAGACGTAGTCAGCCAGCGCGCCGTCCCTGAGGCCGTTAGGTGCCACCAGAAAGCTGCTCATCTTTGTGTGTTTTAAGAGCGATAACAGCAGCGCCGCACCCGGCAGAATGATGTCGCGGCGGCCTTCGTCGATGCTCTTGATTTTAGCGATTTCTTTGCGGCTCATCTGTGAAAGCTCTTCGACTACAGCCGCAAAGTCACGCGTCTCGACGACAGGCAAAAGAATCTGTTCGCGCAATGAAACACCCATTTCGCGCAATACCTCGAGCAGCGTGCGCGCAGTACCGCCGGTGCACAGTGCCGCAACGGGCTTGTGCCGCGCAATATCCGCAAGATAAGGGTCGATCGAGCGCTGCACATAACGATCGATGAGTTTGACGAGATCTTTCGCTTCGCTCGCGAACATTTCGCGCAACCTGACAGTACCCAGCCTCAGGCTTTCGACAAAGTGGATATCGGCATCGTTACACACCAGCACTTCTGTTGAACCGCCGCCGATGTCGTTAATCAGGTAATTATTTTGTCCGAGAGAGGTGTGCGCGCGCACGCCGTTATAGACGAGGCGTGCCTCTTCAAGACCGGTGATGATACTGACCGTGATCTGCGCTTCGCGTTTCGCGCGCTCGATAAAATCGCTGCTCTCGCATTCACGCAGCGCCGCAGTCGCAATCGCGATCGTCTGCCTGCATTTGAATTCCTGCGTGATGCGGCGAATCTGCTTGAGTGCTTCGACGGCGATATCCGCATTTTCACCGCGCAGTTTGCGGGTGAGAAAAACATCCGCGCCGAGGCGTGCCTGAAATTTTTCGCTGAAGATCAGGTGCGACAGACCTTCGTTATTTACTTCGAAGATTTCGAGTTTGATGTTGTTTGAGCCGACGTCGACGATTGCTACGTTCAATATGGCCCCATTTCTTCAAACGCTGCGGATTTCAACACTTTCGCTTGGTTTAAAATCAGAGGCAAACGGCAAATCAAAAATATCGAGCATCACGCGCGGAATATCGAGCAACGACTGCACCTTTGAGCTGAATATATCTGCATGCCGGCCGTACACAAAGGTGCCGACCGGATTTGTGGTATGCGTTTTCACCGACAGGTCTTCGATATTTCCGTGGTCTGAGCTGACGACGACCGTGTCGCGCTGCGGGTCGATCTCGCTCCATACACCCTGTAAAAATTCATCGACATGCCTGATAATGCGCTTGGCCGCACCCCATGACTGCTCGTGGCCGACCTTGTCGGTAAAAAAGTATTCGTAGACCACGAGATCGTAATGCTGCGCAATCGCGACGAGTTTGCGCCCATTGTTGTAAGGTGCCTCGAGCGGAATATCCAGCCCGTGCCTGCGCAGAAACCAGTTGCTCATATCCATGTAGAGGCTTTTCCCCTGCAGGTAGTCTTCGGTCGTGAAGTAGGGCTTACCCGAATGTTTCTGCATCAGCGACGAGGCAGACAGCATGCGTTCGGCGCGCGGGTGTTCGAGCCTTTTCAGATACATCTGCGAATACGAATTGATCAGCGTCGCATTGTAACCGGCTTCGTTGAATATTTTGAGGATGTTCTTCTTCTTAAAATAGGGACGTAGCGTGAAAGTCGGATATCCATTCACATGGCGGCCGAGTATCTGCGGGCCGTTATAGCCTGTGAACAGTGCGGTCTGCCCGGTCGCCGATTGCGGCAGGCCCGGAATGCCCATGTGTGCATCTGTCGAGAGCAGCAGGCCGGGCATCTTATAGCTGCCGCCGGCGTGGCCCGAAAAGAAATCAGTGGCAAAACGCGCGAAGGGGTTCTTCGCCGGGTCATTGACGCCCAACCCGACGCCGTCGAGAAAAATGAAGATGATGGGGCCGGGTTTTTCGGTCATGCTCAGCCGCCTTATTCTAGCCACGGGCTATAGCCCGTGGCCATTTGAATCATGCCGGCTGAGCTCCCGACAGAAGATCCTGCCCGAACGCAGGTGTCTGATTCACGGGTTTTTTGTCGCCGTTTTTTTCCTGCGGCGGCGGGGGAGGTGCCAGCGGCTTCAGTTTGCGGCCCTGCATCATTTCGCGCAGCTCAGCACCGGTGATTGTTTCGCGGTCGAGCAGCGCCTGCGCCACCTGGTCGAGGCGTTTTTTATTTTTCTTGAGCAGAGCGCGCCCGCGTTCAAAGGCAGAATCAATGATGCGTTTCACTTCGACGTCGATGATCTTTGCGTACTCTTCTGAGTGATCGCCTTTGCGGGCATAATCGCGGCCGAGGAAAACCGAGCTCGAATCGGCACCGCTCAGGTGAATCGGGCCGACTTTCTCAGACATGCCCCATTCGGTCACCATGCGGCGTGCGATGTTGGTCGCGCGTTCGATGTCGTTGGAGGCGCCGGTTGTCACATCGCCAAATTCAATGTCTTCGGCAAGGCGCCCGCCCATCAGTACCACGAGCTGGTCAAGCCAGTAGTTGCGCGAACGCATGTGCTTTTCCTGTTCGGGCAAATGTTGCGTAATACCCAGCGCACGCCCGCGCGGAATGATTGTAACCTTGTGGATTTGCTCCGCGTGCTCGAGCAGTTCTGCAAGAATTGCGTGTCCCGCTTCGTGGTACGCGATAATCTTTTTCTCTTCGGGAATGATGAGGAACGACTTGCGCTCAGGGCCCATCAGCACCTTGTCGCGCGCATTGTCGAGATCGTCTTCCGTTACCTTCTTGCGGTCGTTGCGCGCGGCCAGAAGTGCCGCTTCGTTGATGAGGTTCGCGAGATCGGCACCGGTAAAGCCCGGTGTGCCGCGCGCAATCTTATCCATCGTCGCACTTTCATCCATCGGTACCTTGCGGCTGTGGATTTTTAAGATCGCTTCCCGGCCGCGCACATCGGGTACATCGACGACAACCTGACGGTCGAAGCGGCCCGGGCGCAAAAGCGCAGGATCGAGCACGTCCGCGCGGTTTGTTGCCGCGATGATGATGACACCTTCGTTTTCCTCAAAGCCGTCCATTTCGACGAGCAGCTGGTTCAACGTCTGTTCGCGCTCGTCGTGACCGCCGCCGAGGCCCGCGCCGCGCAGACGACCCACTGCATCGATTTCATCGATGAACACGATGCACGGAGTCTGGCGTTTGGCCTGACCGAAAAGATCGCGCACACGGCTCGCACCGACGCCGACAAACATTTCGACAAAGTCTGAGCCTGAGATCGAGAAGAACGGCACACCGGCTTCACCCGCAACGGCTTTCGCCAGCAGCGTTTTGCCGGTTCCCGGGGGACCAACCAGCAGGACACCGCGGGGAATCTTGGCGCCGATGGCCTGAAATTTTTGCGGGGCCTTCAAAAAATCCACCACTTCTTTAAGTTCTTCTTTTGCCTCTTCAACGCCGGCCACGTCGGTAAACGTGACGCGGTTTTTCATGTCGGGGCCCATCTTCGGGCGCGACTTGCCGAAGGTAAGCGCACGGTTGCCGGTCGATTGCACCTGGCGTGCCATCATGAACCAGAAAAAACCAACGATGGCAATCCATGGTAACAAAGGCATGATTGTGCGCCAGAAGAAACTTTCTTCGACTGCGGCACCCTTGAAGAATTTCACTTCTTTGGATTTCAACAAATCGAGCAGAGTTGCATCGTGATAGGGTATCACTGTTTTAAACAGGATGTCTTCGTTCTTCTCGTTGCGGAATTTTCCGCTGATCTGGTGCCCCTGAATCACCAGCGGGGCCTGTTCCGTGGTGACAAGTTTGTCTTTGCTTTCTACCAGCGCGAGAAATTTGGAATAGTGTATTTCGGTAACTTTGCCCTGTTGCTCCTGAAAGACCTCATAGGTGAGGGCAGCCATGATAACGATCAGCAGCACGAGCGCGATATTCTTCATGGTCTTATTCGGGCTTCCTGATCCCAACGGGCCGGGTTTTTGTGGTGTCATTCCTGTTTATCTCCATTTCGGGGTTGTCTCATTGGTTGCGTCGGCGGCAAAATAGGCAACCGCACAACCTAAGTTGTTTCTCC
>CAYHJO010000116.1:0-13056 GCA_964356715.1 uncultured Turneriella sp. | reverse complement strand
TAATTCACCGAAACACAAAGGGAATGCGAGAGACAATTTCGCGTAAATTTTCTGCGCAGGCTTTAGTAAAGAAAGCAGTCCTTCGGCCGCATCGTCGTCGGGCGGGGGGGGCGCCTGTAGCTCGACGCGGCGCTTGGCAAGATCTTCGAGGGATAAGAGCTCAATCTGCGAGCGCGGCAAACGGCGGCGGCGCAGAAAATGCGTGAATTCAAAGTTCAGATATGAGGCCATGTACTGGTAAAAGGGCGCTTTGCGCGGATCGTAGCGGTCGAGCATTCCCTGTATTTTGCCGACGATATGCAGGTAAAAATCGGCCGACACATCGCTCGATTGCTGGTGGCGCCGTTGCGCATAATTGTACACCATCAGGTGCAGCTTCTGTGGTACTGGTTGCAGCTGCCTGGAACGCAGCGCCTGCTGGTACGAATCAAATAAGGCTTGAAACTCAGTCTCATTCATAGGAAATGGTTACATAACAACCGGCATTCTGCGAAAGTTTGAAGCATTTGCAAGAATTTTTATCAGATTATCCGCCTCGGGGGCTTGAATGAGTGGTTCTAAAGCATTAAGATTTGCAAAACTCGAAGGTTTGGGCAACGATTATCTTTTTACAGAAGATTCTCCCAAAAATCCACAACGCGCGGCGCGCCTTTTATGCGATCGCCATTACGGCGTGGGTGCAGACGGCCTCGTGCTGATCATGTCGCCTGATAACAAGAACGAGGCTGATTTTCAAATCCGCATCTTCAATCCTGACGGCTCAGAAGCGGAAATGTGCGGTAACGCGATCCGCTGCCTTGGCAAATACCTCTACGACCGCGGCAATACCAAAAAACAGGAAATCAACGTGCAGACGCTGCGCGGTATTATTCCCTGCATACTGATGGTGCGCGACGGGCGCGTCTACCGTGTAAAAGCGGACATGGGCGAGCCGATTCTCGAGCGCGCAAAGATCCCCATGGTCTGCGCAGCCGGTGAAGAAGAGAAAAAAGTCCTCAAAGAAAAGATCTACCTCGAAGACCATAACACGTTTGAATTTATGGCGTTGTCCATGGGTAACCCTCACGTGGTAATCTGGGTTGAAGATGTGGATAATTTTCCGGTGGCCAAATATGGCCCGATGATTGAGAATTATTCGCTTTTTCCCAATCGGACGAACGTGCATTTTATCCAGATGGTCGATGAAGACCACATCAAGCAGCGTGTATGGGAGCGCGGTGTCGGTGAGACACTCGCCTCCGGTACCGGTGCCTGCGCGGCGGTCGTTGCCGGCGTGCTGTCCGGCAAGATCAAACGTAAGGCTAAGGTCGAGCTGCGCGGGGGAATTCTCGAGATCTACTGGTCAGAGAAAGACAACCACGTGTACATGACTGGCCCCTGCAAAGATGTCTTTGAGGGCCAGACTCTCCTCATCTGACGATTCGATTTTACTGTAGAGACGTGCAAGTTGCGCGTCTCTAGGAAGGATTTTGACATTGGATATAGTCCCTATCCGGCGTGCGCTGGTATCTGTTTCTGATAAATCAGGTTTAAAAGATTTTGCGGCAAAGCTTAAAGCTTTGAACGTCGAAATCTACTCTACCGGTGGCACGCTGAAGTATCTGATAGAGCAGGGCGTACCCGCGATCGCCGTCGAAGACTATACCGGCTTTCCTGAAATGATGGACGGCCGCGTGAAGACCCTGCACCCGAAAATCCACGGCGGATTTCTCGCACGGCGCGACGTCGAATCGCATCTCGAAGCGGCGCGCAAACACGATATCAGACTTTTTGATCTGGTGGTTATCAACCTCTATCCTTTTGAAGCCGTAACGGCAAAAGCCGGTACTACATTTGAAGAGGCCGTCGAAAATATCGACATCGGCGGACCGGCGATGGTGCGCTCCGCGGCCAAAAATGCAGCCTCTGTTGCAGTCGTCGTTTCTCCCGAGCAATACGCAGAGGTTGCTGCAGAACTCGATTCTCACAAAGGCGCCACAACGCTGGCGCTGCGTGAAAAACTGCGCCTCAGCGCATACCGGCGCACCGCAGCGTACGATGCAGCCATCTCTGCCTACCTCGAAGAGAAAAGCGGTGTGCAGGGCATGCGTTTGAGTCTCGTCGAAAAACAGGGCCTGCGGTACGGCGAAAATCCGCACCAGAATGCCTCGTACCTCGTCGAAGCCGGCAAAGATGTGCCCTGGAAACAGCTGGCCGGCAAAGAACTGTCGTTTAACAATATTCTCGATCTCGACATTGCGATCAGGCTGGCGGCCGATTTCGCAGAGCCCGTTTGCGCCATCTTTAAACACACCAACCCGTGCGGTGTGGCGACGGGTAATAACCAGGCGCAGATTCTGCAGTATGCGATGGACTGCGATCCTGTCAGTTTCTTCGGCGGTATCGTGGTTTTCAACCGCCCGCTGGGAAAAGCTGCGGCGGAGAAACTCGCCCCGCATTTTTTTGAACTGATCATTGCGCCTGAATTCGCAGAAGGGGCGTTTGACATTCTCGCGGCAAAGAAAAATCTGCGCCTGATTACCGTCGATTTTGCGCGCCTCGAAGCAGCCCTGAACCGCGACCTGCGCTCGGTTCCGGGGGCCGGCGGTTTTTTGCTGCAGGATCAGGATTTACCACTGTGGAATGAGGCCGATATCAAAGTCGTCTCCAAAGCTCAGGCAGATCAGCAGACAATGCACGACCTGGCATTTGCGTCGCGTGTGGCAAAATTCGTGAAATCCAATTCGGTGGTCTTTGCCTCGTTCGGCCGCACTCTCGCAATCGGTGCCGGCCAGATGAGCCGTATAGACAGCATTCGCATAGCGCAGACCAAAGCAGCCGACGCCGGGCTTGCGCTCAAGGGTTCTGTGATGGCATCGGAGGCATTTTTTCCGTTTCGCGACAGTGTTGATACGTGTGCTAAGATCGGCGTGCGGGCGATCGTGCAGCCCGGCGGTTCGATCAAGGACGCCGACAGCATCACGGCCGCCGACGAGCACGGAATAGTTCTGATATTCTCCGGCATGCGGCATTTCAGGCATTAACGCGCTTAGCTATGGGTTTTCATAGCTAAGCTCATAGGATTCCATGAACATCCGCAAACTTAAGCCCGGCACCTTTGTCGAACTCCAATGCAAACATTTCGTAGCCGAGGGACTCGGGTTATCGTATTTCACGGATGAAACGCAGAAAGAAAAATTCAAACCGCACGTATTCTTTATCTGGGGCGTACTGCCTGGCGAGACTTTTGTCGCCCGCATCGCGCAGGTGAAATCTAAGAACGCGCAAGGAGTACTGGCGCGGCGCAACGAACTGCCGGCTGGTCTGGCGGGCGAATTTGCCCATTCAATCTGGGCATTGCGCACTCTCTCGCCGGAGCGTGCATGCCCAGTATGTGAGAATTATCTGCGCTGCGGCGGCTGCCGCATGCGGCACATGAGTTATGACCAGACACTGCATTACAAAGAAGAATGGTTGAAGAGCCAGCTTACGCGTAATAAAGTGGAAGTAGCTGCTATGGAATTTCACAGCTTGCCTGAAGAAACGCGCCTGCACTATCGCAATCACGCGCAGGTGCATATCAACAAATTCGGTACTTATGGCTTCTACGAACCCGTCTCGTACCGGACGCGGGCATTTCCAGACCATGGCTGCCTGATTTTTGATGAAAAGTCACTCCGCGCAAGCTTTCCAAAATATCCTGTCGAGGTGCGTGCCGGACGCATACGCCTGAATACGGACGGCACTGCTGTTTTTACTGTGCTCAACTCAAAAGAGGAGTTGAATGAGCTGGCGCGCTACACCGTGCAGTGGCCGCATGGGAGGAGTATCGACATAGAGTTTCCCGTGACGGTTTTTTTTCAGGCAAATCTGCGGGCGCTCCCCTTTTGGCTCGATGCCATCAGTGGATTTTTGGAACGCGCGCAAACGGAGCGGCCTCGCGTACTCGAGATGTTTTCCGGTTTTGGTTTTATTTCGCGCATGCTGTCGATATTGCAGCCCATGGAAGTTCTAGCTATGGATATCCTCAGCACCGAGCAGGTTGCACAGGTGAAATTTTTCGAAAATGGTCAGGAAATTATCAGTGATTTCAGTGGGAGATATCGAAAAGTCGATCTTTTTCTACCGGAAAAACTCCCGGCTGAAGCGTTGAAGGCTGTATCGGAATTTGAACCAGAGCTACTGCTGATCAATCCCCCCCGCGCAGGTCTTTTGCCGGCGACGTGGAAAAAGATGCGCGAACTGGCTCTCAGCGAATTTGACGGACCCATAGTTTACTCATCATGCGACGCAGCAACCATGGCGCGCGACCTTGCTGTTTTCTGCGCTGAGGGATACCATTGTGAGTCCATGCGGGTATTTGATTTTTTCCCATGGACGCACCATTATGAGACGGTGTCGTATCTGAAAAAATCGCGATAACCCTACCACCAGAACCAGGCAGGAAATGAGGCAAAGGCAAATTGGCGCATGGCTGGGCTGCGTTCATGGTTTAGTCCCGAGAAGGAAATTATCATCCAGCGCTTAGTGCCGAGGCGGAATAATTGCTCACCCGTGACATTGCGGTGGCTGCGGTTTTCCTGAGCCAGTCGGGGTAAATACCGCCAGAGCGCCAGGCGGATAAATGCGGACACTGTCATGTTCAGTTGCATCGCGGCGAGGCGGAGTAATTTCACATCATCACCGTAGAGGCATACCATATGCCGGTGGAACTGACACGCTATTACAGAGTCTTTTCGGATTTCAGAGTTAATCCGTGTGAATAGAGCCGTGCATCGCAGTTGTTCAAATTCGGCGAGTTGAAAAATACAGAAACGCGTGATTGTCGAATATGTGCATCTTCTGATGCTGGCAATTTTGCGCAAATGTTGCCAGAGTCGGGAACTGAGGCGCACCTCCCATATATCGCATATTGGCGTGGGTTTATTGTATAGAAAAGCGGGTTGTCGCAGGCATCTCATGGTCTCTCTATATATTAAATACCAGAAAATGCCGGATTTTTCTCATTATTGGGAAATAAATGCAGTTTTGGTAGCTGCGTTTTTCCATAGCTTGGGATAATGACTAATCGTATTGTCCCGCAAATGATCGGGGCTTAATGCGTCGGTAATTGGGGAAAAAACTCAAACAGCATACGATCTTACAGTCTCAACCATTGCTTCAACGCATTCTAGCTTTGCTTGCGGAGAGATCCCATGGCCAAGATTAAAAATATGCCCCGGTTTACCCGCACGGGACCGCAAAATCCTTGTTGTTTCATTGCTGACCGATTTCGGATCGCTCTCCAATGCGGCCGGATCCAAGTTGCCTTGCACTCGCAGGTCTGAGAGTTGCCCCAGGTCTATCCGCCAATCGACGGAAAGCATGGTACCGGTTTTTTGTGCCAATGGGCGCAGCGCACCCATGTGCAGCGAGGCTCCCTTGTCATAGTGTATCACTGGGGCATGAGGATTAACTGCCGTGATGATTCGTTCGACGTGAGGCAGAATTTGGCTTTGGTAGGTTTCACCTGATAATACGTCACCCCAGGATTCAAAAAGCTGCACGGCAGAGGCGCCCGCGGCTATCTGCAATTTCAGGTATTCTATGGTGCAATCGGCTATTGCTGACATAAGGCTATGGAATTTCGCAGTATCGGTAAGCATAAATGCGCGGGTTTTATTGTGCGTTTTGGACGTGGTGCCTTCCAGTAGGTAACTGAGCAGTGTAAAAGGTGACGCGGCAAAACCAATGACTGCTTTTTCAGCAGGCAATGCACCGCGCACATTGCGGATTGCCTGTAGAAACGGTGCATACTTACCTTGATTCGCCTGTAATCTTTTGGCATCGAGTTTTTGCAGGTCCGCAGGGTCACTGCTATGGAATTCCAGCGCAGGCCCGCCTGAAGCAAAGTTGAACGGGATGTCAAGACCGTTCAGAATCGTCATTATATCCGCAAAAATCACCGCTGCATCAAGATCAAAACGCCGGATTGGCTGCAGCGTAATCTCTGTCGCCACCTCTGCGTCCGCCAGCATCTGGTCAAAACTCAGTTGCTTACGCACCTCCCGGTATTCGGGCAAATAACGCCCCGCCTGGCGCATGAACCAGATCGGTGTACGATCCGTCGCAATGCCGCGCACGGCAGAATCAAACAGGTTGCTGCGTTTTTCCATAGCTATCAGCGCTTGAGCGCATAACCTTTGCGCGGTATTGTAACAAATATCTCAGGAATTTTCGGATCAATTTCAAAAATCTTGCGGAATTTCAAAATATAGTTATCCAAATTGCGCGATGACATCGATTTTGCATCCGCAGCATTCTGGCTCTGCAATTCCTCGCGAGTGATAATGCGGTTGGGATTTTTCACAAAATAGAGCAGTGTCGCCACTTCCGAAGGAGTCAGCTTATGTTCCTGACGGTCGCGTATCGCCACATTGAGCGCGGCATCAAACTTTCCGGCACCAATAATGAAATCTTTGGATGCTCCGGGAGCAGGCGCTGCCTGAAACTGGTCGAACAGGTTTTGAATCTTCAGAAGCAAGTGTTGCAGGTTGAACGGTTTCACAACATAGTCGATGGCCCCGGCTCCGAATGCCGTGTCCATATGCGTGTTTTGTTCCGATGCGGTAACAAGGATGACAGGCATGGTGCGGCCTGATGTGCGGATTTCCTTAAGCAGGCTGAGCCCGCTCTTGCCCGGCAGCATGATGTCGAGAAGCAGCATGTCATAGTCCGCATCCTTTTTGCGTTCAAACTGTTCGGCTGTAAAAAATGCGGATACATGGTAACCGGCATGTTTCAGATTTTCCGCAAGCAGCTCGCGGATGTTGTCGTCGTCTTCGACGATGGCGATATGTCTGTGTCGCATCAAGTTGTCCTTAGAGTCAATTTTGCCGTCGTGGTGCCCTCATTGTCGTGCTCCAGCAGCAGTCTGCCCCGTGCACGGCGCACGATTCGGCTCGTCAGGTAAAGACCAATGCCGAAGCCCGAGGTGTTCTGCACCTCAGCCCGGTTTGACCGGTAAAAAATTCCGCCGATGCGGCGGAATTCCTGGTTATTCATGGCTTTTCCACTGCCTGAGATATGGAACTCCACCTTCCTGCGCACCGATAAAGCGGTAATTGTCACGCTGCCCACAGAATACTTCAAAGCGTTCTCAAGCAGATTGCGCAAAACAAAGTGCAACAGACCGGGCGCTATTAAGAGTTGTATTTGCCCGCCGCGCCCACCGACGATCTTCACGCTCTTTTGCTCGGCCGGCGCAAATTCTTCGCTGACAAGCGCCTTCAGGTATTGCCCGATGTCGTTTATCGGTGCCCGGTCTTCCGTCGTCTCTGCAGAGGCAAAGGTCGAGGCCAGCCAGCGAATCTGCTGGCTGAGTTTGCCGATTTCCACAAGCCCCGTCCCGATTGCCTCGCGGCTGCGACCTTTGGCCTTTGGCGCGACGGTTTCGAGTGCGAGCGACAGGCTCTGCAGCGGCTGGCGCAGTTCGTGCGTCGCGAGCAGGATCGTTTCTTCGGTAAGCCGGCGCCGCGTGCGTTCGCGGAAATAGATGTACAGAAAAAAGACATGGCCTGAGAGCAAGAGCAGAATGAAAAAAGTCTGCTCATAGAGCACCATCTTGTGGCGATTTTTCAGCCGCTCTGCAATAAGTTGTCCCGCATTCTCGGGCGGCAGTTCTGCTCGTGTGTTGCCGAACAGCTGTTTCGCAAGTTTGTCGTCCTGTTCAGACAGGTAGCGCCTGAGCCCAGGCGACACCTCGGTGTTGCTTTCTATCTCAGAACGAAAAAAACCATATTGCAGATCGAGGTTGCGTATCAGCAGTTTCTGCCACCAGAAGAGGAGCACGACAACCGAAAGCATAGAAATCGCCATCACCAGCGTCCAGCCCGAGAAAAGCGAGAACTGCGACAGATTTTTGCGGAGCGGCTTCGCGTTCACTGGTAATCCCGGATCTTTTCAGGCAGTTTGCGGATAATGTTTTTGAGCGTTGTGATAAAAAAAACGAGATGGCTCTTACGCATCGCCGCATTAAGAAATCCCACTTCATACGCTGAAGGAGCAAGGTAGATACCGTGTTTCAGCAGAGCATGGAATATCTGCGCATAGATTTTCCCGGAGAAGGATTCAATCGCAGTCACGTTCCGCACGGTGTCCAGATTGTCTGCCTTGCGGAATGAAAACCAGAAAAGCGAAGCATCCTGGACGAGTTGAATGCGCCATTCGCGCGTCCCGAACAGCGGCTCGATGTCTGACACGAAGAGTTGTTTCAGTGTTTCAGACAGTTCAGCGAGCCGGGCGTAAACTGCACCGTCGTTATGGCTCAGCCGGCGGAGCGCGGCATAGCCGGCTGCCATAGCCAGCGGATTACCCGACAGTGTACCGGCCTGATACACGGGCCCCTGCGGCGCCAGGCAGTTCATTACCTCGGCGCGGCCGGCAATTGCGCCAACCGGCAGGCCGCCGCCGATGATCTTGCCATAGGTCAAAATATCGGGAATCAGGTTCTCACGGCCGGCGTAACCCGTGAATCCCAGGCGGAAACCGCTGATCACTTCGTCAAAAATAACGAGAATTTTCCGCGCATGCGCAGCAGTCAGAATATGTTCGATAAAAGCGCGGCGCTGCAGCAACAGACCGGCATTGGCAGGCAGTGGTTCGATAATGATGCAGGCAATTTTGTCGCCGAAGTTTTTGACTGCCGCGTCAAATGCCGCGGCATCGTCGAGCGGCAGTACAAGCGTGTTGCGCACGATATCTTCGGGCACACCGGGTGAACTTGCTTCGGCGATATTGCCCGTCGCAGTGAGTAAGCCCGAGCCGGCGCGCGCGAGCAGCGCGTCATTATGGCCGTGATAGCAGCCCTCAAATTTGACGACCATCTGCCGGCCCGTGAGGCCCCGTGCCATACGCAGCGCAGTCATGACGGCCTCAGTGCCCGAATTCACAAAGCGGATGCGCTCGGCAAACGGCAGGTGTGCCAGAATGAGTTCGCCGAGATCCACTTCGGCGCGCGTTGTCGCGCCGAAAGTTGAGCCGTCTTGCGCCGCGGCGCGAATCGCCTTCACCACTTTCGGTTCCGCATGCCCCAGGATCAGCGGTCCCCAGCTGCTGAGAAAATCGAGGTATTTGTTGCCGTCCGCATCGGTTATGTGAGTGCCGCTGCCTGCGGCGATGAAGACCGGATTGCCGCCTACGGATTGGAACGCGCGCACCGGCGAGTTTACGCCGCCGGGGAACACCTGCTGCGCGCGTTCCCAGAGTTTATCACTTTTTTTCCGTTTCATTTTTGCTCCCTGTGCGCCTGTTCAGCCGCATGGCCATGGCCTGTGTTGAGCCGCCGATTTCCAGCAGGTATGCTGCAAATGAACCGGCGCGACTAATATGGTAAGGCCATATATTTGCCGCGATCAATTCTTCGGCTGCCGAATCGCCAAAGCACGAAACCAGCGGGGCCTGTATGGACATCGACTGCGTGCAGCCGATCAGTGCTTTCGCCGCCGCCGCCGAGGTCACAATATGCAGCGTTTCCGCGGCTTCCCTGTGCACCGAAAGCGCGCCTTGTTGCGCCATAATCTCAGCGGCTGTCAGAATTTCATTTTCGTAGACTGGAAGAAAATCCACCGGAGCCGTGCCCGCAATTTTCTCTGCGCGCGGCAGGCCGGACTGCGAGCCAAGCCAGAGTATGCGGCCTGAAATCTGCTGCGTTATCGCAGCGAGCGCAGCAGCAAACCCCTTTTCCGCTGCTGCGGCGGATTTCATGTTCGGCAACAGCTTGCGTATTTCCAGCAGCGTGTCCTCTCCTGCGGCCCAGACTGGCACCGTATGCAAGGCGGTTTCGCGTGCGAGCCACGGCAAGGTGGCCGGTGAAGCGGCAAAAATAGCCGCTGGTAGCGCGCTCTGCCGGCGCGCAGGGCGCAAGTCCATTTGTCGGAAGGCCTGAACCGGAATCAGCTGCAGACCCGGTGTATCCGGTGCCGGCAGCGAGCCCCACCAGAATGCCTTCTTGGTGCCAGCGCGGATTTCGTCGGCTATGGTTTGGCTGTTGCCCTGCGTGCGGCGCGTAATAAATACCGAATCGGCAAACGATATCGGTTCTGGCGTCGAGCGCCGGCTGAAACATGCGTGTACTGTGTATCCGGCCCAACGATCGCGAAGCGCCGAAACTCCGAGCGGAGCATGGCAACCTGTGTCCAGCGCGCGCATGATTTGCCGTTCGATACGTGCGCGAGCGTCGATGCTGCTGTGTTCCGGGAAAGCCGCCTGCGCCCGATCATTCCATAATGCGGCGGCAGTTGCCGAAAGCTGGAATGCGAGTACTCCCTGTCCGGGAGCGGTAGGAAAAGCTGACTCGGGGAATTCTATGATTTCGAATTCATCGTGCGGCAATGCACGAAAGCGCGTGATTTCATGCCTGAGATGCACGAGCGCGGCTGTTTCCAGGTACCGGTCGTAATCGTCGCCTTGCGCAATGAACTCCTGCAGCCGCCTGAGACCCGCGCCGGCAATCAGGAGCGCATTTATGCCGCGCTCGGCAATTTCGAGTTTGTTAAGGCGTGTTACTACATTGCCGCGCAGCACGAGCGTGCGCGCAGCGGGCATCGTGAGCTGCAGCTGGTGAATACGGCGCAAAGAAGAGGTGCCGATCAAGAGGCCCTCGCCGCGCGCATCGAAGCGTGTGCCTTTGCGCACGATCAACAGATCTGCGCCGGTATGTTCCGAAAACAAAATCGGATCGTTGATCCCCGGCACACTTTCGTAGGGCAGGTCTTTAAACGAATGTACCGCCGCATCGGCCATTCCCGAAAGCAGTGCCTCGTCGAGTTCTTTGGTGAAAAATGCACGTCCCTCTTTGGCGGGCACGCGGCTCGCGACCGTAAAGAGTGCTGCGTCGAGTTTGAGATCGCCCGACGTCTTGAGCGAACGAACGCGCACTTGATATCCCGCAGCAGCCAGTCGCCTGGCGGCGTGTATTGTCTGCGCCATCGCCAGCAGCGAATCGCGTGTTGCGAGGGTGATTGTCTGTGCAGCCGCAGCCGGCACGTTATTCCGGTCGCTGCGCAGCAGCACCCGAGATCAGGTCGAGTATCATTTCCCGGTGTGATGCCAGCGCTCGGCGTTGTTCTTTCTTGATAAAATCGTACATGATGCGTTTTTGCCGCTCGCTCAGCGCTGCTTCTTCGGCGAGCTTCTGCCATTCTGTGTCCGTTTGCGTCGTCTTTTCATCGAGGTATGATCTGACAACAACCGGGTTCTCACGGTAGAGCAGGTCGAGCCATAACTGGTATACCGCGCGGCGGATCATCGGTTCTGCTGCCTGCGCCGAAGCATTGCGTTCGGCGCGCGCGGCGTCAGACAGAGTCTGCAGCGAAGAAAGTGAAATCAGTTTTTCTGCGAAATTCTGAGAAATATCCGGGTCGGCATTTGCCGGCAGCGACAGATCGACAATCGCCGACTGGTCGCTGATCGCGCCTTTGCGCAGCAGTGATTTCACATGGTCTGCCTTGAGCAGCGCCTGGTGCGCAGTCGAAGCCAGTACCACCGCATCTGCGAGAAATGAGAAATTTCCCGCGTGAAAGTCCGCTAGTGATATTTCATTAAACAGTCCCGGTTGATTATCGATCAGCATGCGCAGATCGGCATTCATGGGGCGGGCACAATCTTTGCGTACCAGCAGAAATGACGAAACACCGCGGCGCAATGCAAAGCGCGCGACTTTGGCCGACATTTCCGATGCACCGATCAGAATGAGACCGTTGCGTATCTCCTGCAATTGGCGCTGCGCAATCAGATCGCTCACCAGCGTCATCAGCGAATAAGAGTTTTCAGAAATACCTGTACTGCTGCGGATTTTTTTCTGAGTTTCCAGCGTCTTTTTGAGCAGCGTCATCATTCCGGCCGAGACCCAGCCGGCGCTCTGCGCGTGCGCGATGTCGCGCTTAATTTGCCCGGCAATCTGCGTTTCGCCGAGCGCGAGGCTTTTCAGTCCGCTGGCAACGGCAATGAGGTGTTCGAGCAGGCCCGCTCCCTGCATGACGCTGGGTAGCTTGGAAAACATCGCGTCAAATACCGGCGAAATTTTGCGCAGCGCATCTACAGCCGATTCGTCAGAAATTCCTTCGATGAATTCCGCATAAACTTCGATGCGGTTGCAGGTTGCCATATACAGTACGGAGCGAACTCCCGCCGGCAACCGGGTTTGACCGCGCCCGGATATTCCTGAATAAAAAGTGCGCGAATCGGGAAAGTCGGCCAACTCTGCGAGCGGGTGGGTCGCAATGCTGAGGGAATACCCTCTGAAATGTTCCAATAATCCTTCGGACTGCACCATCGGGTTAGGGTAGTGTGGAAACACCCGGCAGGAGAAAAACGCAATGGCGCTGCAATGTCAGCAAAATGTCAGCTTTTTCTGACCTCCTTTTTCCGCTTCCTGGACGTTTTTTTTATGGACCTGGCGGCGGCGTGGCGCGCCGGTGAACGTTTCCAGAATTTCATCGAGGCAATCGCTGTGTCCACACTGATCTTCTGTGTGCAGGGAAAAAACTCGCAGCTCTTCAACCGGCACTCGACACAGCCGACCGGAAAATCGGTACTCAACAAATGTTCTGAGAGCCTGGGCGCGCCGGCAAGTGGCAGCGTGCGCCAGCGTCGCGGCGCCGCACTCTTGTTTTGCGGATAAAATCCCGTATGTGGCGTGCCGACGAGTGCCGCAAGGTGCAGCGGGCCTGACGAGTTTCCGAAAAAATGGAAAGCGCCGCGCAGCAGCGCTGCCGTCTGCACGAGACTCAGTTCACAGTGGATTTCCACCTGCGGAATGCTGCCGAAATATGAATGCAGCACGTCGCTGTCATCGCGGTCACCAATAACGATGATTTTCAATTTGCTCTCAGACAACTGCCGGGCCAGCGCCTGAAAGTTTTCCATCGGCCAAACCAGAGCGGTACCGGATCTTTTGTACGGATGCATGACTATGTATTTGCCGCGCACGGGTTCCATTTCGAGCCTGGGTAAGATTATGCGAGGAAAATGGAATGCGTTTGTCAGCCGCAGCGAGCGCAGTATTTTCAGGTTTAGCTGAAATTCCGACTGGCCTGT
>CAYHJO010000115.1:0-13126 GCA_964356715.1 uncultured Turneriella sp. | reverse complement strand
GATAAATACAGCCGTCTGAAGGTGCGCACGAATGCCGATACGCCCGAAGACGCGGCGGTCGCACGCAGTTATGGAGCGCAGGGCATCGGCCTGTGCCGCACCGAGCACATGTTCTTCGCCGAAGAACGCATCGCCGCGATGCGCGAAATGATCCTCTCGTCCACGCTCGAAGAACGCGAGAAAGCACTGGCTAAACTTCTGCCATACCAGCGCGCCGACTTCAAAGGAATATTTTCAGCCATGGAAGGCCTGTCTGTCACCGTTCGCCTGCTCGACCCTCCGCTGCATGAATTCTTACCTCACGAAGAGACGCAGATCGACGAGCTGGCAAAGGCTTTCGGCAAAACAGCACATTACGTGCGTAAGAAAATCGACGATCTTAAGGAATTCAACCCTATGCTGGGCCACCGCGGCTGCCGCCTGGGCGTAACATATCCGGAAATCACCGCGATGCAGACACGCGCGATCATCGAAGCCGCAGCGGAGCTTCTAAAAGAAGGCAAAAAGGTTTTCCCCGAGATCATGGTGCCGCTGGTCGGCCACTATAAAGAACTGGAGAATCAGGCAAAAGTGATCCGCGAAACTGCGGATGCAGTCATGAAAGAGAAGGGTGTTAAGGTCGGATATGCGCTCGGCACGATGATTGAAGTGCCGCGCGCGGCTGTTACGGCCGACGAAATCGCGCAGCACGCGGAATTCTTCAGTTTCGGGACAAACGACCTGACGCAGATGACCTCGGGATTTTCGCGCGACGACTCAGAGCACTACCTGCCGTACTACATCGAAAAAGGTATCTATCCGCAGAATCCGTTTCAGGTACTCGATTGGGAAGGCGTCGGCAAGGTCATCGAAATTGCTATCGAACGCGGGCGCAAGACGAACCCAAAAATCAAGCTCGGTGTGTGCGGCGAGCACGGCGGCGATCCCGATTCGATCGGCTACTGCCACCGCGTGGGTCTCGACTACGTGTCATGCTCACCGTACCGCGTACCGATCGCCCGGCTCGCGGCGGCACAAGCGGCACTGCGTTAAGGCAAATTGTGTGTGCAGCTGCGCTGCACACACAATTTGCTTATTGTCCTGAGCACATCTGCTGTTGCAGCTCGTTCAGATGGCCGGCATATGCCCACATCGCGCTGCGGAATTTCGACCAATTCTTTGCCCTGAGCCCCTGGTCCATCGTCTTGCTGAGTGAGACCATCTGTTTGTCGCCGCCGGCCTGTAACAAAGCGCTGACGAGATCTTTGTAGGTCGCCACGTCAGCTGCCTGTCTGCGAAAATCCATCTTCGCGGGCATACTGTCTTTAACCTGCGCAATTGCGCTCTGGAATTCGCCGAGGTTTTTGCAGTCTTCGCGATTGTCGTCGGCCGTTACCGGTTCTGCCTGCTGCGGTGGCGGGGCGTTCTCGATTTCAGCCATCGGCTGTTGGGTTGCCTGTCCTTTCACCAGCTCGTATTGCGGATCCTGTGTGCGCTGCTGCGGGCTGTTAATGAGAATCTGTTTGGTTGCCTGCCGCATGATATTATCCCAATTTGCCCCCGCATCTGTAACAGCTCCGTGGACAATCGCGATGAAGCGGCTGGTGAACGCACCGCCCGTCGCATCCTGACCAAATGAGTATTGGCCAACCTGAGAGCCCGAAGCGTATATACGGCCGGAAAATTCCACGAAGAGTTTTCTCCAGGCCGCTTCCTGCTCCTGGCGCATCGCCCTTGTATTGACCGAACGTTGCGGCGTATCGATAAAACTGTTGCATGAATCGGAAATCGCGAGCAGCATGCGCGGATTTTTCTGGTTCAGCGTATCGATCACCATCTGAAAATCGACACCTTTAATACCGGCATCGGGAATATGCAGCAGCGGCCAACGCGTTTTGACATCCTGCGTCCTGAAGCCATGGCCCGAATAGTAAAAAATAACCGCATCGTCGCTTTCCACTTTTAGTTTTTTGACTGCATCGATAATCGCGCGCGATTTGAGCGCGCCGCCTTTGATAGTTCTGACATCGAGTGTGAGCCCCGTATTCGCCGCGACGTGTTTCACGAATTTTTCGACATTGGCAAGATCGGTGACCACCGACTTGCCAATCGAACGATCATTGGTGTCGCCGATGAGCAGCACTCGCAATGAAGCAGCTCCCAGCTGCGCCGTCGTACAAAGCGCTGTCGCTGTCGCGACCAGGAAATGCATTTTTCTCCGCATAACGATCACTTTTTTTCCTTCATACCCGCAAGCCGGGTATCGCGCGGAAACAGCTCGCGTGCCAGCGCGAGAATTTCTTTTCTCGCAGGATCAAAATCTTCAATGTTGCCCTGTTTGCCGTCGCGCCCGTAACTCACTTCGTCGCACGAAAAACAGAACAGCGCATGCGCCTGTTTTCCCGACTTCTCAAAAATGAAACCGATATAGGGATTGAACACGCAGCGTTTTTGTACGACGAAGTCATAAGTCGCCGCATTAAAGATGACTGCCTGCAGGCGCTTGATCTGCTCGGGCGTCAGCAAGCCACCTTTTTTCGTGATGGCATAACCTTCCAGGTTTTCGGTTTTTTCGCCAGAGCCAGGCTCCTGATTCACCAGCACCGGAATAACGCGCTGCGGCGCGTCGTACACATCCTGTCCGCCGATCAGGGTTTCTACGCGGGGGTCGAGATTCATTTTTTCTCCGTCCTTGCCGCCCTGCCCCGACTTGCATGACACAAGTACGCTAAGCATTGCGACGGTGAGCACCAATTGTGGATATTTCATGGCTGCGCTTAGCGACCACGGCTGCGCAGTCAATGAATATCGCACGCCGGAGGATATTTTTTTAACGCAAAGCGAGCGCCGCACGCAGGCGGGTGACCATTTCCGTTTGCTCGGCGGTCGTGTAAGTATCCATCGCCAGATTACCCCAGACAGGCTTTGGCCATGCGGCGTCATTTTCGCTGCGCGCGATCACATGCACATGCAACTGCGGCACAACATTACCCAGCGCTGCAACATTAATCTTGTGCACAGCAAAAAGGCCGCGCAAAAGTTCACTCGCCGCAGCGATCTCTGCCATCAACTGAGTCTGTTCTTCTGTAGTTAGATCGGTGATTTCCGTGATGCCTGCGCGGCGAGGTACCAGAATCAGCCACGGCACAGCTCTGCAATTCATCAGCCGGATTGTGCAGAGTTTGAAATCCGCCACATCGACAGTGTCGGCCGCAAGTTGCGGATGCAGAACAAAGGTCTCAGGCATAGGCCGCAAGCTCGGTAAATTTTTCGAGCCGGATTTCAAATTCGGTGATCTCGCCCGCCGGCGCATGGCCATACGCACACCATGCAAAATCGCAGCCGATCGCGCGCGCGGCGTCAAAATCGCTCAACCGGTCGCCCACCATCAGTATATCTTTCGCGGGCAGCCCCAATATGAGGTAAGCCAGCATAATTTCATTTTTAGAGCGAATCTGCACACCGTCGATATAAGTGGGATGTATCACGTGTTTGAGTATGCCACAGTAATCGAGTATCGCATCGATGTACGCGCGGCGCCCGTTCGAAGCGACGAGAATTTTCCCACCCCTGGCGACAACCGCTTCGACAGTTTCTTTGACTTGCGGATAGAACTCACCCTCGCCTTTCGCAATGCGTTCGCACAGAATTTTCAGCACCGAATCGGAAAGAAAATCGCGGTCTGTTTCAGGCAGTTGCGGAAACAGATTTTCAAAGATCTGCTTAACGGGTTTGCCAATCTCAAGCATGATGCGCCCCCGTTCGGGAGTTGCGAGAGTCGCGCCACGCTCTGCTGAGTATCTCTCAATAGCTTCGCGGTAAGCGGGGTAGATGATGCCTTCGGAAGAAAAAATCGTACCATCGATATCCAAAGCAAAATATTTGTATTTCATGTATTTTAAACATGTTTGGGGCGAAGCCCCAAACATGTTCAACCCTTTTTAGTGTTTGTATTGCAGCGGAACTTCAATCGCATAACCAACATTCTGGCCATTCACGACGTGCGGTGGGCATTTTTTTGCGCCGAACGCACGGCTGCCGGCTTTAATGAAAAGCTTGCGCATTGCAGGCAGAACATCTTCTGCCACCTCTTGCGGAAATTCCACCTCGAGCGGCGTATCGGATCTCACGTTGCCGAATTTGTCGACGATCAGGCGAACAGTGACGATGGCTACTTTTACATGCGGTTTTGCTTCCGACGGGAAATTGGCGATCGCGCACTTGCCGACATCGGGAATCTGTTCGCTGTTGGTCAGCACCACGGGCGGGGCGGTGTCAATTTCGGCCGGTGCAGGCGGCACATTTTTTTCGACGGGCGCTGACCTGTCTTTGGCTTCGACAGGCTGGGGTTTACCGATCGCTACTGGCTGATTCTTTGCACCCGCAGGCGCCGGCGCTGCGGGCGCCGGCATTGCAGCCGGAGCCGGAGCCGGACCCACGGCCGTTTTGTCACCGGCGGCAGCGCAGGGTTTCAGCAACAATACCGCGGCAACCACTGCGACGGCCAGCAGCAAAAAGATAATCAGATTACGCTTCGACATGGTTAGGGATTTTTCGCAAGCGAGCCTAATTGTAAAGCTCATAACTCAAAGGGACTTCGAGTTTGTAGCCAGTTGCCACGCCCGAGGCATACCAAACAGGGCAACGGCGGCCCTGCAACGATGCACGACCTGCGGTCATAAAGAGTTTTTTCATACGGTCTTTGAGTTCGGGCGGCAGGTTCTTCTTGAAATTGACGTAAAGCGGTTTTGCTTCGCGTACATAACCGTTCTTGTCGACGAGTATGCTCATCAGCACAAGCGCTTCATCCACATATGTCTTGGCCTCCGCGGGAAAATTTCTCACTGCGCAACGCGCGATATTTGGTGCGTTGCCTCCGCTGCCGCTGCCCTCGACGTCAAGATCGACCACAGATTCGCCGTCGATCGAACCACCGGCTTCATTTGCGGGCAGCGCACTCGCTTCTTTCTTCTCTTTGACAAACTGGTTGCCGAACACCTCGTCGACTTCGATAACCGGTGCCTTACGCGCGCGGGGTTTAAAATCCCCCAGATCGATCGAAGCGGATATATAAGGTATCTCCTCATGCGTATCGTAGACAATAGCCAAGGTCAGAACAATCGGAATATCAACGATGAGGATAAGCAGCAGCGAGAGAAGGACATATTTCCTTTTTTGAGGATCCGGCCTTCTCCTGAAGGTATTCTGAAAATCCAAAATAATGTTTTGGCCGGTTGACGCGGTTATGCCGTCCAAATCACTCACTCTGTCAGCCCCTGAGAAAAAAACATGCAGGCAAGAGAATTGCTGAGCACACCGCGCTTGTTTCAGCGTGTTTTTCGGTTGGTTAAGATTTTCTTTTCCGGCGGGCAGTTGGTGCAATCGGCGTAGATTGTCAGATGGTGCTTGCGCATGCGGAAACCATTTTTGAGCGTGATCTTTTCTTTCAGGGCTTCGAGATCGGGATCAGAGAATTCGATGATCTTGCCGCAATCGATGCAGACAATATGGTCGTGGTGGTCGTGCCCGGGAGTGTGTTCGTAGAATTTATAATCCTTTCCGAAATCATGCTCTTCGATCAGCTTCAGATCGAGCATCATCTGTATCACGCGGTAAGCGGTCGCCTGCGAAACTTTTTTCCCTTTCTCGCGAAAACTCGCAATCAGATCTTCGACGGTAAAGTGTTCGTGTGTGCGGAAAATCCAGTCGGCGATCTCGTCGCGCTGCGGTGTCGATTTGTACTGGTGCTGGTGCATGCGCTCCTTCAGCAACGACATTTCCCGGGTGATATTGGGCGAGCGCGGTTCCATGGTTCAGCGTGCAGTCAAAATTGCATCGTCAAGCCTTAATACGCTATCGGTTGACCCCGCAGCGGCCCGTGGCGCGGTGAGCCCATGTTCGAAAAAATCGGCACATTTCCCCGTTCGCTGCTGTTTGGTACCTTTTGTGGCGTTGCGTATGGTGTGGCGCTGCAGCTTTTCGCGCGCGTTTTCATGAAAGGTTCGCAGCAGTTCGGCACGGCACTCATCGTCATGTCGCTGTCTTACGTGTTCATATTGCCCGCAGTGATAGGCATGGTACACGTCTATATCCGTAGCCGCGCCGCCATGCCCAGCTACGTGGCATCTGTGTTTGAACCAATGCTGCCCGCGCTGCTGTGTCTGGTTTTTTCGGTTCTTGTGCATTGGGAAGGCACGATTTGCCTTGCGATGGCGTTTCCCGTCATACTGCTTCTGGCCGGTCTCGGCGGTATTATTATGCGGATTGTACTCTCGACACGCAGCAAACATCTGATTTTCGCGGCATTTACCGTGCTGCCCCTGCCGTTATCTTTCGCCGAACAGACAATTCCGCTGCCGCAGGAAAAACAGATCGTTTCGAACACGATCCATATTAAAGCACCGGCGCATCGCGTGTGGCAGAAGATTGTGCGCGTCGAAAAAATCACCGAACCGCAGCCGAGTATTTTTTTCAGCCTGGGTTTCCCCAGGCCCGTAGAAGCAATTCTCAGCGGCGACGGCGTGGGGCAGACCCGGCTCGCGACATTCGAACGCGGCCTGCAGTTTGTCGAAACGGTGACCGTGTGGCGCGAAAACCAGAAGCTCGCTTTCACCATTAAAGCCGATCCGAAAGCGACACCGATCACTACGCTCGACGAACACGTGAGCGTCGGTGGCGAATTCTTTGACGTACTGAGCGGCGTATATGAAATCGAATACGCGGGCGACGGAGTGACGCTGAGACTCTACAGCGAGCACCGTATTTCAACGCATTTTAATTTCTACGCACGGCTGTGGAGCCGCTTTCTGATGGGTGAAATTCAGCAGAATATTTTGAAGGTGATAAAGCACCGCGCGGAGGCTTAAAACGCGCCCTCATCCCCTACCCTTCTCCCGAAGGGAGAAGGGAGTTTACGTATTCCCCTCTCCCGCCGGGAGAGGGGCCAGGGGTGAGGGAGCAACCGTTGATTCTTGCGGCAAAAAAAGTTTTATCGCGACAGCGCCGATAGCCTTAGTCGCACCCGCATCGACGCTGGCTGCCACGATGCCACCGGCAATTGGCACGAGCCGCGCAAAGTTCGTTGCACTGCTGAGCCCGAGTTTCGCCAGCAGGCGCGCCGCGGCCGATGTCGCCATCCGTTTCGCCACGGCGCCCGTTACGCGCGCTATCGCCGCAGCGGTCAAACGCTCACCGAGCTTGATGCCGGCATCTTTGAGCACATCGGCTGCGGCTGCCCCCAGCAAGCTCGCATAGACCAGCGTCTTCACTTTATCAGAGTGCACTTCGTAACCGCCCATAAAGGCAATCGCGGCAATCATGCGTAACTGAATGTAGATCACGCTCGAAATATTCGCCGGTATGGCTACCGGCAGGGTTGCAACTCCGCCCAGGTTAGTGAGAAAACCCGATGTGGCTGCCTTTGTCATCTGCCAGGCAATAAGATCATTCGCAGCGCGCACCGGGTCTGCGGAATTCTTTTCGAGATACTCGCGTGCCAGCGATTCAGCCGACGGAAAAATGCCGAAGCCATTCAGCACCTGCACATAGGCGGTGTCGAGCACCTGCAGCATTAATCCGGGATTTTGCTCTTCTGTCGGCATCTTTCAGAAAATGGTTATTCGGGTTTTTCGTCGTCGTCTTTTGGCGGACGCTTTTTACCTTTTTTACCCTTGCCTTCGCCCGGACCCATTTTGCCGTGTTCTGCCATCATCTTTTGGTGGTGTGCTTTCATCTCTTCTTTGCTGACGAAACCGTCGGCGTCTGCATCGAGCTGAGTGAACATTCCCTCATGGTGAGCCTGCCATTCCTGTTTGGAGATTTTGCCGTCCTTATCGGTATCCATTTTCTCCATCATTTTGCCCTGCATCGGTCCCATGCCTTTGGGGCCCTTGCCATGGTGTCCCTTGCCGTGATCTGCATGGCCCGCAAAAGCCAGAGCCGCGATTATTATTGTGAAAAGACTGATTTTTTTCATAGTCACTCTGCGCACCGCATGCCTATTGAACGGACAAGTGTTTTTTCGTCCCGGTCAGCGCTTTTTGGATTTTTGACAAAAGTTGTTTGCGGCGCATGTTCTCTGCCGCAACACTACGGCGGCGCATGACCATGAAAGTCCATGACCTGCACGGTTTTGTCACCTATCGTTTACCCGAGGGTATAATCCGTACCGAAGCTAAACCCGGCGTAGACATCGTATTGGGCTTTGCGATAGAAAACAGCCTCGTCGTGAATGAGCTGTGCCGCGGCCGCAAGCATCCGCTGCTGATTGATCTGAAGAACCTCAAATCCATCACTCCGCCGGCGCGCGCGTATTTTTCCGCACGCGATCGTGAGAGCGACATTTGCGCGTTTGCTTTTCTGATACATTCGGCATTCCAGCGCATGGTGGGCAACATTTTCATCCAGTTCAACAATCCGCCTGTGCCCACCCGGCTGTTCACCGACGAAGCAGTCGCGCTGGCATGGCTACGCACGCATATTCCGCTGCCAAAGAGCGCCGTCAGACCGGCCTGAACGCTGCAATGTCTTGACGCTCGCGCTCTCTTCTGCGTTCGCTCGCGCTAAATGATCAATATTGACAGCATCGTGCAATGGATCCAGTCAATCCAGGAGCCATATACTTATATGCTGGTTTTCGCCATTCTGCTATTGTGCGGATTTGGATTGCCGATACCCGAAGACATCACCCTCATTGCGGCGGGCCTCATGGCATATTATGGCAAAGCGAACGTATTCGTCATGATCGGCGTGGGGCTTGCGGGTGTCATGGTCGGCGACGGGGCGATGTTCCAGATCGGCAAACGTTTCGGCTACCGGGTGTTCGAATGGAAATGGATGGCTAAGATTATGCACGCAGAACGGCTTGAGATAGTGAAAGACAAGCTGCAGAATCACGGCTACAAAGTAATTTTTTCCGCGCGCTTCATGCCCGGACTGCGCTCGCTGGTCTTCTTGTCATCCGGTGCACTGGGCATTCCGTTCCGCATATTTTTGCTGTTCGACGGTCTGGCGGCACTCATCTCCGTTCCGGCGATCGTCTACTCGTGCTTTTTTTTCGGCAACCAGATCAACAAGGCAGTCGGAGTGATAAAAAACGTCGAACACGGCATTCTGGTTGTGATCGGCCTTGGCATTCTCTATCTCATATTCAAACTGATCATGAAAAAACGCCGCGAAAGGAAAGCCGCGGCCGCCTGATTAGAGATTTATATGTACCGCGTTCGACCATGGGCCGAATGCATCACCGACAATCGCTCGCACCCGGTAGGTATTCGTGGCTTTTCTCACGGGCAGCAGATCGTGGCATTCACTCTGCATGAGAGAGCGCGAAACAAAAATCCATTTTTCCGCCGTGTCGTCCCAGCGCGCAACCTGATAACCATTGACTCCGACAACGTCCTGCCAGTCAATCAGCACGCGGCCCTTGTCATATTCCAGCTGCAGCTTATCAATTATCGCGGTTGCCGCATCGATCTGATCGGGAGAACGCTGTTCACTGACGGAATTTTGTCTGCGTTTTTCCGCCATGGCATGCACCTGGCGCGCAATTTCAGGAAATTTTGCCAGCACATTATCAAAAGTGAACTTATCGAGCGTGTAGAGATCGCAGTAATCTTTCGCGCGTACGCTCGCCGTGCGCTCGCTGCTGAACAACAGAGCTATCTCTCCGAAGAAACTGCCATCGGATAGCGTGGCGAATACCGTTGCGCCATCTTCTGAGACGATTTCCACCTTGCCGCGACTGATGAAAAACATCTGGTCGCCTATCTCCCCCTTGCGGAAAATGAAGTCTCCCGGGGTGTAGAGCACCGGCTTGAGATTCAGCACAATTTGCCGGATGAGGTCGTCGGGAGCCCCATGGAACATAGGTACTTTTTCAATAATCTCTTTATTCAGATGCAGGGCAACCTGAAGTTTCAAAGAAGACGGCAGTTCGTGCAAAACTTCGGTCTCGTCGAAACCCCTGCGGTTATTCCACAGGTAGTCATAATATTGCCTGATATTGTCCTGTAACTCATTCGGGACGTCGCGATAATGCATGAAAGTCTGTATTTTCTCGAGCTTGGCGCGAAATTGCGTGCGCGCCAAATCGCTGTTTGCCAGCATGCTCGCCAAATTACCAATGATATAACCATACATGCCGGCACCGGTCAACTGCACGAACATCGTGTAGATAGTCTGCGGGTTCGTCGTCGGCGTTATATCTCCGTAGCCGATTGTGGTGATCGTGGTAATACACCAGTACAGCGCCTTGATATAGTTCGAATAATGGTCTAGCTTTTCGTCAATTTTCCCCAGCGCCAGCCAGCCGCACGCCACCCAGTGCGCAATGACCAGGACCACAAAGACCGTGAACACGAGGCGCAACACACCTGGATTCAGTCGCTCTTTCTTCGTTTTATGTTTCAAAAACGGGAAAATGTGGTAAAGTCGTATCAGGCGCACCATCATCAGCATCTGGATGTAGCGGGGCGAAAATAACCGCATTGCGCGCGCAATATTATTGAGCTCTGAAATCCATCCCTCGGGGAAAAAGAAATCGATCGGCGTGGCCGATATCAAATCGACAATAAACCACGAAGTCAGATAGCGCCTTGCGATAATTTTTTTCGAACTGACTTCCTGGCCTTCGACGATAATTGTCGTAAAGAAAGACAGCACTATATCTATCGAAAACAGAATCGGGTAAGTCAGATGGATCATTTTGATCCAATCAGGCGTCGCGTAGCGCAGCGATAAATGCAGCGGCACTTCCATCGCCGCAAACAAGGTCAACGCGATAACGACCGCGTCAAAATACCGCTTGAGCAAATTGTCGTGCTTGATCATGATAGACTGAGCTTTCCCTGTTCAGAGTATCGGAAACGCCGCGCGCAGTATAAAATATTACCGACGAAGTTTTAACGAAAATTTAACAGCGACGCGACATAATGCGCCGCCGGTCTGCCTATCCGGTCAGCGCAAAGAGCGCATCGTGCGAGTGCCGACTTATAGCCAACCGTGGCTACCGCTCGGCGCACCGACGGCATCCATGCCGGCGCCGAGTAATGAACATCCTGTTCAATTAGGCAATTTCGTCGCCACAAAGCTCGGGTGCGGGGCGTGAAAATCCAGGTAGCCTTTCAGTACCGGGTCTGCGGTCACCGGGTACATTTCGCGAAAACGCAGCCAGTCAAGAATACAATACAGCGTCAGTTCAGACAGACCGATCTTCTTCTCCTCCGTGAAATAATTGCCCTTGAGTTGCGTTTTGAGCCAGCTGAGGATGGATTCGACCCGCGCGCGCTGCTTAATCAGATAGGCAACCTCGTCCGTTTTTACACCGTCTTTGCGCAGATAGAAAACATTGATCGCCGACTCAACGCAGCCGTCGGCGGCGCTGACGAGATTCGCCTCGCGCCAGCGCTCGGCACCCTGCGCCTGGCGCAGCAGACCCGGATTTCCGGAATATTTCTCGGTGAGGTACTGGATGATCGTGTGGCTGTCCCAGATGACCAGATCGTCGATCTCGGCACACGGTACCTTCCAGATCGGGTTTTTTTCGCGCATCGCGGCCTGCCCCGCCTCTGTCAGCGAATCGATCAGCTCGAATTTTAATCCGACTTCGTTGCACAAAAAGCGCACGCGCCGCACGAACGGGGAAGTGATGCTACCGTAGAGTTTCACGATGTTCAATCCGCCCCAATAATCGGTTTTTTATACGAATACAAACCATGCACGCCGCCCTGAGCCTGCGCGGCGAGCGAGCGCGGCTCGAAGCGCAGCTTCTGCGAATAGAGCGCCTTGTGCAGCGAAGGAATATCGCGGCAGCCCATGTCTTGCAGCGCATGGCGCACACCCTGCATCAGGTAAGGCACGAATTCAAACAGCGAACCTTTATCGACAACCGCACCCGACACGCCCTGCGCCACCTTGATTTTCTGGTCTTCGACGTTATAGCGTTTCGCACCCCCGCCACCTTCCATCGCTTCGATCGACGCCATGCCGCGGAATTTTTTAAGCCGCACACCGTTCTCGTAATAATAATCGCCCGGCGCCTCTTTGCTGCCGGCCAGCAGTGAACCGCACATCGTCGCACTGGCACCGACGGCCAGTGCCTTCGCAATGTCGCCGATATTCGAAATACCGCCGTCGGCAATGACGGGGATCTTATACTTTGCCGCCATGAGCGCTGTATAGTAAACCGCGGTCGCCTGCGAACGGCCGCAGGCCATGGTATCCTGCGTGATGCAGATCGATCCGGGGCCCATGCCGATTCTCAGCGCGTCGGCACCGGCTTTGATGAGCGCTTCACCCTGCTCGCGAGTCACGACGTTGCCCGCCATGATATCGACTTCCGGGTGCTTCTTCTTCATCTCTTTCAAGAGATCGATCTGGAATTTAGAATACCCCTGCGCCGAGTCGACGACCAAAAGATCGACGCCGCGCGCAATCAGCATTTCAATGCGCTCGCGGTCATGCGGATGCGTCGAAGTAGCCGCGCCGACGCGCAACCGTTTCTGGCTGTCTTTGGTGGCTGCCGGGAACTCGCGGTTCTTGAGCAGGTCGGTGCGGCTCATCAGCGCCACAAGCCGACCCTCTTTGTCGACAATCGGCAGTTTGCCTTTCTTTGACTTGCGCAAAATTTCATTCGCCTGCATGAGCGAAATACCCTTCGGCGCGGTGACGAGCTCGGAGGTCATCACCTTCGACAGCGGAATAGTGCGGTCACGTTCGAAATCCACATCGCGGTTCGCAACAATGCCGACAAGGCGGGAACGCAGAGTGCCGTCTTCGGTAATCGGCACGCCGCTGAAGCCGTAACGCGTCGCGATATTGTCTATATCCGCTATGGTATTCATGGGTGACAGCACGATCGGATCGGTGATGAAGCCGTTTTCATAGCGCTTCACGCGTTCGACCTGCGCCGCCTGGTCTTCGATCGAAAGGTTATTGTGTATGATTCCGATGCCGCCCAAAAGAGCCAGCGTGATCGCCATCTGGCTTTCTGTGACGGTGTCCATCGGCGAGCTGATGAGCGGCAGTTTGGTGCGCACGTTGCGCGTGACCTGGGTTTCGAGACTCACGTCCTGCGGGGCAAATTCGATATAACCCGGCAATATCAGAAAGTCTTTATAGGTGATGCCCTGCTCTTTTTCAAAAACAG
>CAYHJO010000114.1:1788-13165 GCA_964356715.1 uncultured Turneriella sp. | reverse complement strand
CGACGAAGGTGGTAAGCTGCTCATTGCCGTTGACCCTGAATCTGCTGCCGACTTCTCTTTCCTGCTGTCTCCGCTCAAAGTGAAGTACGTGCGGGAAAAAGTGCACAGCGATTATTCGCTGCCCCCCGGAAAAACAACGCTGCAGTCTGCGAATTACTCAGAGCACGCGATCACGGCGCCGTTCGTGAAACGCGGCGAAGAACGTAAGCTGACGATATTCCCGGGTGCAGGTTATATGGAAACCTCTAACGAAAACAACCCGGATTTTGACATCAATTATTTTCTGCTGAGCCATTTCACCAGCTGGATCGATAAAATTCCGAATGGCATGCGCGACGACAAAAAAGAACCGATTGCCTCTTTTAAGATAGGCATGGCGGTAAAATCGAAAAAAAATTCGGGTCGGCTGATTTTCGTCGGCGATTCTGACTTTCTTGTGAACAGATTCATCGATATGCAGCAGAACAAAGAACTGGCGATGCGTACGATTGGCTGGTTGCTGGAAGATGAAAAACTCACGGGTGTGGTCTCGGGCAAGTACGACGACGAAAAAGTGAAATTGACCGGGCTCAAAGACACGATCGTGTTTCACTTGTTCCTGTATATTTACCCGGGGTTGATTCTGCTCGCGGGGGTATTGGTGGTGCGCTCCAAACGCCGCCGCATGTCTGAAAACACGCAGCGATAAGAAAATATGGATCTGAAAAACAAGACCGTTTGGATCACCGGAGCGAGTTCCGGCATCGGACGGGCGCTTGTTTTAGAATGTGCGCGGCGTGGTGCAAAGGTCGTGCTCTCAGCGCGCAATCTCGCCGATCTGAAATCGGTGCAGGCCGAGGCGGGATTGACAACCGCAGATTCGCTGGTAATCCCACTCGATCTGAAGAAATATTCTGCTTTCGGAAAAGAAGTGCAGAAGGTGTTGAAAAAATTCGGGGCAGTCGATCTGCTCATCAACAACGGCGGCATCAGCCAACGCGCGCTCGCGCATGAAACGCATCTCGGGGTTTACGAAGAACTGATGTCGGTGAATTATTTCGGGAATATTGCGCTGACACTGGCTGTGCTGCCTTCGATGCGCGCGCGCGCGAGCGGGGCGATTGCCGTCATCTCGAGCGTGGCGGGCAAACTGGGTACCCCGCTCAGATCGGGATATTCTGCCAGCAAGTTTGCGCTCGATGGTTTTTATGAGGCTCTGCGGGCCGAGAACTACCGCGAAAATATTCAGGTGACGATGGTGTTTCCGGGATTTGTCAATACCCGGGTTTCGCTGAATGCACGCACCGCCGACGGCAAAAAACAAGGTGTAATGGACGGCGCACAGGCAAAGGGTATTTCAGCCGCAGAGTGCGCACGGCAGACGGTGAACGCGATTATCCGGAGAAAGAACGACGTCTATATCAGCGGAGCTCGCGAAAAGTTTGCGGTCTTTATG
Organism: uncultured Turneriella sp.; assembly: GCA_964356715.1. GTDB lineage: Bacteria > Spirochaetota > Leptospiria > Turneriellales > Turneriellaceae > Turneriella. The sequence goes on along the minus strand of CAYHJO010000114.1, from coordinate 11,730 downwards.
CACCGGTTTTTTCCCGGTTTGTTCGCAAAAATCATCCGCAACGCAAAGGTGACCTGATGCCCATGCGTTCAGTTGTGGTTTTTTCGGTTTTAAATATTTTGTGTTTTGTTGGCTGTCGCAAGGGTGAATCGTTCATTGATGAAGCGCGGCGCTTCGAAGCAGTGGACAAAGGGCAGCATTTTGCGCTCGATACGGTGCCGAAAGAAATTCACAAACTGATAGTCAATTTTTATGCGCCGGATTGTCAGCCGTGCGAAAAGGAAATCCCCGCGCTGAAGAAATTTTACGAAAAATACCGCACACAAACATCGGTGGGTTTTGTGGCAATCGGCTCATCGCTCAAAGCCGTCGGGCAGAACCCCAAACCCGGAAAAGATCCGCCGCTGACACGCGGGCAGATACTGAGCGAGCTCGCCGTTTTCAACGGCAGGTATTCGCCGCCATGGCCGCAGTATCTCGCCGATTCAGCCGACCTGAAAACATGGCGTATTACGGGATTTCCGGAAACGTTTCTGTTTGAGCGCAGAAACGGCCGTTGGGTTCTGCAAAAAAAGATCATCAGTGAAATCAGTTTCGAAATTCTCGAAAAATTTGTGCTGAATGCAGCGCAGGGAGAAAGCGGTGGAAGCGGGTACTAGACATAACCGGGCCACCGCTGCCGGCGTACTTATTTCTCTCGGTATCATATATGGCGACATCGGTACATCGCCTCTCTACGTGCTGTCGGCGATTTTCAGCGGTCGCAAAATCAGCGAAGAGCTGGTTTACGGCAGCCTGTCGTGCGTATTCTGGACGCTCACTCTGCTCACAACCATCAAGTACGTCATCGTCACTCTGCGCGCCGATAACAAGGGTGAGGGTGGTATTTTCTCGCTGTTCACGCTGGTGCGCCGTCGCGGTCGCTGGTTGCTGATTCCCGCGGTCGTCGGCGGCTGCGCGTTGCTCGCCGACGGCATGATTACGCCGCCGATATCTGTTTCTTCGGCGATCGAAGGTCTCGATTATCTCATCCCGGGCATTCCGACTGTCAAAATTGTCATCGTCATATTAACCTTGCTGTTCTTTGTGCAGCAATTCGGCACGAACGTGGTTGGCAGGTTCTTTGGGCCGATGATGCTGGTGTGGTTTGCGATGCTCGCAATGCTGGGGACATGGCATCTCACGCGCAATCCGCAGGTATTAAAAGCGCTGAATCCGTATTATGCGTATAACCTGCTGGTCAATTATCCGCAGGGATTTTTTATTTTGGGTGCGGTGTTTCTGTGTACGACGGGCGCCGAAGCATTGTATACCGACCTCGGTCATTGCGGGCGCGGAAATATCCGCGTGAGCTGGGTTTTTGTCAAGATTGCGCTGGTCCTGAATTATTTCGGCCAAGGGGCGCTGCTGCTTGACATGACGGGACAAACTCTTTCGGCTGACGGTAAAACCTGGCTGGGGCTTACGCCGTTTTATTCGCTCATGCCGCAGTGGTTTCTGCCCATCGGTATCGTTATTGCCACGATTGCAACCATCATTGCCTCGCAGGCATTGATCAGCGGGGCTTACACTCTCATTGCCGAAGCGATTCGTCTCAACCTATGGCCGAAGGTGCGCATCAAGTACCCGTCAATTCTCAAAGGACAGATATACGTGCCCAGCGCTAACCGCTTGCTGTGGGTTGGCTGCTGCGCGATCACATTGTATTTTCAGAAGGCCGCACACATGGAATCGGCGTACGGTCTGGCGATTACGCTGAACATGATGATGACAACGATGCTGCTGGCCATGTTTCTGCGGTCGCGGGGACATACCATCATGCTGGTCGGTTTTACCCTGATCGCTTTTATTAGCATCGAGGTCACGTTTCTCATCGCGAATCTGGAGAAGTTCTCGCACGGTGGCTGGGTTACTCTGGTCATGGGGCTGGGATTTTTTATCGTCATCTGGTCCTGGTATTCGGCGCGAAAAATACGCAACCGCTACGTCGAGTTTGTGCGGCTAGAAGATTACTATGATACGTTGCACCTGCTGAGCCATGACACTTCGATTGGCAAATATTCGACAAACCTCGTGTACATGACCTCTGCCAATAACAAGTATGAGATCGAATGGAAAGTGATCTATTCGCTGCTTTACAAACAACCCAAACGTGCGGATATTTACTGGTTTGTGCACGTCGATGTTACCGACGAACCGTATACGCGTGCCTGCACCGTCGACGTGCTGGTGCCGAACGACGTGATTCGCATCGATTTCAAGCTGGGCTTTCGCGTAGAACCACGCATCAACCAGTATTTCCGCCGCGTGGTCACCGAGCTGGTGCAGAGGGGCGTTGTGGATATCACCAGCCGTTATTCATCGCTGCATGAAAAAAACATCATCGGCGATTTCCGCTTCATCGTGCTCGACCGCGTATTGACGCACGACAACGAACTGAACTTCTATGAAAAGATCGTGACCTCGCTGCATCGTATCTGGAAGGCATTGTGTCCAGGCGAGGAAAAGGCTTTCGGCCTGGACACATCGATTGTCGAGGTGGAGCGAGTCCCGCTGATAGTCTCAAAACCGCGTGAATTCAGCCTTGATATAACCCTGCCTTCTGGCGATACTGTAAAGTAGCACGATGCAACAGCACGGTTCACACCATAAAGCCACTCTGGCGGGGCTCATCGTGGCTTTGGGCATCATCTACGGTGACATTGGTACGTCTCCTCTCTATGTATTTTCTGCCATTGCCGGCCGTCGCATTATCACAGAAGATCTGATTTTGGGAGGTTTATCCTGTGTTTTCTGGACGCTGACGCTGGTTACGACTTTGAAATATGTGCTGGTGACGCTGCGGGCTGATAACCACGGCGAAGGTGGTATTTTCTCCCTTTATACCCTGGTGCGCCGCCGCAGCCGCTGGCTGATCATTCCGGGTGTTATCGGCGGCTGTGCGCTGCTGGCTGACGGCATGATCACGCCGCCGATCTCCGTGTCGTCGGCAGTGGAGGGGCTTGAAGCCCTAATCCCTAACATTCCCACCGTGAAAATCGTCATCGTGATCCTCACGGGACTATTTATCTTCCAGCAGTTTGGAACGAGCATCGTCGGGCGGTGGTTCGGGCCCATCATGATTGTGTGGTTTGTGATGATTGCTTTTTTTGGCCTGACGCACCTGCTGAAAAATCCGGCCGTGCTGAAAGCCCTGAATCCGATGTATGCCTACCATCTGCTCGTCGAATACCCGCACGGTTTCTGGATTCTCGGAGCGGTTTTCCTCTGCACGACGGGGGCCGAAGCGCTCTACACCGATCTTGGACACTGTGGATTGAAGAATATCCAGATGAGCTGGATCTTTGTCAAAATATCGCTGCTGCTGAACTATTTCGGTCAGGCCGCCTTTCTGCTGACCATTACCGGGCAGACTCTCGACGCCAGCGGCAAAACAACCGCAGGGCTCACGCCGTTCTATTCTTTGATGCCCGGTTGGTTTCTGCCTGCGGGTATTTTTATCGCGACGCTCGCCGCAATCATCGCGTCGCAGGCAATTATCAGCGGAACATTTACGCTGATCGCCGAAGCAATCCGGCTGAATCTGTGGCCGAAGGTGCGCATCAAATATCCTTCGAATCTTAAGGGCCAGATATATGTGCCGAGCGCAAACCGCGTACTCTGGGTCGGCTGCATGATCGTCATGGTATGGTTCGGTCGCGCTTCGAATATGGAAGCCGCTTACGGACTCGCCATTACGTTTAATATGATGATGACCACGACGTTGCTGCTCGTCTATATGCACAATCGTCTGAGAAGCAGCTGGTCTCCGTGGATGGCATTTGCGACGTTCATCTCGGTGGAGATTTCATTCCTGATTGCCAATCTCGAGAAATTTTCGCACGGGGGTTGGGTAACGCTGGTGATCGGCCTCGCGCTCTTCTTCGTCATGTGGTCATGGTATGCCGCGAGGAAGATCCGTAATCGCCTGGTGGAATTTGTGCAATTATCGGACTATTTTGACATACTGCATGAACTCAGCCATGATACTTCGGTGCCGAAGTATGCAACGAACCTCGTCTATCTGACATCCGCCAATAATCCCGAGGAAATTGAATTTAAGGTAATCTATTCGCTTTTTTATAAACAGCCCAAAAGGGCCGATGTTTACTGGCTGGTGCACGTCGATGTCACCGACGAACCTTACACGATGGCGTATAAGGTCGATGTGCTGGTGCCTAACGACGTGATTCGCATTGATTTTAAGCTCGGCTTCCGCGTCGAGCCGCGCATCAACCAGTTTTTCAGAAAAGCCGTCACAACCCTGGTCGAAGAAGGGGTGGTCGATATCACGAGCCGCTACGCTTCGCTGAGCCAAAAAAACATATTGGGTGATTTTCGCTTTATCATTTTCGACCGCGTGTTGAGCCACGATAATCAGCTCAACATCTACGAGCGTCTCGTCACCACGCTCTACCGCATGCTCAAATATGTCTGTCCGACCGAAGAGAAGGCGTTCGGCCTCGATACGTCGATTGTCGAATTAGAGCGGGTACCGCTCATCGTCTCCAAACCGAGAGAATTTCAACTGGAACGACTGAGCTGATATTTCGACATGGCTCAAAGCCGTGCCCGTCTTCGAATCGCAAATTGCCGCGCAGAGTGCGGATTTCAAACTCAACGCCGAGGCCTACGCAGTGCACCTGCAGGCGTTTGCCGAGCGTGTGCAGCGCATTGCACCCGCCGGGCGTCAGGCCGCAGTTACCCGCCATACCGAACGCGGAAAATTATTTGCGCGCGACCGTATTGCAGGCCTCATCGACGTCGGTTCCCCGTTCTTTGAAATCGGCCAGTTTGCCGGCCTCGACCTCTATCCCGGCGAAGATATTCCCGGCGCGGGCGCGATCGCAGGTCTGGGCTTCGTGCATGGGCAGATGGTTGCCGTGCTGGCAAATGACGCTACCGTCAAGGGTGGTACCTATTACCCCATTACAGTCAAAAAACACCTGCGCCTGCAGGAGTTCGCACTGCTTAATCGCCTGCCCTGCGTCTACATGGTCGACAGCGGTGGCGCGTTTCTGCCGATGCAGGACGAAGTTTTTCCCGACCGCGACCATTTTGGCCGCATCTTTTACAATCAGGCGCGCATGTCGGCCGCGGGAATTCCGCAGATTGCGATCGTGATGGGGTCGTGCACTGCCGGCGGCGCATACGTGCCGGCGATGAGCGATGAGACGATTATCGTCGAGAAGCACGGCACGATTTTTCTTGCCGGGCCGCCGCTGGTGAAGATGGCGACGGGCGAAGAAGTTACTGCCGAAGAACTCGGCGGCGCAAGACTGCATACGCAGCGTTCGGGGGTCGCCGACCATTATGCGCTCGATGACCTAGACGCACTCGACAAGGCGCGGCAGATACTGAAGACGCTCAAAGTCGGTGAAGTCAATTCGATCGCTGCGGCGCGCCGTGCGCACGCGGTCGACCCGGTCTATTCGGCATCCGAGCTCCCCGGCATTATTCCCGCCGATACGCGTAAGCCGTTTGAGGTGCGCGAAATCATTGCGCGCCTGGTCGACGGCAGCGAATTCCATGAATTCAAAGCTGAATATGGCAAGACTCTCGTATGCGCATTTGCGGAAATCGGCGGTTTTCGTGTCGGTATTCTTGCCAATAACGGCGTGTTATTTTCAGAATCGGCGCTCAAAGGCACGCATTTTATCGAGCTCTGCTGCCAGCGCGAAATTCCGTTGCTGTTTTTGCAGAATATTACGGGCTTCATGGTGGGCAAAAAATACGAAGAGGGCGGCATTGCGCGCGACGGTGCCAAAATGGTCAGCGCGGTATCGAATGCCAACGTGCCCAAATTCACCGTCATTATCGGCGGATCTTATGGCGCGGGAAATTATGGCATGTGCGGTCGGGCCTATTCGCCGGACCTGTTGCTGATGTGGCCGAATGCGCGTATCTCGGTTATGGGTGGCGAGCAGGCCGCCGGTGTGCTGGCGATTGTGCGCGAACAGGCGGCGCAGGCGCAGGCGAAAAAAACCGGCAAGCCGTTAGATGCGACACTGCAACAGGATCTTACGGATATACGCAATAAGATTACCGCGCAGTTTGACCGGCAATCGGGTGCGTTTTATTCCTCGGCGCGCCTGTGGGACGACGGCGTGATCGATCCGCGCGACTCGCGCAACGTATTAATCATGGGGCTCATCGCGGCTTCGACGCGGCCGATTAGCCGTTTTGCGCAACCGGTATACCGGATGTAACAGGCAGGAAAACAGGAATGATAGAAACGCAATTGAGCGAAGGTGTCTTTCGCATCGTACTCAACAGACCGGAAAAGCACAATGCCTTCGACGCCGCGATGATCGCGGCAATATCTGACGCGGTGCACGCGATTCCGGCAGAAGCACGCGCGGTACTGTTCTCGGGCAACGGGAAATCGTTTTGCGCCGGCGCCGATATCGGCTACATGCGCAAACAGGCAGAGTCAAGCGAAGAAGAAAACCGCGAAGACGCGCGCAAGCTCGCGCATATGTTCGAGGCAATTTCCCTTTTGCCGATGCCGACGATTGCCAGCGTGCACGGCAATGTGTTCGGCGGCGGCCTCGGCATTGTCGCCGCCTGCGACATAGCCATCGCCTCCAGTGACGCGCGCTATTGTTTCTCCGAAGTGAACCTCGGAATTATTCCGGCGGTTATTTCACCGTATGTACTGCGCAAGACCGGCGTGGCATTCGCTAAGCGCTATTTTCTGTCGGGCGAGGTGTTTTCGTCGGCGACGGCAGCGGCAGCCGGATTAATTTCCGAATCGGTTTCGGTAGCGGATCAGGCAGCGGCTCTCGAAAAACTGCTCAAAGCAGTGACATCCGCCGGGCAGCCGGCGCAGAAGAGCGCCAAAAGACTTTTGCATGCGTTTGAGAATTTTGAACCCTTCAGCCGCGATCAGCTGATACACGAGCTCGTAAAATTACGCTCGTCCGAAGACGCGCAATTGCGGATGAAAAAATTTCTGGAAAAGAATACGCGCGCCTGAGCGCGCGTATTCTACGGATTTTTTAACCTGGTAACTGGAACAATCCTTCAATCGACAGATAGCGTTCGCCCGTATCATAATTGAAGGTCAGAACGCGCGATCCTTTTTTCAATTCGGGCAGTTTTTTGGCCACAGCGGCGAGCGACGCACCGCTCGAAATGCCGATAAACAGAGCCTCTTCTTTGGCCGCACGTTTCGCGTAATCAAAAGCTTCGTCTTTGCTGACCTGAATCACACCGGTCAACAGCTCTTTTTTCAGATTTTTGGGAATAAAACCCGCGCCAATGCCCTGAATCGGGTGGGGCCCTGGCTGGCCACCTGAAATAACCGGCGATGCGGAAGGCTCAACGGCAAATACCTGCAGGTTCGGCCATTTCGCGCGCAAAACTTCGGTAACTCCCGTAAGGTGACCGCCGGTGCCGACGCCTGTAATCATGACGTCTATGCCCTCGGGAAAATCGCGCAGAATTTCCTGTGCGGTGGTTTTACGGTGGACTTCAATATTGGCTTCGTTTTCAAACTGCTGCGGCATCCATGAGTTGGGCGTGGCGGCAACGAGTTCGGTGGCTTTCTCTATGGCCCCTTTCATACCCTTTTCGCGCGGGGTAAGTTCGAAGCTGGCGCCGTATGCCGCCATGATTGCGCGCCGCTCTACCGACATGCTTTCAGGCATGACGAGAACGAGTTTATAGCCCTTCGCGGCTGCGACGAGTGCAAGACCGATGCCGGTGTTCCCCGACGTCGGTTCGATGATGACGCTACCGGGTTTGAGTATACCACGGCGTTCTGCGTCTTCGATCATGGAGAGCGCGATACGGTCTTTGATGCTCGCACCGGGATTCTGGCGTTCGAGTTTCACCCATACCTCATGGTCGGCGCCGAACAAGCGGTTGATCTTCAGATGTGGAGTATTGCCGATAACTTCGGTCATATTCTTATATTTCATGTATCCCGACTGCCATAGATACATAATGCGGCAAGGATTTAAGACCGTGAAATTAGGAATAATCCGCTTCCTGCCGCGCTTTATTATTTACGCGTGTGACCGCCCGGTGCATCGGTGTTTACGATGCATATGAAGGGCAGCTCTGTCGTGATATTCCTGCTGCCGGTTCTTCTGCTGCAGATGCGCTGCCGCCTCGAGCGGCGCGAAGATTTTGACTTTTCAGCCGACCAGCCGCTGCGCTGCGGTATTTTCAAATCCTATTATTTTGTACGCCAGATATCCGAGGAGGTATATCCCGATCTCGGTCTGGTACTGGCTAACCGTGGCCGCCTCGCGCTCGAGCCGCAGCGCGCCGAGGCCGTGGAAAAACATGCACGGCAGTGTACCGAGTTGTGCGAATTGCGCAAAGACCAGCTGCGGCTGATGCAAGAGGCGATCAAAGCGAAACTCGCGCTCAACGAAATCAAAGGGGATCTGCGCCTGCTGGCTAAAGAGGTGCGCGAGTTTGAAGCCGCAAAGCTCGAATGGCTCAATGAACACGCCGCACGCTATCGTGCAGGCCTGGGTGAACTCAGCGAAGGACAACGCGCGCTGTGGACACCTGCCGAAGCTTTTCTCAAGCGTCTGCCGTCTGCGCAACATTGAAGCCGGGAAATGGGAATCTGGCTGAAAATCAGGGAGTTACCGTGGTGGGCGATCAGTCTTTCGCTCGGTATCAACGTCATATCGCTGTTCGCAGCGATTCTGGCGATCAGCTTATATCGCAGCGAAATACCGCTGATCGTTGTGAGTTTTCTGTTTTTGCATATCTTCATCGCGCAGCCGCTCAAAGACTGGCTGATCGCGCGAATGGGAATCGGCACACGCTATTCAAGCCAGACAACGTTTCTCAATTTTGAAAACCGCGTCTCGCGCATCATGCAGCTGCAGGATATTCTTGAATTTCTGAGCTGGATAATCCGCGCGTGGAAGCTGACGCGGCTGCGACTGCTGGTCTTCGATGCCGAAGATTTTGTTTATTACCTGACGAACAACAAGCGCGCGAGAAAAATGCGCCTCAAAGATGAAATTTCCGACACATTTCGCGAGGAGCTTTCCCGCGCGCCGGGCGGCCGCGCGATCAATACGCTGTCAGCACCGCTGAGAGCGTATATGCAGTCGCGTAAGGTGAAATTTATTGTGCCGCTGCTGTTCCGCGAGCGCCTGATTGGCCTTATCGGCTTTAACGAGGTGCTCGAAAAGAACCGGCAGCCTCTGCTCGATCATGCGGCGCACCGCATCGGACTGGCGATCGAAAACGAGCAGCTCGAAAGAACGGTGCCGCGCAGCGAATTCCTGAAAAAAGAATTCCGGCTGGCGGAACGCATTGAGCGCCACCTCAGCGGAGCCTCGCAATATAACACCGGATTCTTCACCATTCAGAAGCTCGATACCGCCTGGGAGAAGAAGCACTTTGCGGCAATTTTTGGCTGCACACCCGGCGCTGGTGCGGGCGGAATCAGCTTTGCAATGCTGCTGCGGCTCAGCTTCGCATCGACCCGCAGCAATGCGCTGCAGCTTTTTTCGACGCAGGGTTATTTTTATGCGCTGTGCCGCAGCGAAAACACTCTGGGCGGTCTCGCAACGGCAATGAACGAGAGTCTGCGTCGTAACGAAAATCGTTCCATCGCGCTGGAGGGGTTTCTCCTGCAGTTGCATGGTCCCGCGCGCGCGGTCGGCATTCTGGCATTCGGCAGCCACCTCGCGTACCGTGATCAGAGCGGCTGGACCTGGATAAAGGAGAGCGCACCGCTCGGCGACGATGCATTCCGGGCGGAGAACCACCTGCAGCTCGTCGGTCAGAAAGAGATCATTCTCAGCATGCGCGAATATCCGCTGCTGTTGATAAGCGGAGGACACGAAGTCCCTGGCTCGGCGTGGGACAGGACGTCCCTCGGTGCGTCGAGCGGAGGACACGAAGTCCCTGGCTCGGCGTGGGACAGGACGTCCCTCGGTGCGT
>CAYHJO010000114.1:0-1688 GCA_964356715.1 uncultured Turneriella sp. | reverse complement strand
CGAGCGGAGGACACGAGGTTTCAGGCCTGGCGCGCGACACGACGTCGCTCCCCGCGTCAGGCGGAGGACACCCATGAGCCGTGTCTTCTGGCTGGGCTCGTTCATTGCCCTGATGATCGTCGTTCTATTGCAGATGGGGGCCACGGTGCGATACGTGGAGCAATTCAAACCGGCGATTCTGACCACTTCGCATGGGTTGGCCCTGATTCCGCTGGTATTCACCGTGCCCGATAACGCGACTTATCTGCGGCCTTTCACTGCCGGGCCGAATCATGCGCTGACGAGCCAGCACTTAAAATACGTGCAGGCGCTGCTGCCGATTTACGCCGCAGCGTTTTTCTTTTGGTTTACCGGCATCTTTCTGTACCTGTTTTCTCGTGTGCGCCGTCTGGAGCGCGCGTACGTCATTTTCTGTCTCTGCATCGTCGCGTACCTGTTGTTGTTTGTGGATTTTTTCACGTGGCATTATTCGGGGAATTTTTTTCTCAGTTACAATATTCTCATTATTGCGCCGTTCTTATACCTCTACCGCAGCGTCTATGCGCTCAGCACGCAAGGCGGGATCTACGTGCCGATCATTCTCGCGGGCATTGGCGTCTTCTTCACCATTTCCATAAGATCCTCTGAAGATGAGCTGGCTTTTATCAAGCTACTGGGCGCGGTTTTTTCGGTCATCTTTGTCTACTGCGCGTTCCTGTTCGTACGCTCAGAGCGCAACCGTGAAGGCGGCATGAGCCGGTTAAGGTTGTGGGCCAACCGCATCTTCAATCTTTCGCTGATTTTTGCCGTGGCGCTGCCGCCTTCGTTTTTTTTCATGCTCTATTATGCGCCGGTGCGCGTGGATGTAAATTATAACGCGTTGTTTTTTATGCCCGCATTTTTCCCGATCATCTTTCTGACGCTCAGTCTGCGCTGGGGGCTGGTGACATTCCACGTGCCGATCAGCCTGATGGCGGTTCGCTTCATGTATTTCGCCTTTTTCGGATTTCTCTACTGGTTCACGATCGGCTTCAGTCTGGGAGAACTCTACCAGAATGAAACCACGAGGTTGGGACACGTGCTCATTCTGGGCGTTTTTCTGCTACTGATCGATCCGTTGCGCACCGCGCTTCTGACGTCGCTTGACCAATACACCAGTGCGCGCCGCAAGATTCTGGATTCGTTTCTGCTGCAGAGTTCGCAGCAGATCGCGAACCCGGGCAGGGTGAATCATTTCATCGACCGGCTCGCGCAGTCGCTGAGCGAGGGGCTCGGCTGCTACTGGGCGCGCGTTATTATGGATCGCGATCTGTTTTCGAACTGGGACAGCGACAGCGAAAAAATCGCCTACCTGCCGTCGGATGACCCCTTTTGGGTGCAGGCGAAAACCTGGGTGCGGCCCGGCAAGTATCCGGTGCTGACGCGTGCTTTTGTCGGGCCGGTGCGCGATTTTCTGCAGGGCCGCGGCGCGTACATGGTTATCTGCATGCACAAATTCCAGTCCGGTATCATGATTTCAGAACGCCGCGATAACATGCCGTTTTACACCGAAGATGTGCGCTTTCTGCGGCAGGTTGCGCGCGAGGCTGAGATTCTCATCCAGAATTACCTGTTTCTGATTGAGAATGTCAAACTCAAGCGGCGCGAACGTGAGCTGGCGTACAATGCCAGAATCCAGAAAAATATTATTCCCGTATTCCGGCAATTTA
>CAYHJO010000113.1:0-13259 GCA_964356715.1 uncultured Turneriella sp. | reverse complement strand
TTCACGCGCATTGATTTGCTCGCAGGTGGTCAGATCGCGCTTGCTCAGGGTATCGACTCCTCGTCTGTCACAGGCCTCGAGATCACGTTCGCCGGCAGCGATTCCGTAAAAACCCAGACCTTCAATGTGCGCGGCAACCTGATCGCACGCAGCGCAGAAAACACCACCGTTGTACCGCTGCAGCTGCATTACTCTGAATCCATAGCGGCGGCTTCGCCGGTAGACGCGCGCGGCGGCGTCATTCAGGCTGCTCAATTTGATGCGGCCGCATGGTTTGATTTCACCTCGGTGGGTCCGGCGGCTAATAAGCTGCTCGCGAATCTTTCGGGAAGGCCGTGCCGGGAGCCGTCGTCGCATTCGTGTGCATATTATGAGGATTCGCTCGCGCGGTTAATAGGCGAGCGCATTTCGAAATCATTGTCTATCAATTCAAAACCTATCGGTCAGAAAGCATTTTCAAAAGGTAAAATCGGGGGATAACGTGGTCAGATCAGCATTCAAGGCAAAACTAGCGGGAGTCGCATTGCTCACCGCATTGATGGCGAATTGCAGCGGCAAAACGTATAGTACGTTTCTGCAGCCATTCGATCTTGTATTCGGTAGCCGCGGCGGCGCGACGGCGAATTCGGCGGATACGGTCGATCTCGTGAGCGCAACGCCGATGACGCCCACGCGGGTGAAGCTGACGTTCGACGAGCCAGTCACGCTGGCCACGGCAGAGACTGCCGCCAACTATTCGATCAAAGCCGCGGATGGCACATCGATAATGATTCTCGCAGTTACTCGCGATCCGTTTGATTCAAAAGTTGTGTATGTCGATACCGCACCCCAGGTATCAGGCACGCAATATACGGTCACTGTGGCTTCTATCGTTGGTGTCGATGGCTCGCTCTTGGGCAGCAATAACACTGCTACGTTCACGGCGCCCTCGAATGCAGACAATTCGGGCCCTTCGATCAATTCTGCGCAGACCACGGCAATCCGCACCGTAGAAATGACTTTTAGTGAAGCTCTTGATGCGACGAGCGCAGGCACTACAGGCAACTATAAGATCTACACCAGTTCTGCCAACTGTAACGCCAACGGTGCGACTGCGATTGCCGTCAGCACAGCAGCGCGCTCCACTTCGAATTTTGCCAAGACAACACTGACTTTCGCGGCCGATCTCAGCGGTTCAACGTATTATGTCCGCGCGGCGGGAGTGAAAGACCAGTGGGGAAATATTATCTCGACCACGAACGCGGTTGCCTGCAGTCCCGTGTTTGCCGGTTATGTGACGCCGACGGCACCCTCGGTTTCTTCCATTATCGCTCCTTCTTCCAGCACGGTGCTGGTGACGTACTCCACCGCGATGGACACGGCCGTTGCCGATCTGTTAGACCGCACGAAATACACGATCAACAGCTGCAGCGGCGGCGGTTCATTGACTCTGCCGACAAACGGCACCGCCACAACGAGCACTACGGTGCTGTTCACGGGTGTGACTACGACCGGGACCGTCAATAACGGCCAATGTTCGCTGACGGTAACCACTGGTAACATTAAGAGCGCCAGCAGTGCAGGTGGCGTACTGATGACTGCGACCGGAAACAAAGGTGTGCTGAATTATACAACTACCGACACCTCCGGGCCGCAGATCCTGAGTGTTAGCCCGACGAACCGACTCACGGTCAGCGTCGTTTTTAACGAGCCGGTTGGCTTTGCGGCCATCGAAGCAAATCCGACAGATTATTTTTCATTCAGTCCATCGCTGTCAATTGCCGCTGCCAACGGTGCTGTGTGCAGTTCACCGGCGGGTGTTACGGCGATTTCAACGTGCACGCTGACGTTGTCTGCAGCAATGACAACGCAAACCTATACGCTGACAACGAGCGGAGTAAAAGATGTCGCTGGTAACACGATGTCGACCGCGACGAATACTTTCACCGGCGATGGCGCTCCCTATATCGTGGCAATTATTCCCGCCGAGAACGGCACAGTTTATGTGCAATGGTCTGAAGCGATCGGCAATGCGGCTTCTGTCGGTACCGGTGACTACACCATTGCCGGTGCGACAATCACCGCGGCCGCGCTGTACCCGGCGGGGGCCGACCCCTCGAATATGGTTCAGCTCACCATTTCTCCCGTTTTAACCTCGGGCAATACTTATACCTTAACCGTGAATACACCGACTGGCAGCGTCGATCCCACCGGTAACCCGGCGCTCGGCACAGTGCCCAACGGCGGCACGTTCACAGCGCCTGCGGCCACTGTGCAGCCGCAGGTCTCAGCGGTGAATACGCAGTCGACAAAAACGATTAAAGTCACATTTAACGATGCACTCGACAATTCGACGCTCGCGACCGGTGATTTTACGCTCGCAGGTGGTGGTCTTTGCCCGACAGCAGTGACCGCAGTTTCCCAGGTTGCCGCGGGAGTCGTTTTACTCACAGTCACTGAAACGGCGGCGGGGGCCGCCACGGCCTGTACGCTGACAATCGGGGCCGGCAATGTGGCCGATCTTTTTGGCAACACCAATGCGGCAACGGGTGCTATCAACTACACCTATTCCGGAACAGGCGCGGGCGCCGACACGACTGCGCCGACGATCACCGGTATTACTTCGACTTCCAACACAACAGTCGTTGTGAACTTCAGCGAGCCGGTCGTCGATGGCACAGGCACGTTCACTTTTTCTCCTGCGCTGACCGGCGGACAATCGGTGTCATGCACGGGTTCGGTGTGCACCATTACCACGCCGGCCCCAGGGCAGAGCGGGGTAACGTATTCGGTTACGGTTTCGGGACTCACCGATACGGCCGGAAATCCCATTGCTTCGACTACTGTCACCTTTGGCGGCACGGGCGGCAGCTCTGGAACAGGGGGAACTACCGGTTCACCGAGCGTCTATTTTGCTTCTTTGATCAATCCGACTACACTCGAAATCAGCTTTAGCGAAGCGATCGATCTCACCACATCGCAGGTAACGGGCAGTTATTCAGTCACGGGCTCGCAGACGGTTTCGGCTGCCGTGCGCCAGGGTGATCCGACAAAGGTTCGCCTGACATTATCACCGGGGGCGGTAGGGTCTTCAACGTCTTATACAGTCACAGCCACCACTTCGATTACCGACGTTGCGGGCAATGCGCTCGTGGCGCCACTCTCGACGACATTCTTCGGCAGCGGCAACGCGCCGTCGACTGCGCCCGACCTCGCAGCATCGAGCGATACGGGTGTTTCCAATACCGACAATATCACGGCACCGGCATTCCCGTCGCCGGGTCTGGTGTTCACCGGTACCGTGGCGCCGAACACGACAGTGGTTCTTTATGACGGCGGAGTTCCGGTTGCCACTGTGACTTCTGACTCGTCGGGTAACTATACTCTGACCGTCACCACGGCGCCATCTGCCGGCAACCACAGCTACACCGTCGGCACCGTCTCGACATCTGGTGTGGCCAGCGATCCATCGCCTGCGATTATTGTGACGTATAATACCACGGCACCGGGCACACCGTCTGCCGCAATCGACCTTGCCGCGGCTTCCGATACGGGAACATCTTCGACTGACAACATCACTAAAACCACGACCGGGCTTGATTTCACCGGCAGCGGCGGCGTGGCGAATTCGATCGTCAGGCTCTATGCCGGCGCAACCGAGATCGGCTCCGCGACTGCGGATGGCAGCGGCAACTGGTCTGTCAAAACCACAGTCACGCTCGCCGAAGGTGCGAACACCATCACTTATAAAATTGAAAGTGTTTCGGGCGTGCTGAGCGCGGCGTCGACAAGCACGCTGAGCGTGACTCTCGACACGGCGGCTTCTGCTGCAACGGGTACGCCTGACCTGACCGTTGGCACTGATACAGGTAGCAGCAATACAGACAACGTCACCTCGAGCACGACACCGGCGTTTACTGTGGCATGCGTGAACGGCGAAAGCGTTCAGCTCTATGACAATGGTGTGGCGACAGGAACGGCTGTCACCTGCGCGGGTGGCACGGCAACCGTGACGGCAGGGACTCTGGCCTCGGGTTCGCATACGATCACCGCGGTGCAGACTGATCCGGCGGGCAACTCGAGTGTCGCCTCGTCGGGCTTGAGCCTCACCATCGACAGCACTGTTCCCGCAACGCCTGCGGCGGCACCGGCTCTCGCGAGCGCTGACGATACGGGTACAACCGGCGATGGCATTACATCGGCGACTACAGCGCTGACTTTCACCGGTACGGTCGAAGCGAATGCGACGGTCAATATCTACGACAACGGTGTGCTGGTCACCTCGACCACAGCAGATGCATCGGGCAACTATTCCGTCGATATCAGTCTGACTGCGGGTTCTACGCACCCGATCACCGTCAAAGCACAGGACGCATCGGGCAATTTGTCGGCGGCCTCTGCTATAACCAATGTGACGGTCGATAACACGGCCCCAACAACACCGGCGGCGGCACCCGCGCTCACCGCCGGCACCAACACCGGCATCAGCAATTCAGACGGTATCACAAACCTGACTTCTGGCCTGGCGTTCTCTGCCGGGGCAGGGGCGGTCGAAAACAATGCCACTGTACAACTCTATGACGGCGGCACTTTGGTTGCGACTGTCACAGCGGCGGCGGATGGCAGTTACAGCTTCACAGGCGTTGCATTGACAGCCGGCGCGCACTCGCTGACGATTAAGGCAGTCGATGCGGCGAACAATACCAGCGCCGCTTCGCCGGCTCTGGCGCTGACCATTGATTCCACGGCACCGGCGATCAATTCGAGTACCGTCATAGGTAGTAATGCCTATATCGATGTCGTATTCGCCGAGGGCGTGTACGGCAGTGCAACGGCCGCCTCGGCGCTGAGCTCGCCGGGTGCATTCAATATCAGCCTTGTTGCGGGCGGGGTGACCGCCGCTTCAATTCTCAGTATTAAAAAGCCAGATGGCGCGACGAGCGGCGCGGCGTCTGCTTTGACAGGCGGTGAAACAACCGTGCGCGTCTTTTTGACTCTCACTGGAACTGCAAACGGCACGGAAACTGTAACACTGACTGCGGCGGGAACGTCGATCTATGATTCGGCCGGCAACGTATCGTCTGCGACAACAGGAGCAAAATCGCTGAATGCGACAGGTACGGCAAATATCCAGAGTGCCTCTTATACCGCAAATGGCAGCACTACCGGATATGTGCACATTACATTTACAGAAGCGGCGTATACTACGACCCCATTTGCAGGCGCACTCGTGATTGCAGACTTTGCGGCGACGCTGCCCACAACGGGCAATGCGACGACAGTTACGATTGACTGCGTCCGGGTGTCGACAGCGACGGGTTGCGGAGACGCTGCGCCAGCGGCGGGAGATCAGCAGGTGCGCGTATTTGTTTCTTTTAATAATGCGCCAAATGGTTCTGAAACCCTGACGATTGCGCCGGCCACTTCTACATCGATTTACAGCAATACGAATAATGCAACGCCCACCTCTTCGACGACCGGAGCTTTGGCCCTGACAGACAAACTCGCCCCGGCCATCACTTCGACAGCGCCGGCAACGAATGCCAGCGTGAAAACGACGACCGTGAGCTATACCGTGTCAGAAGCCTGCGTGGCAGATGCGGTCAACAGCACGGTCACCTGGACGCGCACCGGCGGTACCGCCGATGCGGGTTCGCCGCGCGTTCAGGCGCTGACGGGTTCGGAACTTTCGACCGGCGCGCACAACAACATCACGTTGACGAATAACCCGGCGCTGGTTTCGGGAACTATCTACACGATCTCATTCAGCTGCAAAGACGCAGCGGGCAATATCTCGACCGTGGTTTCGAACACCGGTGTGACGTATGACACCACGGCGCCGGTTATCAGCGCCGTGGCACCGGCATCGAGCACATCGCGCAATTCTGCAGTCGTGAGCTATACACTTTCTGAAGCAATCGCCTCGGGCAGCATTGTCTGGACGTGGACGGGCGGCACCGCCGACGGTGGTTCACCGCGCACGGCTGCTCTCGCCGGCACCGAACTCAATACCGGCGCGCATACCGCCATCACGCTGACCAACGCACCGACGCTGGTCGACGGCGCGATCTATACCGTGACGTTCAACGCGACCGATGCCGCAGGCAACGCAGCGACAACGGTGACGTCGACGAGCGTAACATACGACACAACGCTGCCGGTTATTTCATCGACCGCGCCGGCGACGAATGCCAGCATCAAGACCACAGCTGTCAGCTTCACCTTCTCAGAGGCGTGCGCTTCGGGTGCAGGCAGCAAGGTGACCTTTACGCGCACCGGCGGCAGCGCCGATGCGGGTTCACCGTGGGCACAACAGCTGGTGGGCACCGAACTCAATTCGGGTGCGCATACGGCGATCACGCTGTCGAATAACCCGACGCTGGTCAACGGCACTATCTATACGGTTGAGTTCAATTGTACCGATGCGGCGGGTAACGTGGCGACAACGATTTCGAACACCAACGTGACCTTTGACACAACGGCGCCGGTATTCTCTGCGCTGGCGCCTGCCAGCAGCAGCTACCGCAATTCGACGGTGCTGAGTTATACACTGTCAGAAGCGATCGCTTCGGGCACGGTTACCTTCACGCGCACCGGCGGCACGGCAGACCCGGCGTCACCGCAGGTGATGAGCCTGACGGGTACCGAACTCACGACAGGTGCGCACAGCAGCATCACGCTGACGAACGCGCCGACACTGGTGAGCGGAGCGATCTACACAATCACATTTAATGGTACCGATGCGGCTGGCAATACCGCCACTGCCACCAGCGTGACGACGGTCACCTATGATACGGCGGCACCGACTGCGCCCGCAAGCGTCACAGTGCCAACCTATACAACAACGACAGGTACGAGTGTCACCATCGGTACACTCGGTACAGACGCGATCAGCTTCAATACACACAACGTGAAAATGTGTACATCGAACGACTGTGCGACCGGTTGCGTGGGCGCGACGACGAGTGCGACTTCACCCGTTGCCGTAACTGGCCTCACAAACGGTACGGCGTACTATGCCTGCGTGCAGTCAGTGGATAGCGCGACGAATACGTCGTCTTTCGTGGCTTCGGCCGCGACTGTAACGGTGGATACCAGCGCACCTGTATTCTCAAGCGTGACGCCGGCGACGAGCGCTAACATCACCGCCTCTGACGTGGCTTACACGCTCTCGGAAAATATTTCGAGCGGTACCATTACATGGACGCGCACCGGAGGAACGGGAACGGACCCTTCTGCGCCGCACACCTATACACTTACCGGGACTCAATTGCAGGCAGGCGCTCGCAGCATTTCGGCCCCTGTGACGTTGTCCGCGGATAATACATACACAGTTTCGTTCAGCGGCACAGATGCCGCAGGCAATACTGGTAGCTTAAATAGCACGGGTGTTTCTTACACTGTCAGCGGTACTTTCACGATCACGTCGGCCGAAACGATGGATTGTAACCTCGATGGTCACATCGACCATTATAAGATTACGTTTAATAATGCGATCACCGATAGCACTTTCGACGGTTACACGGGTACATCCAACTACGGTAACTCAGTCGATACTGAGTGGATTATCACTGACCCGTCGCTGGGCCAGTACGTGAATGTGCGTTTCAGCCCGCCCGCTAAAACCAATGCGGATTGTTCGGGTGTCACGGATACCGCCGACGACGCCGTTGCCTACCTGATATTTAACCAGAAGGCCGCATTCGACACAGGCGTTAAGCCCGATATTACCGGTTCAAGCACCGTTGTGAAAAAAACTTCCGGACTCACGCGTCTCTATACCGATACCGGCACATGGGCTTCTGCCGCTGTGACAGAAACCGATAAGGCGGGGCCGGTGGTGATCGCCGCGGTTGCTAACGAAGGCGGCGCAGCTGAGCTGGGTCTCAACGTTGGCGATACGCTGGTCATCAGTTTCTCAGAAGCGATGACCGCTTATGATCTGCAGGGTAACTCGGTGGATCTCGATACGGTCTTTACCATTGCGGGCACGAACACGAAGTTTGCGGCGTTTGCCGACCACAACTCAATCGCCTGGGGATCGGGCAATACACAATTGACCGTGACCTTCCAGAACGCCAATGCCACGGTTGCGGTGGGTGACAGCATCAAAGCAATTAATCCTGCTTATGCAAACCTGACCGATACGGCGAGCAATCTTGCCGGCAACATGACTTCGGGCCTGCCGGTCATCACCGGTACATTCGATTCCGGGAACAAAGGCCCGGTCATCACTGCGGTTGAGTATAAAGACACCAACCACAACGGCTATATCGATCACGTGAAGGTGACGTTTGACGTTGCAGTCGATGCTACGACATTTCCGGGTTATGTGGCAACATCGCTGGGTACCGTCACGACTGACTGGCAGATCGCCGGTTACAGTAACCTGAGGCTCGACACGCGCACGACGATAGATTCGACCACCTCGGAAGGCGATGCGAGTGATTCGGACACTGTTATCTGGATTGGTTTTGCTGAAGGTTCTGATCCCGACACGGGTTCAAAACCTGATCTCACCGCAACCACGGGCTCTGTCGGTCTTCGTGGCACGGTCGGCGTGGGCGCATGTTATCTTTATACTGCACCGGCAGCTTGCAGTACGGCAGCGAGCGGATCCCTGCTGTCGACGGCCTTTACGGCAGAGGCGGACAAGGCTTTGCCGGTCATTGTGACGGCGACAGGGACGGTCGGTTCAACGAGCCTCTTTGTCTCCTTCAGCGAGCCGGTGTGGAGCGTGACGGGCACGCCGCCCACAGGCAACATCGCCGCGACTGACTTCACGTATGACAATGATTCCGGCGCCAACGTTGCCAGCATCTCATCAATGGGTAGCGACGCCGACGGCAGCGTTGACGGATTCGTTATATTGACGATGAATACAACGTATGCGCTGGCGGATTTCTCATCGGACAAACTCGGCGCGAATGGTGCGGCGGCGATCTACGATGCCGCAAATCAAGCCATGCTGGCCGGTAATACCGGCACTAATGCCAACGAGGCGACAATTCTCGAAGCCACGAAGCCATACCTGATGACTGCGAGTTCGTATTACAACACAGGCACTTCGAAATATTACCTGCGTGTGTTGTTCTCCGAGGCGGTGAATTCGACCGCGCTGACTGCGGCGAATTACACGCTGGCCACGCTGGCGAGTTGCACGCCGGCGGTCACCGGCAATCCAAGTTCGGTGACGCAGGTAGGCGGCACACGGCGCATCTATGACCTCGAAACAACGTCACAGTCGGGCACCTGCGTGTACCAGATTACCGGTTCGTCGTCAATCGTAGACGTGAATGAAGGCGCGCCGCTGACGCTGCCAAACATTGTGACCACCTATGGCACAGCCTCCGGGGATGTCACGAAGCCGCGTATTCTGCTGGCGACTGCGACCTCGCTCAACACGGTGCTCTTGTCATACAGTGAGCCGATGAAAACCGGTGACGTGGCGGGTTCTGCAGAGTGCAAGGCTTCCGGCAACGGTTATACGACGAGCCTTTGCGATAGCGATATGGATACATCGGTTGCCGGCAATCAGTATCGTTACGACTTTGCGCCCACCTTGGGTACGGTCAGTTCGGTGCTTCAGGCATCAAACACCTCAGAATTTATTCTGACGCACACGGCAACTCAGACAGGTTCCTATTACACCGCGACGGTTTATAATACTGCGACTGCGACAACGACGCGTGTCAGCGATGCAACTGGTAACGTCATGGATGTTACGCCGAATAACCTGGCGTCGTTCAGGGGTATGGGTTCCGCGATCAACAGCTTTGCCGATGGTCCGATGTTCCAAAACCCATTTGCCGACGGCACGACCTTCTCGTTTGCCTTCAATTACTCAGGCAAGGTCTACCTCGGGCCGAACGACTATAACTCGGGTGCATTCCGCTTTGAGGCCGACGGTCTGAATCCCGTAACGGTGAGCTTCGTCGGTCCGGCTTCAGGAGCTTCGTGTTTGAACCAGACAAGTTTTGGTACAACCGGATTGACTGTGACGACACTGAGCGGAACGGCAGCGGTCACTAAAGGGAACGCAACGATTACTGGTACCGGCAGTAGTTATGTTACCGAAGGTATGGGCTCCGGCTCTTACGTGAACATTCAGGGTGTGGTCTATAAGGTCAGCGCAGCAACCGCCACATCGCTGACCTTGGATACAGTCGGGTATTCGGGCTCTACCGCCTCAGGCCTGACTATCTACAAGCAGACGTATACAGACCCTGCTTCTTGTACCGTAGCACCGCTCTATGGGCCGAATCAGGAGAAGGGCCTCGTCGGGTTTAACTCAGGAATACTGACTGGTCTTAGCAATCTCGAGATTCTTACTGCGGGGCCGCTCAAACAGAACGTAGGCTATTCTTACTTCACGCAGGATATAGATTCGCAATTGAACTGGGTCGCCTGTCCAATGCCGTCGTTCACCGGTGGCGCGAATACCGCGAGTGCGAACCTGCAATACACCTTTGGCGACAGCTATTACGTAGGCATGGCGTCAAAGCACGGTATTCAGGCTCCGTTCCTGATCCGGCAGCAATTGATCAACAGCTCGGGTACGCTTTCGTGCCAGACTGCGGGTTCTACGGCCGAACTTGGTGTGAACGGTGTGAAGCCTTTGGGCAAGGCGGCAGCGGGTGACAACCCGGCGACGTCCGGCGCAACGGTGGGTATAGACAGCATGATCTATATTCCTGCCGGTGGTGGGCCGACTCCGACGGATACGTTTTACATTGCGAACAACGGTGGTATGAATTATTCGACGGGCGCGCCCACTTCGAGCGCGAGCTTCAATTCTGCCGGGCTAAACGGCGGTGTGGGTAATCCGATTCTCGATAACACATATCTGGGGACGACGAATGGACCCACGCTGGTATTGCCTTATGGCAACCCGAGCGACACAAATGTGGGGGGCCTTGGCAAGATTCGCCCGGGCCAGAAGGGTGTGCCTTTCCTTACTGTGTATAAAAATGTGATGTATATGGCACGAAATCTGGGGCAGAGCCAGACGTCAGTTCTGGAAACTGTAAACAACGGAGCTGAGCTTTGGAAGTGTAGTGCAAACTGCACGACTCAGACGAACTGGAAGAAGGCGCTGACGATCAGCAATTTCAGCGGTGGCGCGAATAACCTTGCGATCAGCGTGCTGACGGTAAACGGAGGGGCGCTTTATGTTGGCCTTGATAACACCATCGACGGTGTGCGGATTTTCAGGACGACAGTGTCTGAAATTGATTCTGACAATTCAGGCAATGATGGACACAACGACTTCGTCCAGCAGACTACCGCTGGTCTGACCAACCCGATCAACTTCAAATACTTCTTCTCGAGCACTTCGATGACCAAGGGTTCATACTCCTACATCTATGTGACCGTGATGGACGGTAAGAATGCGATTAACGTCGCGCGGCAGGTGGATTAAGGTTCCTGTTCGGCGTCGGTTGAGGTCGGTCGGTGTCGATACGGTCGGTTCGTAGGGGTAGGTTTAAACCTACCCCTACGAACCCTGCGGCCGTCGAATTATCCCGGCGGACATACGTGCCGCATTACGTGGCATGGCGTTCTTTTTGATTCCTGATATACTGTTTGATTGTTCCTACCGAACGGCGATCGACGGTGAAGGCTCCGTAACCGCGTTGCCAAATCAGATTGGGTAGAAGATGTGAGCTGTAGCCCTTCAGGTTTTTTACGAGTTCGGAAACTGAAATCCGGGGCGGCATGGATACGAGAATATGCAGGTAATCTTTATGGCCGTTGCAGGCGAGAATGTCGCCGCCAAGTTCGTTTGCTTTTGCCGCGAGGGTTGTCTGCAATTCTGTAATCATTTCTTCGGACAGAAATTCAAGTTTGTTTTTTGTTCCGAAGACTAGATGATAAATGAGATCCCATTTATTGCGCGTATGCATAAATCTGCCAAAAACAAATATTCATGCAGCGTAAAAGCATATTTTGATTCCGTGTTGGTCATCATGTAGGGGTAGGTTTAAACCTACCCCTACATGATGACCGATGACGACGAAAAGGTTGTCCTCTCAATTGGTTTCCGTGGACTCTTCTATTCTCTATCTTGATAGTAAAAATATCGACGGGGTGTCTAAAATTAACCCCATAGCCAACCCGGCGCTTCCGCAGCAATGCGGTCACTGGGATAAATTTCGGCTTGGGGAAAGTTTTATGAAAATATTCAAGACCTTTTGCGCTGCGATGGTCGCCTTCGTCTTTTTTTCTTGTTCAAATAAAAACAATCAAGATCCTTCGGTTCTTTCCACGCCGAGTCTAAGCCAGTTGCCACCCGGCGTGACGCCCGTTAACCCGCCCGTTACGCCTGCCAGTCAAACGTCTGCTGTGCCTGTCAAAGGCATTCTTGCAATCCATTCGATCGCCATCGATCAAAAAGCCAACATCAACGCAGACATCGCCGTTATCGGCACCTGTTCGGGTGCAACCTGCGTTGCGAATAATGCGGAGCTAACAATTGATCAGCAAGCCACATTCGCGGCGGATAAAACGCTCAAAGCCGATACGATCAACATCAAACAAAAGGTGAATATACCGGCGCGCCTCGAAGCGCGCGAGTATACCGTGGACAAGAAGGCAAGTGCGCCGAATCAAAATGCATTCGGTGTTTTGCCCGAGTTGCCTGTCTTTTTAGTGGGGTCTCCGGGAACGGGCGACGTTTCTGTGAGTGGCAGTCAGACTCTGGCCCCAGGAAATTATCGCAAGCTATCCATTTCTCAAAAATCCAGCCTTATGCTCACCGGCGGATATTATCAACTCAACGAGGTTGAAATCGGCCAAAAGGCGACGCTCGAATGCGCAGCGAACGCAGTTTGCGTGCTGCTCGTGAAAGGAAAATTTACCGTCGATCAAAAATCGATCGTGCGCGCGGCGTCGACGAATGCGAATGATATGCTGATCTATGTCGAGGGTTCAAGCGCGATCAATCAGGCGGCTGCAAAAATCGGCCAGAAGGCGCTCGTCAACGCGAATGTGTATGCTCCCTTCGGCACGCTCGATATCGACCAGAAGGTTGAGGCGCAGGGCATTTTCATCGGCAAGTGGGTCAAGATTGGACAAAAGGCGCACATCGTGGGTTCGGCTGCACCGACGAATGCGGTGGTGAAGTTGTTTGAAGCGGGTGTGCCGGGCGTGATTGAGATTCCGGGGAAGGTGAAGCTGGATGTGCCAGCGTGTGCGTTGAGTGAAGACGTGGTCTTAGGCGTCGCGGCAAAACCAGAGGCAGGGTTGAATCGCATCAACGCCAAAGAATGGTATTTTTA
>CAYHJO010000112.1:0-13330 GCA_964356715.1 uncultured Turneriella sp. | reverse complement strand
GTGAAATGGCACGGCAGAGTTACGCGTATATTTTTACGACAGACACGCTGCGCGTCGGTTATCCGTTTCTTTATGCTCAGGGTATCTACACGCGCCGCTTTTCGTTTCTGGACCAGAACCCGGATCTGACATTCAACCACGACCGTGCGCACGCGGTCACGGCTTCGGTGATATCAGACCTGAATCCGTACGCGCTGATTTCCGTCGCTGCAACGCGCGATCTGAGGCCGTACCCCAATACGCTCAAAGAACAGGAACGCTGGTCAGATCTCGTCGCGCGCACGCAGGCAGACTATGACTTCACGCGCGGATTTACCGCGAACCTCTATGGGTTAAACCAGCGCAAGTATAACCATTTTAACGGCATCGGCGTTCTCGACAGCGCGGCGTACTCACTGCAGTTCGACACGATGAATACCAACGATTTCCAGTTCTATTACCGTCTCGGAGGGTACAAACTGCCGCTGATGCGCGAACTTTCGCTGTTCAAAATTACCTCGACCTATCGCCACAATTTTATCAACATCGCCGAATCGAATCTCAGACTGGGATTTGAAACAGATATCCAGCTGCACGACCACTGGCGTTTCCGCTTTGCTCTCAATGCGATCGCCGACCAGTTTGAACGTTACCAGCAGATGCTCTCCAACGGTCAGGGACTGAACCCCGCGTACGTGCCTTTCTTTGACGACGCGCTGAAGTCGCTGAACCCGTTCGATGCGAGCGCGAGGCAAAACCGCATTCTGAATCTCGAGAGTTTTTTCGCCAGCGTGGAACACGATTTGCACAAATGGCTGCTGCGGCTCACGTTCTCTTCGCAGCGCAAAACAATCTATACCGGTACCTACCTGCGCGATCGCACAAGCTTTCTTGAACAGACGGTCTACATCAGCTTCACTCTCAAAGACCTCGGCGGTGTCGGTTTGCCTTACACGGAAGTGTACCGCTACAATCCTACCGACGCGGGAAACAGATGACGAGGGCATCTGGCCCACGCGAAAGTTGACAAGGAGGAGTTAAAGGATTTCCAGACTGAAATCCGGCGGCTCGATCACGTTGGTGATCGAACCCAGGCTGACAAAATCAACACCGGTATCCGCGAGCCGCTCCAGGTTATCTACGGTGAAGCCGCCCGAGGCTTCCGCCGTGATCCTGGTTCCCTGACGCAGATTCGCCGCGCGGATCATCTGCATTGCCTTCGCCATCGCCGGCTGATCCATATTATCGAGCAACACCATATCGGGTTTGAGCGGCAGCACTTCGTCGAGCTGGTCGAGCGTGTCGACCTCGACCTCCAGCGGCGTGAACGGAGCGTGGCGCCTGAAAGCCAATACCGCCGCCGCCACAGACCCGGCCTGCGCAATATGGTTATCTTTGATGAGACCCATTTCAGATAAATCATGGCGGTGGTTGAAGCCGCCGCCCCTGACGACTGCGTATTTTGAGATCGAGCGCAGCATCGGAATTGTTTTCCTTGTATCCAGAACCCTGACATTAAACTTTCGCGCCGCTTCGGCAACGCGGTGCGTGCGTGTCGAAATGCTGCTCATCACTGCGAGAAAATTGAGCGCCACGCGCTCGGCCCGGAGCACGGCGCGTATGTCACCCTTAAATTCGAGCACCGTCTGGCCTGGCTGCAATTTGTCGCCGTCGTTGGCTTTGAACGTAATCTCCATCGCCGAATCAAAATAGCGGAATGTCTGCTCCGCCACGCGAACACCGCAGAGTACACATGCTGATTTGACAAAGATGCGGCCTTTGGACTGCAGCGGTTCGATAAAAATAGCCTGAGTCGTAATATCGGCCGAGGCCTTATCTTCTGCGAGGGCGTGACGCACCGCTTTGCCGATTTCGAGATCACTCAGGCTGGGCACCGATGAGGCATAGACCGGGCGCATATTCTCGCGCGGCACCTGAGAAGTAAATTCAAAGCCCTGCGCGAGAATCTGGCTCGCATAATATTGCAAAATCGCGAGATCGTTCTGCGTGAAGAAGTTCAGTATCTCCCCTTCGGCTTCAGCGGGTTTGCGCTCGCGGATCAGCTTCGCCACGCTGCGATATACAACGATAGCGCTGCGCATATTCCAGAAATTTTTGTTATAAGCCAGAACCGAGTCGAGATAATCGCGCCGAATTCGGTTGAGCACAAACCGTGCCGTCGTGAAGCGCGACAGATTTGCGATTTCGAGAAAAAACTCAAATTCGGTTTCATGGAAGCTGACCCAGTCCCATGCATTATTATCGCTGAGATCCTGCATTTCGTCGAGCAGATCATCGAGCCGCAAAGATTGTTTGCGGTTGATAAACTGCGGTTTCCAGTTCTGCGCAGCCTTGTAAACAATCGCCGCGGTAAAATAACGCCGCATTTCGAGAAATTCGCTCAAAAGATCGGGATGCACCGGTTTATCGGATGCGATGCCGTTTTCAAACGCTGCCCTGATCGCGCGCAGGTTTTCTGCGGCGACAATGCGCAGCGTGATGAGCGCGGGGATCAGACTCCAGCCGATATGGCGCTCTTTTGCGCGGTCACGCACATAGGTCACGACCTGGCGAAACAGCTGCGTGCCGCTCTGCGCGATCTGCGCATCGGGCTTTTTACGGCGCCGCAAACCGGCAAACAGCGGTATCACCTTGCCGGATTTCTTTTTTTCCTGCGCCATAAATTTTTCCGGCGGTTTTACCCCGATGATTTAGAGAGCGCGACATCCCACAGATGCGAGGGTTTTACGTTTCCCATCGCGGCTTTTGCCGAATGCATCAGAATCGGGTTGCGCGCGATTTCGTCTTCGATCAGTTTCTTAATGCGCGTGCGCTGCAGGCCTTCCTGGTTGTTGCACAGATTACACGGCAGAATCGGAAACTGCAGCGCCGCCGCCAGAGCGGCCAGCGAATGCTCTTCGACGCGCAACAGCGGCCTGATAACGACGCTGAGGCCGTCGTCGCTGATCAGTTTGGGCGGCATCGCGGCGAGTTTACCGCTGTAAAAGAGATTCATCAGCAGCGTCTCGAGCGCATCGTTCGCATGGTGACCGAGTGCGATTTTGTTCGCGCCGAGCCTGCGCGCCTCATCGTACAAAATGCCGCGGCGCAGGCGCGAACACAGCGAGCAATACGTGCTGCCAGGTTCGATTTTATCCGTGACGATGGAATACGTATCGCGCTGACCAAGTACGTATTCGACACCCAGCTCTTCATAATAGGCGATCAGCGCCGCCGCGTCAAACCCCGGTTGCTTCTGGTCGAGCGTATACGCCACGACGGAAAATCCAATCGGTGCTTTTGCCATTAAATCGGCGAGAATATGCAGCAATGCGTGAGAATCTTTACCGCCCGAAACCGCGACCATGATGCGGTCACCGTTTTCAATCAGCTTGTGCTCGGCAATGAGCGTGCCGGTATTATGTAAAATATCTTTGTATCGCTTGCGGAAATCCGCGGGAATTTTGCGCAGCCTTATGGCCGTTCCGCTGTTCAGTGTTTCACCGAGCATCGCCGAGTGCCCGGTTAAACCTGGCCCGGGCACGCTCAGTGAAACCGAACATGCGCGGATTTCCGCTGCGCCACGGCAGATATTGCGTCGCAGTCAGAGCCAGATAGCCCGTCGCCAGCAACGACCGGGACACGCCCAAAAAAAGCGGCCAGCTGTTAAAAAACAGGCTGTCGAGCGCCTGCACCGCCACGAGCGCTGCGACATAACCGGAAAAAATCACCAGCGACTGAAACGCGACTTCGAAAGCCGCGTGGCGTGGCGGATATTTCAGGATGCCAATGAGAAAGCCAACGAGTGTCGGCCCCGCGATGAGAAATTTCTCCACCTGCGGCCAGGCATGCTGCCTGAAATGCGCCACCGCACTTTGGGCCGCAACGGACGCATAAAGATCAGAAATTGCCCTGAGCGGTTTGTTCACGTCACTTCGCCAGGTAAACCGCGTCGCCTTTTTTAGCGCCCGATTTAGCCGCCGTCGCCTTAATCTTGGTATGCAGAGTCTTGGTCACCGTCGCTGCGATTTCGCCGTCGGCGGATTTTATTTTCAGTTTTGTACCGTCTTTGGCGACATGAATGCCCTCGCCGCGGATTTCTATTTTTTTGCCGTCGGCGCTGAACACTTTGCCGATCAGCTTGCCTAACGCCTTCTTCTCAGGGGCGCTGAGCAGCGCAATCGTGCGCTTGAAATCATCGGCGCGATAAGTCTGATTCGCCGCCTGCGTTTCGCGTGCCAGCATCAGTGCGGTCTTTTGTTTTCCCGATTGCGCGTTTTTGTCCGCGCCGGCATCGAGCAGCGCCTTTACGGTTTTGTCGTAACCCTGCTGCGCTGCCAGCATAAGCGCCGTCACACCGCTGGAATCCGCCTCTTTCACTTCTGCACCTCTGGAAATCAGGTATTGCACAACGGCGGTCTGCCCGTGGTACGCAGCGCGCATCAGCACGCTGCGGCCCATGCGCGTGCGCGCCTTGAGGTCTGCTTTCTGCGCAGCCAGGTATTTCAGCACTTCGAGATGGCCGTTGTCGGCCGCGGCCATGGCGGCTGTCCAGCCGCCTGAAGTGCTGCGGTTGACATCCGCGCCCGTTTCAACCAGCGCGCGCACAGATTTCAGTGCGCCCCGCGTCGCCGCAACGCCCAGGTAATGACCGCCATAGGTCGCGCCATTCGGGTTGGCGCCAGCTTTCACAGCGGCTTTGATCTCAGTGGGATTATCCGCGTAGATCGCAGCTTCGAGTTTTTCCTGCGGACTCTGGTTTTGCGCAGAAACGCCGCTCAGACTGAAAAGCGTGGATACAATGATTGCATATTTTTTCATAAATTCTCCGATGATACACGATAATCCCGGGGGGGCTGACACGGATGTCATTTCATGCCGTCTCCTGGGACGAATGTACGGTGCCGCTAACACGGACAGGCGTTCAACCGCAATTCGTTTCGGAGCCTTTCGATCGGTCAGGGACTGAACAGTTTCTGCGTATCCGGGTTCACCGGCACTTCTTCGGCGAGGAATGCCTTCTGCAACAGCGCACCGGTATCGTGGGCAGAAGTCGCATCCGTTGCCGGTGCCTTTGCCGTTGTCTGCGGCGCCGTGGCCTGCTCTGCTTCAGGACCTATATCCACTCTGGCGGCCGCGGCCACCGCGTCTGCAGCCTGCGCATCATCGAACGGTTTGCCGGTTTCAATCGCGGTCTTCAGGCGTTCGATCTTCTGTACCAGCGCCGAAACTGAAGGTTCTTTGAGTTTTTGCACGAGATCGACGAGGGAAATTTCCAACGCCATACGCAGCTCGCTGCTCTTCGCCGACAGCATCTGGCCGAAATCCTGATTGAGACGGAACAGCTGCTGGAATACCCTGATCAGCGCATTGCGGTCCCACGCATGCGCGGCGCGGCCGATCTGTTCGAGGTCTTCCTTTGAAAGCGAATGCACCTGCACCTTTTCGCTGACCAGCACCATCGCTCGCAAATATGCCAGCAGGTCTTTCAGGAAAACGCGCAGATTCGCGCCGCCCTGCGTGAGTTCGTGGATCGTATTCAGTATCGCGTGCAGATCGCCTGTGCGCAGCCCGTGCACAAAATTGTTATAGGTTTCAACGGGCAGAATATCGAGCGATTCGCGCACCGCGGCAACGGTCAGCGAGTTCTGCCCGGAAAAAGCCAGCGTCTGGTCGAGCAGCGAAATCGCGTCGCGCAGCGAACCTTCGCCGCGTTCGGCAATCGGCAGCAGCGCGTCGCGCTCGAACGCGATCTGCTCTTTTTCGAGAATATGCGCGAGGCGATCGGCGATTTCGCGCGCGTTAAACTTCCTGAAAGTATAGACCTGGCAGCGCGAGGTGATTGTTTCGGGAATTTTATGCAACTCCGTCGTCGCGAGAATAAACACGACGTGGTGCGGCGGTTCTTCGAGAGTTTTCAAGAGCGCATTAAACGACTCGGAAGTCAGCATGTGCACTTCGTCGATGATATAGACCTTGTAACGCGACTTCATCGGCGCAAATACGGCCTGCGCTCTCAGCTCACGTATATTGTCTATGCCGCGGTTCGAAGCCGCGTCGATTTCGATCACGTCGGTCGAGCGTCCCTCGGCAATTTCGACGCAATGCTCGCAGACGTTACAGATCTGCGAAGTTGGCCCGTTGGTACAGTTGAGCGCCTTTGCCAAAATGCGCGCCATCGTGGTTTTGCCCACGCCGCGCGCGCCGTGGAACAGGTACGCGTGTCCGATCTTGCGGAAATCGAGAGCGTTTTTGAGACTTTGCGCCGCCGAAAGCTGGCCGACGAGGTCTTCGAACGTCTGCGGCCGGTAACGCGTCGCGAGACTCATTCGTCTTCCCCTTCGAAAAATTCCCTGGTGCGCGTCGGGTTCTTCTTTTCAGGCAGCGACGTCATCGGTATGTTGATCACCGTTTCCGTCGCGTCGCCGAGGTTGATATTGTTGCCGGTTTCCGGCCCGGTGTCGTCGAGAAACATTTCGCGGTAAGGTTCGCTGCAGCTATCCGTTGCCGGCAGACCGTTGCTGCGGCAATAGGTGATCTCCGTCAGCTCGGCGGATTTCAGGTATTCTTCTTCTTTTGAGACAGTACCGGAAAGGCGACTCTGGAATCTTGCCCAGATAGGCGCCGCCACACCCGCTCCGGCCTGCCCCGGCCCGAGCGACAGACTGGGTCTGTCGTAGCCCACCCATACGGCGGAGGTATACCGTTTGTTGAAACCGACAAACCACGCGTCGCGGAATCCGTTTGTCGTGCCGGTTTTGCCCGCCGCGTAACCGCCATAACCCGTTTTGCGCACCGAAGCACCGGTGCCGGTATTCACCGCAGTTTCAAGCAATGAGCGGATTATCGTCGCTGTGCCGGCGCTGATCACCTGCTCTTTTTTCTGCTTCGGTGTAAAATCTTTGATCAGCTTCTTGTTGCGGTCATAGACCTGCTTCAGCAGCACGGGTTCGAGACTTTCACCGCCGCGCGGAAAATGCGCAAAAGCGCGCGCCATGTGCAACGGCGAAACTTCAAACGTACCGAGCGCGATCGACAGGTTGTACGGAATCTGCTGCGGTTTGACGTAAAGCTCGCGCGCCAGCGTCGGAATAATATTACCGAGCCCCACTTCGCGCGCGACAACGATACTGACGGTATTCACCGAGTAGCGCAGCGCGTCGCGCAGCGTGATAAAACCGCGAAAACCGGCCGAATAGTTTTCCGGCATCCAGAGATCCCCCTGTTCGTCGATCGAGATGATCGGCGAATCGGGGAACTGCGTGGCAGCGGTGATTTTTTTGCTTTCAATTGCCGCGGCATAGAGCAGCGGCTTGAAAGACGAACCGGGCTGGCGCTCCATCTGTATTGCACGGTTTATCTGGTTCTGCGTGCTGAACGGCGCGCCACCGACCACCGCGGTCACCTCGCCCGTGGCATGGTCGATCTCTGCCAGCGCGCCCTGTACTGCGAGATAGCGGTTCGCAAACGGATTATCCGCGCGCAGCGAAACCAGCATCGCGTCCATGCTATCGTCGCCGCCAAACCCCAGGTTCACCAGTTCGAGCGGGTCGAGGAATTCCTCGAAGAAGTTCATGTGCATCTCGTACTGGTCGAAACGCTTCGCGGGATGCAGATCGGGCAGGTTCATGCTCAGCTGTGCGAGCGAAAGCAGTGCAGAATATTCGTGGGACAGTTCGAGCTGTTTCGAGAAGAAATAATTGCGCGAGATGGCGTTCTGCGACCTCAGGCCGCGCCACAGCGCCTCCTGTGCGGCCTGCTGGTGTTCGAGGTCGAGACCCGTGTGGATTTTTAATCCTTCATTATAAAGCGCCTGCTTACCGAATTCTTTTTCGAGCAGCGGGCGCACATACTC
The DNA here is from genome assembly GCA_964356715.1 of uncultured Turneriella sp. Lineage (GTDB taxonomy): Bacteria > Spirochaetota > Leptospiria > Turneriellales > Turneriellaceae > Turneriella. Next base: position 5,496 of record CAYHJO010000112.1, on the reverse strand, counting down.
CGAAAAATACGGAGCGTTATCGACACGGCGGCCGAACGCGGTTTCGGTGGGCGAAATATTGAGCGCGCCATAATACGCAATCGCGCCGGCTTCGGCTTTCTGCGCCTCGGCGATCGTAATGAAGCCCAGATCGACCATCTTCATCAGCGCATGCTGCACGCGCGCGCGCGACATATGCGGGTTGCGTATCGGCGAATAGCGGTTGGGCGAGCTCGGCAGCGTCGCGAGTATCGCCGCCTGCCACACGTTAATACGGTTTACCGGGCTTTCAAAATAAAACTGCGACGCGGCCTCGACACCATAATTGCCGTGGCCGAAATAAATCTGGTTGCAGTAAAGGTGCAGAATCTTGTCTTTGGGATACATCGCATCGATGATGAGTGCGAGCGCTGCTTCTTTGAGTTTGCGCGTGAAAGTGCGCTTCTGGTCGGTCAGCACCACCTTCGCCAGCTGCTGCGTGATAGTCGATCCGCCCTGCTTCACCTGCCCCGCCTGCAGATTAATCAGAAACGCGCGAAAAATACCCTGCGGTGAAATACCGAAGTGATCGTAGAAGTGGTTATCTTCCATCGCAATGAATGCCTGCTTGACATGGCGCGGAATGTCTTTATCGGCGACGAGAATCCGCTGGTCTTGAAAAAAGGTGGTGATGAGGCGGCCTTTGCGGTCAAAGAGCTCGCTCGGCACCGAAGGTTTATATGCTTCTAGATTGAACGCGCGCCAGGCCTGACTGAGCAGCCCCAGCGAAAGCACAAAGACGACGAAGGCAGTGAGTGCGTAAAAAGCCAGAGAGCCGAAATTGCGCTCTCCCTGCAGATTCTGGATTCCACGGGAAATATGGCAGGCAAATTTTGCATAGGCACTGAGCAGGCGCCGCATCGCACGACAGGGGTGGTCGATTCGACGCGGTGTAAACCGTTATGGTGTGAATTCTTCGCCGATGGGCGACACTCTGCAGAGCAAATTGACACGCAGAACACGTTCAGAGATAGGCCCCTATGGCTTCTGAAATTGCTGCGGACAAACTCGCCGAACTCAAGGCGCTGGGCGGCGACGCGCTGATCAGCAAACTGCTGGGCAAGTTTGTCGAAAACTCCGGCAAACTCTTGAGCGATGCGCTGGCCGCAACGGCGGCTGGCGATGCGGCCAAAGTCGAATACTGTGTACACACTCTCAAAGGCAGCGCGCTGAGTTTAGGCCTCAATGATATGAGTAATATTCTGGTCGATCTCAATGTGCGCACAAAGGCTAAAAACCTGACAAGCGCCGAAGCAGATCTGAAAAAGCTGCAGCAGTTGCTGCTCGAAGTCAAAGATTACAAAGACGTAAATTTTCCGTCTTAACACAGTCCCCGCGCCCTTCGACTGCGCCCATGAAGCGGCGCTATATCGGTTGCTGCGACCCGTTTCGTGTCTCTGCCTTCAGAGCGCAGCCAAAGCACCGATTACAACCCCGCCAACCCCGACAGCATCTCGGTCACACCCAACACGGGTTCGGGCCCCGTCTCGCCGCGCACAAACACTGCCTGCGCCACTGCCATATATTCGTCGAGAATACGCGAAACAAAAAACTCTCCGCTGCGCGCGTTTGCATAACGCGGCGCTCCGGTGTAACCCGGAAACGGCTGCAGGTTAAGCCACGCCATCGCTTCGGCGGCAAAAGTCACTTCGCGTGCGGCATTCGTCTGCCCGAGCGAGCGCATGCCGCGTATCGCTGCTTTCTGCCACGCCGGCACTTCAATCGCCGGACAATCGGGCAAATCTTTGAACGACGTCGCCACCGAATCGGGCGCTAAAGCCAGCGTCAGCGAACTTTCGAAGAAACCCGCATGGTAGTCGCGCCCGAGATTGCGCTCGATTTTTTCACGCTCGTCGCTGTCTTTGATGTGCGCCAGCGCCCCCGAAAAATCGCCGGGCTTGTAATCAAACATGCGCTTGAGCAGAATATTCATCGGGTTCACCGCCGCAACACCCGCAGAGCGCAGCTTCGTCACAAAACGCTGCAGCGCATGGTTGTGCCGCGGCGCACCGTGGAACGTCATAATCACGACGCGCTTTGCGCCATACGCCGCGAGTTTCGGCACAAACTGCGACAGATGGTAATCAAACACCGCGGCAGATGTCGCAATCGTGCCGGGCCCCGGCGTCGGGTCGAGCCCGAGATTCACCAGCGGTGCAATCACATATTTGTCGGTAATCCCCTGCTCTTTCAGGCGCACAGACAGGCGATCGGCGAGACCACGGCTGATCAGGTAATCGTTGGCAAGCGGGAGGTGCGGCCCATGATATTCAGTCGGATTGATAAAGATAAAGAGCACGTTTTCGGAAAGCACATCGGCCACCTGCCTTTCGGGCAGTTCGTCGTAATGGATCGCATGCGTTTTTTTCATGAACAACCTGCCCTCGGCGGCGAGATTTGTGCTGTCAATAAAATTGGCGCCAGGGCGTGGCAGCTGCCTGTGAAAAACCGCTTTACGCGCATGTCGGCACGGGGTTGCGTGTGTCTGCGATCACGGTGATACAGCATGCCTAAGTCAGCAACCAGACCAGTCCTTTTTTGCTTCTTTTTGCTGGCGGGCCTCGCCCGTTGCACAACGGAAGCAAGCTTGCCGCTGTCGGGGACGACGGTCGTCGCGAGTCCGGCGAATACGAGCCAGACCGCGTCGGCCGGCCAGAGCCCGAACTGCAAGACGAGCCACATCATGGTGGGATTGGGCGATTGGTCTCTCGCCACGAACCTGTTTTGCCAAGAAGAGATGCGCTTCATCGCTGGGCCGCGTGTAACTAATGATTCGCACAACTCAACGGGTCGGGGTTCGCACGGCTTTCGCATCACTTCGGGCCAGTACGCGGGCCGCATCATGATTATCAAGTCATCCAACTTCAACGGTTCGCGGTATACATCGATCTACAATCCCGCTGACAACAGCATGCTTGACGGCCCCGATTTGCCTAACAAGGCATGGTATGGTTCGCATTCCATCGCCATCAACTCGGGCCCGAATGCCGGTAAAACACTCGTTGTGTTGGCGGCCGGTACGATGAATACGGCACTCTACAACCCGGCCACAAATACATTCGCGGCCGGCCCGGTATTGAGCGCCACAGCAGACTGGGGAGCACACACTTTCGTAGTACCATCGGGCACATGGGCAGGCCGCATGATTATTCTTCACGCGTACGGTGCCTCGACCACAACCCTCTACGACCCGCTCGCGGGCACGATGGTTGCCGGCCCTACCACGCCTAACGTCATTAACTACAACGCAGCTTCCAACGAGATCAAATCGGGTATTTATGCCGGCCAGGTGTTGATCCTCAGCGGGTATTGGGCAACATTCCGGTTCAACCCTAGCACGAACACCTTTGCATATGGCAAGAACCTATCGGGCGGCGGGGGTTCAGGCGAAGGTGGCCAGATCATACCCATTGAACGCGGGCCTGATGCCGGCAAACTTCTGGTTGTCCATGGCGACAACTCAGGGCGAACGTCTATCTATGACCCCTTTGCCGATAAAATGACGGTGGGCCAGACCCTCGCGGCAAACGTATGTGAGGGTGGACACAGCATACCCGTAACGGCAGGCCCACATGCAGGGAAAACATTGGTCGTGCATGGCTGCTCCGATGCATATACTTCGCTTTTTGACCCAGCGACGACGAGTTTCACGCAAGGTCCTGAGACGAATGTGGGCCTGCCCTCCAGCTCTCATGCGTTTCAAATCACCTGGGGGCCTCACGCAGGTAAGACGCTCCTGGTCTCGACGGGCATAATTGGACGCACTGCCCTCTTTGACCCGGCCACAAGTCGGTTTTCACTCGGCCCATTACTCAGCGCTCGTGCTGGGCAGGGCGCCTTCTCCTTTGCCATTGCGACGGGAATGCATGCCGGCAAGTCGCTCGTCATTCACGCTGGCGTCAGTAACACAACCTCGCTATACGATCCCGGTAGCAACGCATTCACGCCCGGGCCTAATCTACCCTGCAACGCGGGTAGCGGTGCCAATGGTTTTCTCGTCAAGTCAGGCATCGCCGCGGGACAAACCGTCGTTGTTTGCGCCGGGGCAACAAATGCGTGGGCGCTGTTTGATCCCAATAGCCATACGTTTTCAGCGGTGCAGACCACGCTGGCAGCGAACCCAACCGTAGGTTCGCACAATTTCACGCTGACGAGCGGCCCGCACGCGGGGAAAACAGTCCTGTTTGCCGGTGGCAACGCTTGGTATTTTTATGACCCGGCCCTTAATGCATTCAGCCTGGGCACACCGGATTTGTCGACTCTCGCCGGTCGGCCAGGGTGGGGAGCTCATACTTACCTAATAGATTCAGGACCAAATGCGGGAAAATTTGTGACGGTGGTGGCAGGAAACAGCACGAACACCTTGCACTTTGATCCGGTCACTGCCACATTTGTGGACGGCGGAATAATGTATTCGCTAAACAACGCGTTCGCTAATGACGGTTCGGCAGTGATTACCATAACATCTGGCGCGAATTCAGGTAAGAAGTTGGTCACAATGGGCAATGGATACGGAGAGGGTACATTGTTCGATCCGTCCGTCTCCAGCGGTTACTTTTCGCTAGGCCCTATTCCGCTAGATCGCACCGGTGGTGGGTCGATCGCTATTCCCATTTTGTATGGCAGCAACGCGGGTAAATGGGTTTTGACTATGGGAGTCAGTAGCTCACTTACCAATATCTTTGATCCAATATCGGGGCAATATTCGTATTTTGCTCCTGTTGGTGATCTTGGCGGCGGCGCGCCGACGCTGCGGTCGTTTACGATCGGGTTTTGAGTCCTACTGCTAGCTCAGATACACAAGCGGCTCGGTGCCGTTCGTGCCGAATGTCTGGAGATTCTCTGTTGCCTGCCGCTTGCGTAGTCGATCGACGCCCTTTGGTCTCAATATACAATGCTAATATTTTGGTCACTTTCAGTAGGATTTCATACTTTGGAAGTATGAAATCCATTGTTTCTGAAAAGGGACAGATAACGATTCCCAAGAAAATCCGGACTGAAATGGGATTAAGCAAAGGCGCTGTACTCGATATAACTATAGTAAAAGGGAAGATTGTGGCCACGAAGAAGCTCCTTCTTCAACCCGGAAAAAACTGGCGGGGTAAGGGAAAGTTACCGGGCGGCGGCAGCGTAGATGCCTATCTGAAAAAGATTCGTCAATAATCGAAAGCATGATCACCGCAGTTGACTCATCAGTTCTTTTGGACATATTAATCGACAATGAGTTTGCCGAACGGTCTGAAAACTTTCTGTTGAGATCGATGAATGAAGGCCGGCTTATTGTGTGCGAGTGCGTTATCGCCGAAGTTTATCCGGCAATTGGCAAAAATATCACTGCGTTCCTGAATGATTTTCATATCGAATTTGAACCATCGAATATCGAAACTGCCATCTGCGCGGGCGAATTTTTCAATACCTACGTTCAGCGCAGGGGAGCTCAAAAAAGAGTCGTGGCAGACTTCTTAATAGGCGCACATG
>CAYHJO010000111.1:0-13346 GCA_964356715.1 uncultured Turneriella sp. | reverse complement strand
GGTGGCTGCAGCACCGTATAGCTTGCCCTTAATTGGCCCGACGGGCCAATTCCGGGCAAGCATTCCTTCCACTGGCGAAGAACTACCCCGCATCGGCCTCGGTACATACCGGATATTGGATGGAATAGAGCCGCAGCATGCTGCGGCCCTATTCCATCAATTTCATTCATTAGGTGGCAGGTTCGTCGATTCATCGCCAATGTATGGCAATGCCGAGACAGTCATCGGTAAAGTTTCGACCGGGCTCGGCATCAATGCGCAACTGTTTATGGGGACCAAGGTATGGACTTCGGGGCGTGAACGCGGTGTTCACCAGATGGCCGATTCGCTGCAGAAGATGGGCAGAAAAAAAATCGAACTCATGCAGATTCACAACCTCGTCACTGGCCGTTGGCCAGCCGAAGGCTGGCGCACGCAGTTGAAGACGCTGCGCGAATACAAAGAGAAGGGCATCTATAAGTACATTGGTCTCACGCACTACATGACATCCGCCTTTGGTGAGTTGGCAAAAATTCTCAAAAGCGAACAGCTCGATTTTTTGCAGATCCCGTATTCGCTGGGCGAGACGGCGGCAGAAAATCAATTATTGAGCATTGCTGCCGAGCGCGGCGTGGCTGTGATCGCCAACGAACCGTTTGGGCAAGGCAGTCTGTTTGCGCGCGTGCGTGGTAAGAATATACCCGCGTGGGCACAGGAAAAAGGCATCCGTAGCTGGGCGCAGTATTTTCTGAAATTTATTCTGTCCGAGCCGCGCGTGCAGTTTGTCATACCCGCGACGCGCCGCCTCGCGCACCTCAAAGACAATATGTCCGCCGGAGTGGGCTACCTGCCGAACGCCGAAGAGCGGCTTAAAATGCGGCAGGAGTTTTTGTAGGGACAGCGCAGAGACGCAAAATTTTTTAGCCATAACCGATGTCGACTGACCGCTGTAAGCTATTGATCCAGGAAGTGCCCGACAAAGGCTACACGATTGCCTTTCTCAGCGGCATTCTCAATCTGTTTACCGCCAAGCAGATTCGCGCCGAGCTCGAACCGCTGCTGGCGAAAGAGCGCGTGCGTATTATCATCGATATCGAAGAACTCGCGACGATCGATTCGTCGGGTATCGGCGCGCTGGTGAATTTTATTCTCGCGCTGCGCAAACATGAAGACGCGCGCGTGGTGTTCACGCAGCCGCGCGCAGTCGTGCGGCATATTTTTGAAGTCACAAAACTGAAATCTTTTTTCACGACTATCGACGACCATAGCGAAGCGGCCACCTATTTTGCCGATTGACGTTCGCGACGATGTGCTGCTGCGAAATAGGCAGCGCAGCACGCTAATGACGATGATGTCATTTGTTTTATTCTAAGCGCAACGTTCGTTCACCCTTTTTTTGGCGTGCTCCATTGTATTGAGCCGATCTAACTATTGCAGCGCGGCCAGAGGGTCGCGTGATTCTTGAGAAAAGCAAAAGTTTTTGCGTGAAGGAGTAATCACGAACCATATGAAAATAACAGGATTTTTCCTGGCACTAGTTACAGTCTCAGCCCTCGCGGCCGAAGAGTCTGTGATCTTTGTCCATGGCCGCTCAGGCAGCCATTGCGACTCGGCGGGCGGTTATGCAACCGACGTCAACAACTACTGGGGTACTGCAAAGAGTATCACCACCAGCGCCTCGCGCTACTACGTCGGCTATGACGGCGCGTCTGACCCGCGCACATGGGGAAGCTGCCGCGCACAATCGAAACTCTATCAGGTGCTCGAAGCAAAATGTAAAGGCACCAATTATTGCACAATTATCTGCCACAGTGCGGGCTGTTACGCTTCTGAATATTTCATCGATAAATCGGCTACTGCATATAACATCCGCCGCATCTGGGCGTCATCGAGCGCAGCGGGCGGTTCTGAACTTGCCAACGCCGCTTTCTGGACGTCGACTGGTATGGTCGAGGCACTCAAGACCGGCAACGCGCGCGGTTCATACAACCACAACAATATGAAAGGTATCGGCGTGTACGCGATCGCAGGCTACGAAGCCACGTGGACAGGTGCGTCGGTGATTCTGCCCGGTGAAGACGACGGTGCGGTTTCATACCACAGTACCTGTGGTCTCAACACGACGGGCAGCTTCTCTAACTGCCTCGGTGCGACACGCTTCTCTTATCACTACATCTGGAGCGGCCGCGCTTCGGGCACAGAGTGGTCGAGCACCAAGAATGGTTACCATAAGGTGCACACGGGTGATGGCACGAATTCGATCAACACGGCGGCAAAACTCGAATACAATTCCTGCCGCAGTCTCGGCTTAGGATGTAAGTAGTGGTGATTTCGACCACTGTCATTGCTTTGCAATGACGTGGCATAATCACCGTCCACTGTTTTGACCGGTAGCCGAGTGAATTCCGCCGCAGGCGGAATTTTTATCGAGGCTACCGGCCTTCGTTTCTCGCGAGCTCTTCCATCTCTCTGAGCCGCGCTTCTTTTTCGGGCGAATTCCATTCGGCATTGCTGAAATCAGTCACTTTGTATTCCCGCTGCGTGGTGTAGGTGCGCGAGGTATAAGGCATGTAAAGCAGCAGCGGTTCTTCGAGCGGTGTCGAGTTGGCGATCGCATCCACTTTGTTCGGGTCGCCGATCCAGCGCGCGGGAAACGGCAGGTTTTCACACGTGCCTCTCAGTTCGCGCAGCTGAAACTTGCCTGCCAGGCCATTGTCGCGGAAAATTTTGCCGAAAAAAATAAATGAGACAGTACGCATGCCTGGTTCGAGCACTGTATTGACCGTCACCCAGTGTGTCGGATTACCGCGGTAATCGTACAGATTCGCCTGAAAGATAAATTTGCACTCGCGTCTGACATCCACCACGGTGTCGATGACAAGGCTGCCGTTGTCGAGCCTTTCGCTGAACTGCTCGGTGAATTTTGCCGGACTCACGGGGCTCGAAAAAAATGTGTGTGTGATCTCGATGGGCTCTTTGCTGTCTTTGGGTTTGACGAGCACGACGAGCCTGAGGTTTCCCCAGAACTTTTTATCTTCGCCGGGAATTTTCCAGTTGAACGTGGTGATGCCGTCGTCGGCGACGCCATCGGGCGGAAAACCCGAGTCGTTAAAATCGGGAGTGCCGAGGCGACCGCGCACAAACAGCGGGTCGCCCAGAATATAGACGTCGCCGATTGTGTAGGGTAACTTCAGGCCGTTCGCATCGGTAATTTTGAGCGTCGCGATCAGCTCATCGCCGAAGGTCAGCGTATGCCGGTTCGCGGCAAACTGGTAGCGCGGCTGAGCGTCGTAATATTTTCTCAGCTCGCTTTCAATTTCGGCATCGCTCTTGCCTGATTTTTTAAGATCTTCGATGTGTTTTTTTAAGCCGCCCTCGGTGCGCAGCGTCGCATCAGCGATCAAAGGCAGTGGCTCATCGACGACTTTCCACGGATCGATGAGGTCTATCATGGTCTTCTCGAGCGGTCGCGAAAAATCGGGATATTGCGCGTGTATGCGGTACGCTTCGAGCATTGCGCGCGGCGAGGGATTGCGGTTCAGCATGCGTTCGAGTTCGGCGGGCGTCGCAAACCCCTGGCTGCCGACGCGGCTGAACGTGCGCGGCCGGCCCTGCGCGTCTTTCGGCGCCCCGCTGTTGAAAGACCAGAAGAGCAGAATTGCGAGTCCCGCGATCAGCACAATTGCGGGATAGTACCATTTGAATTTCATCTCTGCCGTCTTGCGCCGCATGCGTCAGGCGGCAATTCTGAAAGTTATTCGCTGCATGCCTGCGCCATAAAATTGCCGGGCAGTTTGGCGCGCAGCTTCGGCAATATAACCGACAGCTGTGCGATTTCACCCGCAGTGAGCGACGCGGTGAAAAAATTCTCAATACACTGTTTATAGACAGGCCATGCCTTGCGCAGCGCGGCACTGCCTTTCGCGGTAATCACCGCATTTGATCCCCTGAGGTCGCTCGGGCATTTTTCGCGTTTCAGATAACCTTGTTTCTCGAGCGAATTGACGATTTTGGTGGCGCCGCTTTTGGTGAGAATACAGGCCTGCGAAAGGTCATACATGCGCAGGCGTTTTTCGGGCGCGGTTTCGAGCTCAATGAGGATGTCGTAAGCGGAAAGTGCTATGGCGCCGGCGGCTTTCAGTTCGCGTTCGGTGCGGTAGATGGCCTCGGTATTGTAGGCCAGAAGATCGCGCCAGGCTTTGATCGCCGCCATGTCATGCTTCACAGAGACACAATACACACTTTTTGTTGACGAGTCAACTAAATAGATGTAGCTTCAATCTAATGGTTGATGAGTCAACCAAATCGGGCCGCGGGTTTCGGAAGAAACGAACTGAGCGGGGTTAACGCAGAAAATATGTTCAGCACCGCTGGGCGCATTTTCTGCTCTTACCCAATGCGTGTTTGTCGCCGCAAGAAGCGCCACGGCCCACAAAAATTGAGGAGACTTTATGACACAATTAATTCAGACAATATTGGCCACACAGGCCGAATGGACGGGCCTCGTGCTGCGACTCGCACTTGCGGCGATGATTCTGCCGCACGGCGCGCAGAAACTTTTGGGCTGGTTCGGCGGCTATGGTTTCAAGGGCACGATGGGCTATTTCACGGGCACTGCAGGCCTGCCGGCGATCATCGCATTTCTCGTGATTGTCGGTGAGTTCTTCGGGGGCATCATGCTGTTGACCGGCGCAGGCACGCGCATCGGCGCCCTGTGGGTCGGCGCAATCATGCTGTCGGCGATGGCGATGGTACACTGGCAGAATGGCTTCTTTATGAACTGGTTCGGCGCGCAGAAAGGCGAGGGCATCGAATTCTTTCTGCTGGCGGTTGGCATTGCTATCGCGCTGATCATCAGCGGCGGCGGCAAGTTCTCAGTCGATTCTCTCATTGCAGGCTGATTTAGGTTTATCTGGCCACGGGCTATAGCCCGTGGCTAGTTTGTTCAGTCTTTCTTTCTTTCCAGGTGCTTTTCCCACTTGTCCCAGTTGTTCTCATGATTGACGCTCGAAGGCATCACCAGTGAAAAAAACACCGCCGTCAGCGCGATCACTCCGCCGCCGATCACCGCAATCATCACGAGCGTCGTGAGAATCGTTGTGCCGAGTATTTGCCCGTGCACCAACAGCACCCAGGGTACGGCAACCGCGAATAGCACGCCGCCAATCACGCCCGCAATGCCTGGCACTGCGTGGCCGCCGAAGCGCACTGCGTTTTCTTCTTTTTTGTCTTCCATCTTAATCTCCTTTTTTGTAAGACGACAGCGCATATCTCAGCTGGTCGAGCGCGTAGCGGCACCGACTGGCGGCCGTATTCATCGAAATCGCTAGGGCGTTGCCGATTTCTTTGAAGCTTAAGCCGGCATAGTAGTGCAGGCGCACGACTTCCTGTTGCGCAGGCGACAGGTTGCCGATCGCCGCTTCGATATCCCACTGCTGTAATTTGTCGTCGACCGCTCCCTGCGCCGCGGGTTCGTCAAACCCCGCCGCGCGCAGAATTTCCGTTTCGAGCGACAACGCCTCATGGCGCCGCGCGCGCCGCTGCCCGGCGTTCTGCCAGACGGCACGCGCGGCGTACGCTTCGAGGTTGGCGATGCCTTCGGGGCCCCGCCGCCAAAGAATCGTCAGCGTTTCCTGCACGACATCTTCGGCTTCATGCTCGTCTTTGAGCTGTGTCGCCGCGAGTCTTACGAGTTTCGGGCGTATCGTCTCGGCCCAGCTGTTGAAATCCACCGTCGTCTTTCCTCTAATAGATAGATACAGGGCGGGTGGATTTTTGTCTTTTTATTTTTGTTTTATGCCGTGCGAGGTACAATGTTAAACTCGCCGTCCTGGATTGGCAGCAAGTCAAGATTTCAACCACAGAGGACGCAGAGAGCACAGAGGTATTTGATATGGCACAACTGCTGTTCTTATCTCTGTGCCCTCTGTGTACTCAGTGGTTTGTTGCGGCTTTCCAGATTAGAAAGGAATAGGAAAGTCGCGCCGCGCAGCGGCGATGTCGGTTAACACCTCGTTGCTGAGGGTTAAATCCACCGCAGCGATGTTGGTCTTGAGCTGCTGCATATTGGTCGCACCGATAATTGCACTGGTGACAAAGGGGCGCGAGAGCACGAACGCAATCGCGAGCTGTGCGATGTCGAGGTTATGCTTCTTGGCGATGCCGAGATAGCGATCGACTGCGGCATGCGCCTGCGGCGTATCGCGCTGGTTGAAGCGCGTCGACAGAGTCCAGCGAGTGCCGGGTGGCCGCGCGCCATTCGCGTACTTGCCGGTGATGAGGCCCGCCGCGAGCGGTGACCAAGCGAGCAATCCCACTTTTTCGCGCAGCGAAATTTCCATGAGGTCGCTCTCGTGCAGGCGGTACATCAGGCTGTATTCGTTTTGAATCGACTGCATGCGCGGCAAATCTTTCGTTTCAGAAAGATGCAGGTACTTCATCGTGCCCCATGCCGTTTCATTCGACAATCCCACATGGCGGATTTTCCCTGCGGCGACGAGCTCTTTCAGCGTTGTCAGTACTTCCGTGAAGTTATCGATTTCCTGTTCGTTAGAAGACTGCTTAATTTTGTAAGTCCAGTGCTGGCCGAAATGGTATGAGCCGCGGTTCGGCCAGTGCAGTTGGTAGAGGTCGATGTAGTCAGTCTGCAGGCGTTTCAGCGACGCTTCGACACAGGCGGTGATGGAGGCGCGATTGATGTCGCCGCCGTTGTGTATCCATTTGAGGCCGTTGCCCGCAATCTTTGTGGCCAGAATTACTTTCACGCGATTCTTACGTTGCGCAAACCATGTGCCAATGATGCTTTCGGTTTTGCCATAGGTCTCGGGGGAGGGCGGCACCGCGTACATTTCAGCCGTATCGAAAAAATTCACGCCCTGCGAGAGAGCGTAGTCCATCTGCTCGTGGCCGTCGGCTTCGGTGTTCTGCACTCCCCAGGTCATGGTGCCCAGGGCAATAGCACTGACCTCGAGATCGGTGGTGCCGAGGCGGCGGTAGATCATACGTTCATGAGCGACCCTTGTCCACGCGCTCGAGAATTTGGCGGTTCAAGATGGATTGCTCACGCAGAAAGTCGATGGCGGCGTCTGTTTTGTGTGAAATCTCTTTTGTCATTTCCGACATTTCTTTCATAAGGCCGCGATTTTCTACAGAGAGCATCGCGAACCGCTCGGCAAGCTTGCGGTCGGCGGCGTCGGAGCGGCGAAAGCCGGCGAGCATCGTGCCGCCGAGGATCAGCGTTACCAGTAAAAAACCGCTGATTTGGATGACTATATAGGTATACTCCATAAAAGTAAGATAAGGTGGCCAATCGGAGGCGGCAAGAAAATTACGCCGCTATGGTTTCGCGAAGCAATAGATCTGCGCAGTGCCGCTGGAGCACGATGGGGGTGTTGAATTGTTGGTCCAGTTTGCGTTGACGGCATCGGCGAGGCCGCCGATCGCGGAGCCCGCCAGCGACCAGTCAGTGCAAGTCGTCGTTGCGGCGGTTCCGGTCAATTTACCGTCGGTACCCGTGCCCGTCCAGGCAAGCGCGCCCGCCGAAGCTTGTACTTTTGCTTCTGTATAATTCAGCGGAGCCATCAGGCTGCCGCCAAAAATGCCTCCATAACCGTTGGCGATTATCTGCCCATTTGTATTTGTCCAGGTTGGGCCGCCGCTGGGTGGCGTGCAGCTGACCAACGGACTCGTGATACCAGCCAGACGGCAAGACATATCGTTGCTGCTGCTACTGAGCCATGCTATGTACTTACCGCTCATGGGCATGGGTAATCCGGCGTTGGTTGCCATTGTCTGGCAGGCACAGTCGGCGCGCGCCAGGTTCGTCAGCCCTCCACAACTGGCGAAAGGACCGGTAGTGTAACTGCTTAAGTCGGCATTTGTGGACTGTGAACTCAGAAAAGCGATGAGCGCCTGACCCTGACTAACCGAACCGGTGCCACCCGGGTTTTCCAGCTTATCGAGCAGGCCGAGGTTGCTGCAAGCGCCACTGATGAATGTCAGGATTGTGATGGCTAAGACGTTTATTCTTTTGGCTTCCATAGATTCGCCTCAGATTTTCCGGATACAATAAACGGGGGCAAGGCTGGTGCAGATGAGCGGTGAATTTGGATTGGCCATTTGGCTCCAGTCCAAACCGGTGGCAGAAGGACTGCCGACTTCGCCACTCCCTGCGCCGCTCAACCAGTTACTGCAGGTATTCGCGGTAAATGAGCCATTCGCGTTTGTGCCCGTAAAAACCTGCGTTGCATCGGTTACGTCGCCGTTCTCAGTAAATTGAATGGCGGCCCTGAGATTACCGGAGACCAGCTCGGCCAGACCTGAGGCAACCAGTTGGTTTCTCCGATTGTACCAGGTAGTCCCGCTGTTTGCCGTACAAGCGAGGGTGTTGCTGTTTTGCAGACGGCAAAGTGCATCTGCTGTTGCAGTCGACAGCCAAGCCACATAGCTTTCACTGCCGCTCAAACCTGCTGTCTTAGCCAGAACCTGGCAGGTACAATCCGCCACGACCGGGCCGGTGTTGCCGGCACAGCTGCCAGTCATGAAGTTCACGAGGTTACCTGTCGTTTTTACGGAAGACACGAATAGGTAATGGCTTTTTGAATCGGGACCACCCCCCGGGTTTTCCAGTTTATCGAGTAGGTTGAAGTTGTTACATCGTGCGCTGGCAATAGCCGCGATGAAGAAAAGTGTGTTGATGGTGTTACGCATTATGGCTGCGCCACGCAATAGATGCGCTGTGATGTGCTGCATGCTGACGAACTTGAGTTTGTCCATGCAGCTCCGGTTGAGATGCGGCTACCCACGCCACCGGTCGACGGCGCAGTACTGCCCCAGCCACTGCAATCACTGCTCGTTGTATTAAGGGCAGTACCGGCACTCCCGGTTGAAGTCCAGACCAAATCTGGTGCTATATCGGCGCCTGTTTCACTGTAACGAACCGCAGCGGCAAACGTTGAGGAGATGAAATCGTTCAGGTTATTTGCAACGGTTTGTCCCTGCGTATTAAACCATGGTTGTGCTACCGTAGGTACGGTGCAAGCTGTCGCTTGCCCGGTCAGGCGGCAGATCGCATCGACCTGGGGACCTGGCGTTGAATTTATCGACAACCATGCGTAAAACTTCTGGCCCGCATATTTCAGACGGTTGTTGAATTCTGCCGCCTTGGTGCACGCACAATCGGCCCTTTGAACACCCGTCATTCCAGCACATTCAACATAGGGGCTGGGATTAATGCTTCCATCCACAAGCCACGAGCTGACAAAAATGTAATTGTTGGTGGCATAGTTGCCATTCTTGCTGCCTCCCCCCGGATTCTCGAGCTTATCCAACAGGCCGAGGTTGTTGCAGTGGCTCAGGATGAGAGCCGTTGCAACTGTGAGGATGATTCGTGACTTCATAAATCCCCCTTAGAATACCACACTCAATGTGAGAGCGCCGCCGACGGCGTTCACCGGTTTCGCATCGTAGTACATGCGGTACTCGCCTTCGAGGCCGACTGCAAAGAATGAGAAGATGAGGAAATGGATGCCTGCGCGGGCGGTAAAGAACGGATTTTTGACAACGAAATTTTCTGATTGAAAGCCGCCACCACCGGAAGAACAATTTGGGGATGTACAATTATTGTAGCTATTATATTTTCCGTAATAATAACCAGCCCCGATGAGAGTCGTTGCGCGCCAGCGCGGTGAGATATCCCAGAAATAACCGCCGCCAATTGCCGCAGAGGCTATCGTCAGATCGGTGGTATAGCCTGTGGTAGTGGAATTTGTCTTGATTCCGGCAAGTGAACTTAATACACCCACATGCCATGCCTGCCTCAGCCGATACAGCGCATTCACACCCGCCGAGCCCTCCATATTTATGCGGGCATTGGCACGGTTGATTAAAGGCAGTAGGGGGCCGGCAGAAATCTGGAAATTCCAGTTGATGTCTGCCCACGTGGTCGATTTTTCTGTCTTTTCGAGCTGCGTTTTCTTTTTCTTATCGAGCTCCGCCTTGCCCTTTGCCTGCTGCTGCTCCAAAGCGACCTTGGTGATTTCTGCGACAATGTCAGTCGCGACTTTATCGGCTGCCTGAAAGATTGTGCTGTCGACGCGGTTTTCAACTGCCGGCACCAGGCGGAACTTATCGGTCGAGCCCAGCGAAATATTGGTGTGAATTTCAATTTCCTGTTCTTCTTTGTTGTAGGTGAAATCACCGTAGATCAGAATGTCGATGTCGGCGAGACGGCAGATTTCCGCTGCCTCTTTTGCGCCTATGACACCTTTGTTTTTAGCCCTGACCTGAGCGACAATCGGCTCAACCTTCGTCAGGTCCGCTTCGGTAAATTCAAATTTTTGGTGCATCGAGCCGCCGATTGCCTCTTGCAGCGAACCCGGCATGTATTCGAAATTTTTGGTGCCGGTCTTGTCGACATACTTGATAATTGCCACCCTCGCCATTTCGGCGCCTTTGGCCTTCTCTTCCGCGGAAAACACCGGGGCAACCGCGGCAAGCAGCGCCGCGCCGGCGAACCATCTTAGCAAGAACTTCATACTTCCAATGGACGGATAGAAACGGAGAATGTCAACAAGAAGTGGGCGTATCCCGGGGGGAGGTGCCATTTTTTTTTGTCCGGTCGCCAAATGCGGATCGTCACCTCCCATTAGCCCATGAATTAATTCATGGGCTAATGGGAGCTTTTTCGGGGGCCACGCTGAGCTTCAGCCAGCCCAGATTCAGCACCTTCTTCTCGCCGATGGGCAAGAGTAACAATAAACCCATCACGATAAAAAATCCAAAACCCGCCCACACCCATTTCACCAATGGATTAATCCACATCTGCAAAACCAGACGGCCTTTTTCGTCGCCGCCCAGCTGCAGGTAAACGTCGGTAAACGCTGTCGAAATAATTGCGGGTTCGGAAGTGTTCTGCGAATCGGAATAACGGCCTTCGCGGAAATTGTACATCGGGTATGTGCGGATTTCCGTCGTGTCGCGGCCGATGAGCCGGTTGTCGCGGTAAATGCCGAGCGTTACCATGCGCGTGCCGTAGAGCGGTATTTTGGCGCCGTCCGGTTGCCCCTTCTCTTCGTAGTTCTCGACATGCACCGTGTAGCCCGCAAAAGTCTGCGCTTCTCCGGGGTTCAGAATCAGTCTGCCTTCTGTACCAAAGGCGAGGCCGGCAAAACCCGCGAAGAGGATTGCCAGCGCAACATGCACCATGTAACCCAGAAAGCGGCGTTTATTCTGGAATAGCGTCAATACTGCCGCGATGAGAAAAAATTCTCCTGTGTATCTGAGGCGCGCAACTGCCGCGCGTGTCCATTCTTCGAACACACCCGCGATAACAAAAGCGGAAACGGCGAAAGTTGTGATCGCCATGATCCGCGCGGAATTCCACTCAACGACAAACTGCCGTGTGATGAGCCACGCAGCCGTGCCCGCAATGGCCGCAGCCAAAAGCGGCAGGCGCGCATTTTTGAGCAGCGAAGAAAGCGTTGTCACGCGCCATGCCAGCAACGGACCGACGCCCGTCAGAAACAGTATGGCGATGCCCATCGGGCCCATGAATTTATTGAACCACTCGGCGGTCACCGATTCGCGGTGCCCTGAAATCCATTCGCTGAGCGTCGGATACATCGTGCCGAAAAACACGATGAACAGCGAGGCCAGAAGCAACACGTTGTTGAACAGAAAACCCACTTCGCGGCTTAACAGCGATTCGATCGGCTGCGCCGATTTGAGCGCGTCGTAGCGCCGGTAGATGGCGTAAGAGCAGAAAGCAACCGTAATGACAATGAAGGCGAGAAAGAACCAGCCGAGATTCGATTGCGCGAACGCATGCACCGACTGTACAACACCCGAGCGCGTCAGCGCGGTGCCGACGACGGTCATAATAAATGAGATCGAGACCAGCACCATGTTCCAGACTTTGAGCATGCCGCGGCGTTCCTGCACGATGATCGAATGCAGAAACGCAGTGGCGGTGAGCCACGGCATGAGCGAGGCGTTTTCGACCGGGTCCCACGCCCAGTAACCACCCCAGCCGAGTTCTTCGTAAGCCCACTTTCCGCCCAAAAGAATTCCGACGCCGAGAAAAAACCAGCTGAAGATCGTCCAGCGGCGCACGTATTTTATCCAGCCGATAGGCATGGATGCCTCAGGCTCTGCGCCCTGGGAATTAGCAGAGCTAATTCTTTGGTCTTTGCGCGCAGTGGATCCACGGCCGCCGTGCAACAGCGCCGCCATGGCAATCGCGAACGGTACTGCAAATGAAACGTAACCGAAGTAGAGTATCGGCGGATGGATGATCATTGCCCAATGCTGCAGCAGCGGGTTCAGTCCGCGTCCCTCGGCGTGCGCAAACAGCTTTTCGCCTTCCTGAAACACACGGAACGGATCAGACGTCGGTGCAAAACAGCCGATCGCGGTGAAAAACAGCGACAGCGTCATGAGAATGGCAATGATGTATGGTTCCAGCGCGGGTTCGGCGCGGCGCATATGGCGCACGGCGAGATAAGAAAACGCCACAACGAGAAAATTCCACCACAGCATCGAGCCGGCCTGTCCCGCCCACAGCGAAGTGAAGCGATAGAAAAGTGGCAATTGCAGGTTCACATGTTCAGCCACGTAGACGATGGAAAAATCCGCGGAAACAAGCATGTAGAGCAGCAGCAACACGCAAATCGATACCGCGATCAGATGCAGTTCGAGCGCGGAGCGCGCGTGCGCAAGCAGTCGCGAGCGCTGCGTATTGCGCAGATACAAAATTGCCGAACCCGCAGCGTACGCCGCCGTGGCCAGCATCAGGTTAAAAACGATCGAACCGAACAGGTGCATTATTCGCCCCTCTCAATTACGGCGCCGGCGTCGGAAAAACCTTCGGGTGGCCTTCCATTCCATTGCAGTTCGATCTGCATTTCGCCCACCTGCTCGGTCAGATACGAAGCGACGACGCGGGCGCGCAGATTGGCCAGCTTTACGGCATTCCCTTTCGCCGCGCTGGCGTCAGCAAAGCCGGTAATACGCAGTTTTTGCCCGGCTTTGAAACCCAGTTTATTCAGCTGTTTGCGCACCGCGCCCGGAAGCCTGATCGATCCCTTGGGAAACTGGATTTTCGCGACGACGAGTGCCGGATTGATACTGACGGCATGCCCTTCTGATTCTATCGCGCGGCTCGCGAGCGGCACAGTTTCGGCTTCTATGCGCTTCGGCGCAATAACCACCGGTTGCGACGAGAGCACTTCTTCGGCGCCGATGGCCGCGGCGCATAACAGCAGCATTATCGCGATCTGCGCTTTTTTCATCGGACTACCTCGACAGTGTAACGGCCCGCAGCGGCGTCAGCCGGTATTTCAAAATTGCCTTTGTATTCGAAGCCGCCT
>CAYHJO010000110.1:0-13546 GCA_964356715.1 uncultured Turneriella sp. | reverse complement strand
CATCTACCTGCATGAAAACCCATTGAAAAACTTCACAATCATCGCGCGCGACCATGAAGGCCGTTCGCTCAATGTTAAGGAAGAGATGTATTTTAGGGGAACCGGGGTTCGCGCGGACAGGGATGTCCTCGATGCGCGAACAGAAGATTGGCGCGATCCGCACCACAGCAAATACACCGGCGAAGCATACCCGATGCGCAAGATGATTGTGCATGCCGGCGAAAAATACGAAAAGCGTATCCGCCTCGCCGACTATGTCGAATGGGAAAGCTTTTCTGAGCGCCTGAAGGATCTCAAAATAACCGCGCACTTTTACCCTAATCCGCTGCAGGCCGAGCGTTATTTCCTCGCGTCGGCCTCGTCGTTGCGGTTGATTTACGACCAGAGCCGCGAGGTTCTGCCCGAAAGGGACAACCACCGCGATTCGTCCGTAGAACCCCCCGGTGTATCGGCGCGCGAAATTGTGTATCTGATGCTCTCCGCCGAGTACACAAAAAACTGGTCGCAGTACTTCAAATACGTTTCACTGAAGGATATCATCCGCGATTATCCCGAGTTCTCCCGGCTATACGCGCATGACTCCACGCAGGAGCAGACGCATGCGTTGGGTGAGTTCCGCAAATATCTCAGCGGCCGCGGTGCGCACAAGCTGCTTAAGTTCAGAGTTCTGGGCGGCGAGGCGAAAGAGAACGGTGAGATTGCGCAGGTACGCGTGCGCGCACGCCGCGACGTCGAGGGCTTCGAGCGCGACTATCTGACGACATATTATTTGACGAAACGCGATGCCTTATGGCAAATTACCGGCGTCGAGTCGAGGCTGGCGGATTAAGATTATGCTGAACCACAGAGAACGCAGAGGGCACAGAGGAGAAGAGTTCTGGACCAGGCTATTCTCTGTGATCTCTGCGTCCTCTGTGGTTGAGATGACGGGTGTTACGAAAGGGCAGGTTAAACAATGACTGATATCTTATCCCAAGATGAAATAGACCAGCTTTTATCCGCTATTTCGAGCGGCGACGCGCAGCAGGAAGATTTTTCTGCGACGCAGGCCGAGCAGAAAAAAGTCAAGATTTACGACTTTAAACGCCCGGACAAATTCTCGAAAGACCAGATCCGTACGGTACAGATGATGCACGAGACGTTCGCGCGTCTGACCACTACCGCGCTTTCGGCAAAACTGCGCGCGATGGTTTCGGTGCATGTGCAGTCGGTGGACCAGCTCACCTATGAAGAATTCATCCGCTCGATACCCAACCCAACCACGCTGTCGCTGATTAACATGGACCCCTTGAAAGGTTCTGCGATTCTCGAAGTCGACCCCTCGATCACGTTTACCATTATCGACCGTCTGTTCGGTGGTGCGGGCGAGCACGCAAAGCTCACGCGTGAACTCACCGACATTGAGATGTCGGTCGTCGAAGGTATTATCGTGCATATTCTCGGTAACCTGCGCGAAGCCTGGTCTACGGTAATCGACCTCAGGCCGCGTCTCGGCACGATCGAAACAAACCCACAGTTTGCACAGATCGTACCGCCAAACGAAATGGTGATGCTGATTACCCTCGAAACAAAGATCGGCGAATCCGAAGGCATGATGAATCTTTGTATTCCCTATATCACCATCGAGCCGATCATCCAGAAACTCTCGGCACAGTACTGGTTCTCGTCGATTCGCCGCGGCGAAAGCGACGTCAACCGCACGATGATCCAGAGCCGGCTCGACAATGTTCAGGTGCAGATTTCGGTTGAGATAGGTACCGTGAACCTCGGCTTCAAAGACATAATGAACCTCAAGGTCGGCAATATCATCAAGATGCCGAAAACCACGCTTAAGGAAGAATTTACATTTAAAGTCGAAGAGCGTGCGAAATTCAAATGCCGCCCGGGTCGTATTGGTTCGCGTCTTGCGGTGCAGATCGGCGAAACGGTCATCGATACGCCGGACGAACTGCTGATCGGCACCAGAAGTGAAGAAGAAGGTTGATTTTCAGGCGATAAGCACATAAAAAAAGCGGCGTACGCCGCTTTTTTTATGTGCTTATCGCGCCTTTTATTGCCTTGTCAGTTTTTCTTTGCCTTTGCCACCGGGGCCCCAGCGGCCTTTGAGTTCAGAGCCGTCGGCATTAACTTTGTAAACGACCGGGTCTGCAGCACCCCAGTCCACCGTCAGCGTATCGCCGGATAGAGTGCCGGTTCCCGTATATGAATCCGCGCCGATGGTCCAGCTGAAGCTGAAACCCGTGTTTGCATCTCCGGAAATGACGACAGTGCCCTGGTAACGGGCGCCGTTTGGGTTTTTGCCTTCACAGGCGTAGGTTCCGCCCACATCCGCGTAGAGAGCTGCAATCGGGGCGAGCAACGCAACGATACCCAGAATGAATAATTTTTTCATGTATTCTCCTCGTCTGCCAATTCACGGCATTGGTTGAGTAGATGCTCTGCCCCTGGAACGTCAACCGCATAATCCAGCTCCGCCCGGACCGGTCTTAGATTCCAAAAAGGAGTTTTCGGGGTGTTTCCATCTCCGCCTTATCTGCGCACGTGGGTATGGCGGACATGAAGCACAAGCAATTTTATATCGAGACCTATGGCTGCGCGATGAACGAATATGATTCGCTTTTGGCAGGTAAAATTCTCGGGCAGAGTGCGCAGCAAACGCAAAGCGCCGAGGATGCCGATGTCATTCTGCTGAACACCTGCGCGATCCGCGAAAACGCGCACCAGACTGTTTATAACCGGCTGAAAGAACTGGGCCACCTGCACAAGCGTGGCGCCAAGATTGGCATTCTGGGTTGTATGGCGCAGAATCTGCGGGAAGATCTGCTGTATGAAAATCTGCCGATTGATTTTATCATGGGGCCTGATGCGCTGCGCAACCTTGGGCAGATTCTCGATGGTGAGAATAGCGGTACGGCCGGCACGGCGCCGCGCAGTTATCTGGCACTCTCGCGCCTCGAAACCTATGACGATATCGTGCCGTCGTTTGAACACCATATGCGCGAACGCGGCAATAAGATCACGGCTTTTGTCACAATCCAGCGCGGCTGCGACAATTTCTGCGCATTCTGCGTCGTGCCTTATACGCGCGGGCGCGAACGCTCGCGGCCACTTTTGAGTGTTGTCGACGAAGTAAAATCACTCGTTGAGCACGGCGTTAAGTCGGTTGTCCTTCTCGGGCAGAACGTCAACTCATACCGCCACGAATCTGCAAAGTTTGTGAATCTCATCGAAGCTTTACTGGCCAAAACCACAATCGAGCGCATCTATTTCACCTCGCCGCATCCGAAAGATTTTCCGCCCGAACTCATCGATCTCATGGCGGCCGAACCGCGATTCTGCAACCAGGTGCATATGCCGCTGCAGGCGGGCGCAAACAGCACTCTGAAACGTATGAAGCGCAACTACACGCGTGAAGATTTTCTGCGCATCGTCGAAAACGTGCGCTCGCGCGTCGCCGACGTGGCGATCAGCACCGACGTGATTGTCGGTTTCCCGGGTGAAAGCGATGCGGATTACCGCGAGACGCTCGAAGTTATGGCCGCGGCCGATTTTGACTCGGCCTTCATGTTTGCCTATTCACAGCGGCGGGGCACGATCGCGCAAAAGCTTTATCCCGATGACGTGGCAGAAGAAGTTAAAAAAGCCCGCCTTGCCGAACTCATTGATGAGCAGCTCAAACGTTCGCACCGCAACAATAAGCGCTACATCGGTCAGCTGGTTGAGGCAATGGCCGAACAACCCTCGCGGCGCAACGCGGCGGAGTGGGTCGCCCGCATGCGCAACGGGCGCAAAATCATTTTTCCGCCGCAGATGGAAATCCCTGCCGATTTTTCCGGCTCGACGCTGTCGCTGAAAATTGCCAGCGCCTCGAGTCAGGTTTTGCGCGGAAGCC
The DNA here is from genome assembly GCA_964356715.1 of uncultured Turneriella sp. Taxonomy (GTDB): domain Bacteria; phylum Spirochaetota; class Leptospiria; order Turneriellales; family Turneriellaceae; genus Turneriella. The sequence continues at coordinate 9,654 of CAYHJO010000110.1, read as the reverse complement.
CGTTGTCAGCCGCGGCAGGGCAAATGCGCAACGCAGAGCCGGCGGCTGTCAGCGCAGTCTGATCATAATCCATGGGTGACGAAATCCTGCGGTTTGAGAATGTCTGGTATTCCAACGACCAGTCAAAAGACCATGTCGACAATATCAGCTTCACGCTCAGGCGCGGGGAAGGGCTGCTCATCAGCGGCCCCGAAGGCAGCGGCAAGAGCCAGATTATGGGGCTTATTATGGCCAAATATGAGCCAAACATGGGTCACGTTTTTCACGACGGTGTCAATTTGCGCGAGCACGGTGAAGTCGATGTGGAGAAGCTGCGCTTCACTGTCGGCTACGTGACACAGACCTCGGGGCTCATCAATAACCTTTCGGCGCTCGAAAATATCATTTTGCCGCTGCGTTACCACACCGAAATGAAAGACGACGAGCTGTTTGCCACCGCCGAATTCTGGATAGAGCGCTACGAACTCGAACACAAAAAGCGCACCCGTCCGGTGGGGTTATCCGCCTCTGAAGCCGTGCGTGTGTCGCTGATACGCGCGCTGATCGTCGAACCGCGCATTCTGCTGCTCGATTCGGTGGTCGACGCGCTTTGCCCGCTGGCATCCCGGCGCATACTCGAACTGCTTTACGAGGATATTCATCTGCGGCGCATCGCGTATATCATTTCGACCTACCATCCGACAATTTTTGACACGCACGACATGCAGTTTATGCTGCTGTACCGCGGAGAGGTTGTGTTTCAGGGTAAGGTTGCCGACATTAAGAATGCGGACAATATGTTTCTCGATCAATACCGCCAGTATAAAACCACGGGCCCGATGCGCGCTTTTAACGAGGCATAATGAAGTTTGACCGCAACGACATCTTCACGGGCCTTTTTGTTCTGGTCGGCACCGTTTTCGGCCTTTCCGTATTGTTATTCATCGCCGGTTATAATCTGCTCGACGACCGCACCGAATACTGGGTGCGGTTTGAAAAACTCGCCGGCGTGAAGAAAGGCACGCAGATCAAGATCAAAAATTTCACGATCGGCGAGGTCAAAGAAGTGGTGCCGATCTATGGCCTCGATCTGCACTTCAAAGCCCGTGTGCTGATTGATAAGGAATTCGTCATCTATCAGGGTACGCGGGTGAATATCACCAACCAGAACGTGATCGGCGATACGGTGATCGACCTTACCCCCTCGCTGGTGAAGAAATATCCGCTCAGGCCCGACGATACCATGTTTGCGACAAATATCGTGAACCTCGAACAGATGGTGACGCAGATCTCGAATCTGGTGGGCACCATACAGAAAATGATAGATACCTTTGCCACGCTCGCGGGCGACAACAAGGGCGATATCAAGATGCTGCTGACCAACCTCAACGGTTCGATCACCAAAGTGAATTCACTGCTCGATTCTTCTCAAGGGGAGATCGTGGCAATCATGCGCAATATCCGCAGCACCTCGACCACGCTCGATAAATTCACGAAAGAAATGGCCGAAAACCCCTGGTTGTTGCTCGACAAGAAGGGCGGTGGCACGGGCCGTCCGCCGGCAGAGTCGGGCTCGCCGGCATTACCCTGACAGAGGACTGTCAGGGTAATGCCGCTATGCTGCTGCACCCGGAAAAGCGAAAGGCAGGCCGCTTCGGCCGCTTTAGCAGCGGTTTAGTCTTCTAAACTGCGGGGCCTTTCGTTTTTCCGAGGTTCTCAGGCAGCAGCAGGCCAAACTCTTAACGATTGGATTTCTTATTTCTGAAAACCAGCCACACCGCCACTGCAAGGCTGATTCCCGCTCCCAAAAACTCGCGACCGAGCTCGATATAGGGTTTCTCGGCCGTCATTTTCGCAGTGATCAGATTCTCTTTGCCGATGCGAAGCCAGGTGACAAAACCCTCGCCGGTGATCGCCATTTCAATCACGGCCATGCCGATCAGCATGTAGAGCAGCGGCAGATGGTCGCGCTTTAGCAGCGCCAAAATACAGGTCACGGCGGATGCCAGATAGAGCAGCATCCAGTGCACCGGGTCGGGGTCATTGTACTGCACTGCGGCCGCGAACAGAAAGTAGAGCGAGAGGGGGGCATTTATCCAGCGCATAGGTTTGAGGCCAAAATATATGCAAAAGCGAAGCTTTGGCATATATTTTGGCACTTTTCTTCTGATATCCGCCTTTTTTTGGCCCCGCACCCTCAAAAAATGACATTATGTTCAACGTTTGCAGCCGCAGGCGACTATTGCGTGAAGGGGATCTTATTGAATGAAACTTAAAGCAACTCTGTTTACCATCGTATTAAGTCTGGGGCAGGTCTTTGCCGGCTCAGGCAGTTCGACCACATCGCTCACCGGCAGCTATCCGATTGTGCTTTCGCACGGTATGTTCGGCTGGGGTGTCGGCGACACCAATTCGCTCATCGGTCTCTTTAAATACTGGGGTGGCATGGACGATTACCTGCGCTCCAAAGGTGCGGTGGTCTACGCACCGGGTAAATCAGCGCTGCAATCCAATGCTTACCGCGGTCAGGAACTCAAAGATAAAATCAATGCATTTATGGCGGCGGGTGGTTATTCAAAAGTCCATATTATCGGTCACTCGCAGGGCGGCCTAGACAGCCGTTATATGGTGACGAATCTCGCGATGTCGGGCAAGGTCGCCTCAATCACTTCGCTGAACTCACCGCACTATGGCAGCCCGATCGCTGACATCGTGCTGGGTGTGGTGCCATCATGGCTGCTGCCTTACGTTTCGAGCACGATCAACGGTCTTGTGAAAATTGTCTGGGGCGGAACTCAGAATAACCTGACGGCTTCGCTGAGCTCACTCACGACTACCAACGCCGCGTCGTTTAACAGCACTACCCCCAACGCCTCTGGTGTTAAATATTTCTCGTATGGTTCAAAAGTCACGCTGCCCGATCTGATCCAGCACCCGTTGATGGGCTTCTTGGTACCCGTAACCGGCATCGGCGGCATGGTGAAGGGCCAGGGCATCGAAAACGACGGTCTGGTGCCGCTCAGCTCACAGAAATGGGGTACCTGGAAAGGCAGCCCCAGCTATTCGTTCTGGGTGACAGGCCTCGACCACCTCGAAGTGAGCAACACACTTTCCCTCGGCGAGAAGTGGTTTGATGTGCGCTCATTCTGGCTGTCGATGGCCAAGAATGCCAAAGCAAATCAGTAAATAGAGATTTGCGGGGTCTGTGACCAAATCAGTAAGCGGATTTTCCGCGTGACTCAAAAAGGGGCCCGCAAGGGCCTTTTTTATCGGGCCGAAGGGCACAGCTTTCGCAGCGTGCACGCTGTGCACTGCGGACGTCGCGCAATACAGGTCTTGCGGCCATGAAAAATCAACAGCAGTGGCAGGTCGCGCCATAGCCGCGGTGGAAACAGCTGCATCAGTTCGCGTTCAACAATCACGGCGTTGTCGCTTTTCGTGAACCCCAGCAGGCGACTGATACGTTTGACGTGTGTGTCTACCGTGACACCGGGCGCTTCGCCGAACGCCTCCGCCATGATGACATTGGCAGTTTTGCGGCCGATACCGGGCAGCGTGGTCAGCAGTTTGAAATCCTTGGGAATCTTGCCGCCGTGGTCGCGCACGAGAATCTGCGCCAGCGCGTGGATGTTTTTCGCCTTATTGCGGTAAAAACCCGTGCTGTAGATCAGCTGCCCGATGTCCGCCACGTCCGCGTCCGCAAAGGCCTGCATGTCGCCAAAGCGCTGAAACAGCGCGGGTGTCACGAGATTCACGCGCGCATCGGTGCACTGCGCGGACAGAATGACCGCGACGGCCAGCTGCTCGATGGAGGCAAAGTGCAGCGGGCATGACGGGCGGCCGAATTCCTTTTCGAGCCGGCCGAAGACTGCGAATGCGCGGCGCCTGAGTGCCACCTCAGTCTTCATCGGAGAGCAGTTCAAACACTTTCACAGCTTTTTGTTTACCCTTAACGCGAATCGTATCGAGTTCGCGGCACGCTTGCCCGGCAGGCAGCGTTTCCAAAACGGCCTCGCTGACCACGATCGGTGCGTTAAACGTGGATGACAGATTTTCAATGCGCGAAGCGAGATTGACGGTGTCGCCGATGACCGTGCCTTCCCAGCGTTCGTTTTCGCCGATCGTACCGAGGCGCACCATGCCGGTGTGGATGCCGATGCCGATGTCGATCGGTTTGTAACCCTGATTGGCGCGGTGTGCATTATATGCCTTGAGCTCGTGCCGCATTGCCAGCGCTGCCTGCGCGGCGCCGGCGGGCCTGGCTGCCGCAAAGACGCCATCCCTGGCGGCAGCAGCCCTAGAGCCTCCGTGCCCCTCGGTTGCCGCAAAGACGCCATCCCTGGCGGCAGCAGCCCCGGGGCCTCCGTGCCCTTCGTTTGGAAACAAAGCCATAATCGCGTCGCCGATGAATTTATCGATAAATCCGCCGTGCTCGCGAATGATCGGGCCCATGCGGCTCAGGTATGAATTCAGAAATCTGAAATTCTGCTCGGGAGTCATGGTCTCTGACAGACTCGTGAACTTGCGGATATCGGAGAACAAGATGGTGATTTCGCGCGTGCTCGATTTGCCGAGCTCCAGTTTCGTGAAGTCTGTTTCGCCGGCGAGTTCAAGAAATTTCTGCGGCACAAACAGCTGGAATGCCCGGTTCATTTCGCGTTCGCGGTCAATCACCTGCTTTTGCGCCTTGTCTTTTTCGTCGCGCCATATATTGATTTTGTCGGCGAGCGCAAGCGAAAGCAGCACTACCTCGAGCGCCGAACCGATTTGCGCGGAGTACGAACTGACGAAAGAATAATTGATGATGCCCATATTGCGCAGCGCAAGAAAAACAACACCGCCGATGAGAGTGGTGTAAGCGATCAGAAAGAAGCGCGCGACCTTTTGCCTGCGCACATAGAGTATCAACGCCTGAAAGAAAATCAACACCGCCGCACCGCTGCCGGTAAGTATGCCGACGGTAATGAACCAGCGGTAGGGAATCAGCCCGCCCGCAAGCAGCGACAGAAATGTCGCAAAGGAGAGATACCCTGAGATTTTGTACAGCCGCGGAATAATATCGCGGGCCTGAAAAAACTGCGCCGCAAATAACAGCTGGAATACGGTGGCGAGGTGCAGAAACAGCGGCAGTGCGAATTTCGCCAGCTGCGGGTATTCGGGTAGAACCAGTTCGTGGAAAAATCCCCATAGCGCGAACTGGAACAGCAGAAAAAATAAAATGTAAAAAACATAGAATGCGTAGGAACGTTCGCGCGTCGCTGCGTAGAGAAACAGGTTATAAAGCACCATGACGGCCATGATACCGAAGTAGATGCCAAACACCAGCAGCTCGAGACGATCGAGCTGGTAAAATTCCGATTCGGGCATCAGCTTCAGCGGAATCAGCATGCTGCCCTGGCTCATCAGGCGTATCAGCACGAAGCCACGGCTGCCGCGTTCGAGGGTGACCGGGAAAACAAAATTATGGTGATTGAGCGGGCGCGAGCTGAGCGGCATATCGCGCCCGGTCACAAACGATTCTAATCTCAGCCCGCGCTCGTTGAGATAATTGAACTGGATCGAATCGATGAGCGCGGTAATTTCGAGAATCAGCCGGTCACTTTTGGAGGCAAGCTGCGCGACGGGTACTGCGACCCAAATGGCTTTTGCTGTGTAGCCGAGCGAAAGGCGGGCCGAATCCGATCGTGTGAAGTGACCCTTCTGCAGCAGCTCGAGCGCTTCATGCGGTTGCTGCTCGTTATATTCTTCGACGTAGTAGTGGACTTTGCCTTCGAGCGCGAACTGGTGTCTTACAGGGTCATATTGCGCGAATTCGACAGCAGAGGCTGCCGTAGAGAACAGCAGGGCTATCGGTAAAAACGCTGCACGCACGCACCAGTACTGTACCAGCCTTGGCCGGTGTAAAGTAGTAAGGTCTCGCTGCAACAGACTTTCAGCCTGAATTATTGCGGGGCGCAGCCCGCAATAATTCAGGCACTCAATTTTGATCGAGGAAATCGCGCAGGCGCCGCATGCGCGTTGGTGCGCGTAAGCGGCGGAGCGCTTTGGCTTCGATCTGCCGAATACGTTCGCGCGTTACCTTGAATACGTAGCCCACCTCTTCGAGAGTGTGCGTATAACCGTCGTCGAGGCCAAAGCGCATGCGGATGACCTTTTGCTCGCGCGCCGGCAGAGTTGCGAGTACTTGCTTGAGTTGTTCAGCGAGAATCGATTGCGCTGTCGATTGCAGCGGGCTTGGCGCCTTCTTGTCTTCGACAAAGTCGCCCAGTTCTGAATCTTCATCTTCGCCGACGGGAGTTTCGAGCGAAACAGGGTCTTTTGCGACCGACTTGACCTGTTTGACCTTGATTACCGGCCAGCCGAGGCGTTCGCCGATTTCATCGTCCGACGGCTCACGGCCGGTTTCCTGCAGAAAGATACGCGCTTCGCGGTTCACCTTGTTGATCTGTTCGATCATGTGCGAAGGAATGCGTATCGTGCGCGCCTGTTCTGACAGCGCGCGCGTGATCGCCTGGCGAATCCACCATGTCGCGTACGTGGAAAACTTATAGCCTTTGCGGTATTCGAATTTTTCGACCGCGCGCATGAGGCCGATATTGCCTTCCTGGATCATGTCGAAGAAGTGCATGCCGCGGTTGGCGAAACGTTTCGCGATCGAAACCACGAGACGCAGGTTCGCGTTGATGAGTTCTTTTTTCGCCGCGTCAATTTCACGCTGGCCGCGCGCGATCTTTTCGCCCCACAACAGAATAATCAGCGTCGGTGAACCTGCTTCCTGTTCCATGCGGCGCAGTTTGCGCTCATTGTTGCGAATATCTTTGATGATGTTTTTGACATCTTCGACGGTACAGCCGAGTTCGCGCTCAACAACGTGCAGGTCTTCGTTGCGCTCGATGTATCGGTTGAATGCCTTGATGCCTTTAACGTCGTGGCCGTAGCGTTCTTTGAGTTTCAAGAAGTGGCGCTTGATTTCCTTGATGCGGAAAACCATGCTCTTGATCTTGTTGACGTGTTTCTGCAGCTCTTTCTGCGACACACCGACACGAATCACGTGCTCGGCCGCGAGGCCTTCGAGTTTCAGAATCTGCGCCCACACTTCCTGGTGCTTTTTGCTTTTGTGCGTGTAGCGTTTGAGCTTCGCCTTAAGCGACGAGATCTGTTTATCGAAATCGATGACGGGTTTGATCTCGCGCAGGAACTTATCGCGCAGCTCTTTCTGCTCGTTCGTGCTGATATAATAGGTTTTCGATGCGCGTGCGATATCGGTGATGCGCAGCGTGCCTTTGTCTACGCGATTATACGCTTTGATAAAAGCGCTGCGCAGCAAAGATGAACGCAGCACGGCGTCTTCGATGATGTTCTCGCCACCTTCGATGCGGCGTGCGAGTTCGACTTCTTTGTCGCCGGAGATGAGTGAAATTTTGCCGATTTCCTTCAGATACAATCTGATCGGATCATCCGCCGCGCTCGCACCCGCTGAACCGGTCGATTTTTTCTTTTTGGAGGCAGCAGGGCGAAATTCGGGTTTCTGCAGCAAAAGCTGCAGTGAATCGAGGTCGTAACCCCTCGTCAGCATCTGCATCGCGAGGTCTTGTATCGTCAGCGCGGCTTTGTTTTCCGGCTGTTTGATTTCGTAACCTTGTGCCTTAAGCTCTGTCACCAGAGCCTTGGGCACTTTCTGCTCGCCCAGCGAGCCAAAATTGCCGGGTACCACGGCTGAAGACGTATCGCCGCGGCGGCCGACCTGCTTCTTTTCGTATTCCTCGACTATCTCGATGCCATACTGATTTAAGAGAATGAAAACGTCGTCGATCTTGTCCGAATTGGTGAGTTTTTCGGGGAGAATATCGTTGATTTCGTCATACGTGATTTCGCCGTTGGCTTTACCGATATGGATGATTTTCTGTATTTCCGGAAGTTGTTCGAGCTCCACTAAGTCTCCTCTCTGTTTTCGGACTACCTAAAATATCGACTTGGTGCACAGCCCAAGTTTACCGCAGCTGCCATAATTTACTTATGAGACAGCGCGTCACGCGCTGTCTGAGCTTTGGAGAGGCCATAAGAACAGCCAGCCATAGATGGGATTTGGGGCAATAAAGGTAGCGTTATTATACACCCATAATACCGCGAAACCGCCAGAAGGGCCATTTTTCGGCCCGGTACCGGAGACGTTGTCTACGCGCGTCGCAGGCGCCAGTAGCGGATGCTGTACCACGCAGCCACACCAAAACTGACCATGGAAAGCAGCGGGATATGCAGCGAGCGGCTAAGCGCGACATCCCCCCCGACGGGGTTTTCGGCCGAAAACAGCAGCACACCGAGGGCCAGCGCAGCGAACGGAATCCAAAGCTTCCACAACGGTTCCCGGGGCCTTTTAGTCTCCTGTTTTTCGACCATTTCTATCTGGAACTTGCCGCTGGAAACCATACCCAGCGTGCGCAGGATTGTCGCCGGCGCCTGTTCGAGAAAATCGAGATAATCGGGCAGCGCTCGCAAGATCGGTTTGGCCATGCGCACGGGGGAAATGCGACCCATGAATATTTCGCTCATCATCGGCAGCGAAACTTTGGCGAGATCCATTTTGGGGTCGAGAATGTAACCGACTGCCTCAATTGTCACAATCGCCTTAATTGCGAGCATGATGTCTTTGTTGAAGTAGAGTTTGTAGCGCGCACCCATGTTCATGGAATTGAGAATCAGTTTGCCGAGCGAATAATTCTTAAAACCCGCTCCTATCCAGCGCTTGCCGATCTCTTCGATTTCAAGACGGAAGCCCGCAATATCAGAGTGCGGCGTCGTTTCGGTCAGGCCAACCATGTATTTTGAAGCAGTTTCAAAATCACGGATAATCAGGTAATAGTAATAGAGAAACATTGCATTCATGGTTTTCTGCGAGAACTGGCCGATCATGCCGAGGTCGATCATACAGAATTTTTCGGTGCCGACGATGAAGATATTGCCCGGATGCGGGTCGCCGTGGAAAAAGCCGTCGATAAAGAGCTGTTTGATCACGACGCGCGCGCCCAGCGCCGCCACGCGCGGGCCGTTAATGCCGAGTTTGCGCAGTTTTTCCGTGTCGTCGGGTTTGACGCCTTCGATAAATTCGAGGGTCAGAACTTTTTTGGTCGTGTATTCCCAGTAAACTAACGGAAGAATGACATCTTTGTTCTCTTTGAAGTTTTCGCGAAAGATATCGGCGTGCTTGCCTTCCTGCGTGAAGTCGAGCTCTTTCATCGTATAATCAGAGAATTCCTGGACAAGCTTTTGCGGCTGAAAATCCTGAACATATGGGATCTGCTGCATGACCCACGCGAGGCGCTTCATAATGCGCAGGTCATTGGTCATGATCGGAATGATGCCGGGGCGCTGTACTTTGACTACAACCTTCTGCCCGTTTCTGAGGTAAGCAATGTGCGCCTGCGCGAGTGATGCGGCGCCTACCGGTTTGGGGGAAAATTCCTTGAAAATATGGCGCAGCGGAACGTTGAATTCCTGTTCCACGACGAGCTTGGCCTCTTCGTAAGAAATCGGCGGCACCTTGGTTTGCAGGTTGCGCAGTTCGTATGTGATGCGGCGCGGCAGCAGGTCTTCACGCAGCGAGAGAATCTGCCCGAGTTTGACGTAGGTTGGGCCGAGGCGTTCGATGGTCTGCCTCAGGCGCACGGGAAAGCGTAT
>CAYHJO010000109.1:10629-13559 GCA_964356715.1 uncultured Turneriella sp. | reverse complement strand
CCACGAAAGCGAAATCACGCGACTCAACGCCGCCGCAGGGCAGGCGGATTATTTGCAGCCGGTGGAAAATAATACCGAACAGGTTTTGCGCGCTGCCCTCGATGTGGCCCAAAAGACCAGCGGAGCCTTCGATATTACCGTCAAACCACTGGCCAATCTTTACGGTTTTTACCGCAAAGCCGGTTCAACGACCGCTGGCCTGCCCACTCAGGCAGAAAAATCCCATGCCCTGGCGCTCGTCGGCTACCGCGATCTTGTACTCGCGTCGCGCCGCGCGGGACTTAAGCGCAGAGGCATGCAGGTAGATCTCGGCGGCATCGCGAAAGGCTTTGCGCTCGATCAGGCCGCTGCGGCGCTGGTTAAAACCGGTCATATGGAATTCACGTTGAATTTCGGCGGACAGATTCTCGCTCACGGTATTACGGCGCCGGTTGTGGTGAAACATCCGCTGAAGCCCGGTAAAGACCTGCTGCGCTGCGAAATCAGCTCGGGTTCGATATCGGTTTCGGCGCAGAGCGAAACATACCGTTTTGCCGACGGCCGCAAAATCGGGCACCTGATCAATCCGCATACGGGCGAGAGCGAACGCGAAAATCTCACAACCGTGGTTTATCACGTGCAGGCAATGTACGCCGATGCGTACTCGACAGCGCTGTTTTTTACGACTGCGCCGGCTTTTGCCGCAATCACCCGCAGTGAACGGCTCGTGGCATACAAACTCGATAAAAACGGAAATTTACAAATTTCAGAAGCAGCAAATGGCACGGCGCCTTGCCGGATCGCAGATTAAAGTAATCTGCAGGACGCCTTATTCAAGTCCAGTTTTCAATCGCACGCGCCACAACGGGTTTGCCACAAAAGGTGTGCTCACCGTCTGCAGTTTCATGAAGGTACTCTGAAAAATAGGGCACCACGCCCGCAGGTATGGCCGCATAACAGGCAAGCCGCGGATAATACACGTACAAAGTTTCGTCAGCGGTATTGAGAACAACATCCACAGCCGTCAGCGGCACTTCGTCGAGGCTGTCGAAAGTGATTTTCTGCTCATCAACGCGGAACACAGCCAAAAGCGGGCCTTCGACAGCGATATAGCCTTTTTCCGCAAACGCGCGAAATGTCTGGTAGATGTAGATACCCTTGCTGTCGCGAAAAAGATTCTGTTTAAAGTGCGAGATCACCTTGAAGTTGACGATCTCTTTGGCACCGGTAAACCAGCGGCTGTCGCGCGTCACACGGATATTGGTAAATTCTTCGCGGGCACCCTCGTGCATGGCCCCTCATCCCCGACCCTTCTCCCGGAGGGAGAAGGGAGTTATGAATCCCCCTCTCCCCTCGGGAGAGGGGGCAAGGGGGTGAGGGTCAGAGATACTTCGGTTTATAATCAAAATGGTGGTGCGATTTAATCCAGCGGATCGTGCGTGATTTTGCACGCATGACGATCGACTCGGTGATCGCGCCTTTCGGATTAAAGCGCACGCCGCGCAGCATTTCGCCGTCGGTCACGCCTGTGGCGCAGAACAGCACGCTGTCGCCTGCCGCGAGCTCTTCCATCGAGAAAATTTTATCGGGGTCTGAGATACCCATTTTCAGCGCACGGCTGCGCTCTTCGTCGTTGCGGAATTTAAGCTGACCCTGGAAGTCACCGCCCATGCACTTAAGTGCTGCAGCCGACAAGACACCTTCGGGCGCGCCGCCGGTACCGAGCAGAATATCGACCGGGGAATCGTCCATGCAGGTCGCGATCGCACCGGAAACGTCGCCGTCGCCGATGAGTTTGATGCGGCAGCCGACTTCGCGCACCTGCTGAATCAGGTCATTGTGGCGCGGGCGGTCGAGAATGCAGACTGTTACATCTTCGAGATATTTGTCGAGCGCCTTCGCGAGACGCTTCAGCGTCAGCGGCACCGGATCGGTGATGTCGAGCGCACCTTTCGCCGCGGGACCGACCGCCAGCTTATTCATATAGGTGTCGGGCGCGTGCAAAAAGCAGCCTTTCTCTGCCACTGCGATTACGGTTGTGGCATTATAGCCGCCTTTAGCGGTGATGGTCGTGCCTTCGAGCGGATCGAGCGCGATATCGACCGGAGTGCCGCCGGCGCCGACTTCTTCGCCGATATAGAGCATCGGCGCTTCGTCGCGTTCGCCTTCACCGATCACAATTTTGCCGGAGACCAATACCGAATCAAATGCCTTGCGCATTGCATCGACGGCTGCCTGGTCGGCGATCTTTTCATCGCCTTTGCCCATCTGTCTCGCGGCGGCAAGTGCTGCCGCTTCGGTGACGCGTACGAATTCGAGTGCTAGGTTGCGATCCATGGTATTACTTCGGTTTTGCTGTCGTTGAGCCGCTCGCGGCTGCCGGCGCTGGGGCGGCTGGTGCCGCCGCGCCCTTCGCGTTCTGCGCTGCGGGGGCCGCAGCAGCTGCAGCTGGCTTGGCAGCAGCAGGATTTACCCCTGCAGGGGCCGCCGGTGCTGCGGAGCCCGTGCCGAGCGGAGCCGAGGCAGGGGTGGCATTCGCACCGGGTGCTACGGCAGGCGCCGTGGCAGGAGCAATTTCTTTATTCAGTTGTTCGGTAGCCGCGTCAGTCGCACGCTTTGACGACTTGAGTGCCGCCAGACCGAAGCAGATTATGAGGAAAGCTGCGGCAAAACCGCCGGTTATCTTGGTCAGCGCGTCGGCCGACCCCGCGCCAAAGGCGGTCTGTGCGCCCGAGCTGAACATCCCCCCGGCGGCGCGGTTTGACTGCAGCAGGATGATGATAATCATCAGAATCGAGACAACGACCAAAAGTACGGTCAAAATCGTCGTAAAAATATCTACCATGGGGGTAAAATTGTCTTCGGAGACATACCGTCGAGAAGATTCGGCCTGGCATGGACCCCCACCCCGCCGCCAGGCAGGGCCCCCAAGAGATAACCGGTTGGGCCGG
>CAYHJO010000109.1:0-10619 GCA_964356715.1 uncultured Turneriella sp. | reverse complement strand
TTAAAAATTTTTTTAAAAAAATATCACCTGGGTTTAAAATTTTTTTTTGTTAAAATCCGGGTCTTTTTTTGGGGCCCTCTTGGCCCCCCCCCGGGGGGCCAATTGCTGGCCGGCATACTAATACGGGTTTGCGGCGTGTCGAAACCCTGCAATGGGGACGCATGGCTATCACCAAGATTACCATGGAACGCATCGGCGAACCGTTCCATTTCGAAGCCCGCAACGCAGCGGGCAATACCGTGCAAATTGACGCCGGGGCCGCGATCGGTGGCACCGGTAAGGGTGCCCGGCCAATGGAACTGTTGCTGATGGGCCTTGCGGGCTGCTCGGGCATCGACGTCGTCACGATTCTGCGCAAACAGCGGCAGAATATTTCCGCAATGCGTGTCGATGTCGAAGGTGAACGCGGTGAGTCGCAGGAAGCCAACCCGTTCCAGAACATTAAAGTCCTCTTCTCTCTGGCGGGAGAGATCGAAGAAAATCACCTCAAACGCGCGATCGAGCTGTCGATGGATAAATATTGTTCGGTCGCAAAAACACTGGATAAGACCGCAACCATTACCTGGGAGTATAAACTCAATGAAAAATAAGCAGCACGACGAAACTGCCGCAATACGCGACCAGACGCCACGCAGCGGCGAGCGCGAACACTCGGCGCCGATCTTCATGACATCGAGCTTTGTGTTCGAATCGGCCGAACAGGCGCGCGCGCTCTTCGCTGAAGAGAAAAAAGGGAATATTTATACACGCTTTTCCAATCCCAACAACGACGAATTCGTGCGCAAAATGGCAGAACTCGAAAAACTGCCCGATGGCTTTGCCTGTGCATCGGGCATGTCGGCCATTTTTACCAGTATGGCGGCACTGTTAAGAAGCGGCGACCACATCGTCTGCGCCCGTTCGGTATTCGGTTCGACGCACCAGATTCTGACGCAGATTTTTCCGCGCTGGGGCATTGAATTCACGTACGTCGATATCGCCGACCAGTACAACTGGGAAAAAGCTTTCAAAACCAACACAAAGATGCTGTTTCTCGAAACGCCTTCGAACCCGTCACTCGACATCATCGATCTCGATCACGTCGGCAAAATCTGCAACGCGAAGAAGGTGTTGCTCAACGTCGACAACTGCTTCTGTACACCCGTGCTGCAAAAGCCAGCGGAATTCGGCGCCGATATCGTGATACACTCGGCGACGAAATACATCGACGGCCAGGGCCGCGCGCTCGGCGGCATCATTCTTGCGCGCGAAGACCTCATGAAAGATATCCGCTTCTTCGCACGCCACACCGGCCCCGCACTGTCACCGTTCAACGCATGGCTTTTTTCGAAGAGTCTTGAGACTCTCGACCTGCGCATGCAACGCCATTCAGAGAACGCGCTCAAACTCGCGCAGGCGCTGCAGAAGAATGCAGAGATTGAAAAGGTGATCTATCCTTTTTTACCCGACCATCCGGGCTATGCGCTCGCCAAAAAACAGATGAAGAGCGGCGGCGGCATCGTGACCTTTATTCTGAAAGGCGGCATCGACCGCGGCCGCAAATTTCTCGATTCGCTCTCGATGCTGTCGCACACGGCAAACCTGGGCGACACGCGCACGATTGCGACTCATCCGGCTTCGACGACACACTCGAAGCTTACGGATCAGGAGCGCGAAGCCGTCGGTATTCTGCCCGGCATGGTGAGAATTTCGGCCGGGCTTGAGAACGCTGAAGATATTCTTGCGGATATCGAGCAGGCGCTGAGAAAATCGGTCTGAAAAACGTCTTCGGCCTGACCCTCATTTTGCAAATGCCAGCTTTACGTAACTGCGCAGCAGCGTAACAGCGTTGATGACAAACGCACTGCCGATAAAGAAGGTCTCGTACGCGAACCTTTCGGCGCTGAAATGCAGCAGCAGATCATCGCCGAAAAAAGTCGGACTCAGCGTAAAACCCGACATCCAGAGAATACCGACGAAGACCACCTGTGTTGCCACCGGATAGCGATCGGCCGCGCCCGCGTATTCGATAGCCTGCAAATCCTTCGGAATAAAATGCAGGCCTGCACGTGCCAGCGCGAAGCCACCCGAAATACCGATAAAATACAGCACACTGTGAATCGCATGGTCGGGATTAATGTAGATCACCGACAGTCCCTTGAAGCCGGCCGCAAGTCCCGTCATCCATAAGACTTTTGCGGGGTTCACGCGCTGCCCCAGCGCGCTGAGCGCGGTGAACACTGCCGACAAACCGAGCACCGTGGCGCAGATGAGGTTGACGTTGTCGCCGAAGTACGGCCGGCCGAAGCTAACAACCAGCAACAGCACGATCATGATGTTGACGAAGGCAAATGGCGAAAAGAAACGCGCGCAGAGCCGGCCGGATTTCTTCAGTATTTCCCACAGGCCGCTGACGAGCGCCTCTGCGTAACCTTCGGAAAAAGAGAATGCAAAGAACCAGTAGCGCATTTTTTCGCTCAGGAGACGCGTAAAATAGCCCGAAAAACCGGAACCCATCACAGCGCCTTCGGCCTGCTGACGCAAATAAAGTACCATGATCGAAGGCGACGCCAGCAATTGATAACAACGTAGCGTCGCGTTACCCAAAAAGTGAAGCATCGCCAGTTCGCGGAAACCGAGCGCGAGTTCAAAAAACATCAGACCGACCTGCGCAACCGAGGCGTAACCAATCTGGCCCTTGACGTTCGATTGGGTTTTCAGGGAAATACTTGCGCTGATCGCCGTAATCAGGCCGATCGCGCCGACCGCCCAGGGAATCGCCGGCACGGCGCGCCACAGCGGGTACAAACGAATCAGCAGGTACACGCCGGCGTGAATCGACAACGCTCCATAAAAGATCGCGCTAGAAGGCGTCGGCCCTTCCATTGCGCGCGGCACCCAGAATGAAAACGGGTATTGCGCGGATTTTCCCATCGCCGCGAACACAATCAGGACACCTATCGCGACGAAGAACCACAGGTTCAGATTGACGAATTGCTGATCCAGTGCCCGGTCAGCGAACTGCAGAAAAAAATATTCGCTGCCGAGTTTATGGAAAAGCCAGGCGCCTAAAAACAGACCGACGTCGCAGAAACGGTAGATGGCGTAGGTGCGCAGACTGTTGCGTCCGGGCTGCAGCCGCAACTGGTAGAAGCCAATCAGCAGAAAGGACGAAATCCCCACTATCTCCCAGCCCGCGAACAGGACATCTATGGTGGCGGCGAGCGCCACGAGCGAAATCCCGGCCACAAACAGAAACAACGCGGCAAAAAAACGGATATAACCGTTCTCACGATGCATGTAACGCCGCGAAAACATCAGCACCAGACCCGTAAGTACGCCGATGAGAACCTGGAAGGCGACAGAGTACTTGTCGATTAGCAGCATGAAGGAGAAATGATAGTCTCCTGCGCTGACGAGGTGCCCATAGTAGATCTCAACGGCCTTAAATCCGGACATGGCGTATAACAAAACCAGACTGAACGTCAGAAATCCGTTGATCAGGTTACCCGCGAAAACAAAACGCGAAATTGCGTTTTCTGAACGCCACGGCGACACCACGAGTAGCAATCCCACGGCGAGCGGATAGATAATCAGCGATTCGGCGACTATTTTCAACAACAGATCAGCCATCTTTCCTCAATACGGCCAGTGCCACGTTGTCGCGTTGCTTCAGATATGCGGAAATAGAATCGCGGAAAATTTCCGGATTCCTGTTTTCAGGTTTTACTTCTTCGAAAATACCGTCATTGAACCAGAGGAATTTTTTGCGCCGATGGTCATAGACGCAGAATTTCACCCATTCTTTTTCTATCCACTGCATCAGTGCCGCACTTCTCTTCAGCATTTTCCGAACGATCTCTAAACGCTGCTCGACGAGAATCATCAGCCGCAGCGGATCGTGAATTTCGATCATCTGCTCGGGAAGTCCGGTGCGCAGATCACCCTCCGAACCGTTACCGACGCCAATCAGCGCAAACACGTTGTGCGGCAGCTTCGAACCGGCTCCGTAGATACGGTTATCCACGCGCGAGAACAGATATTCAAGATTGATCCCGCCGCAGACGGGAACAAGCGCGGCGAGTATACCGTCGAGGATCGAGCCGTCCTTATCCGTATCGGGATCGTAGGAATTGAAAAATGCGCGCCGGTCGAGAAACAACTTCTCGCTCAGCGACCTGCGGCCGACGATCGCGATGGCATTCGTCGCATGATTGTATTCGGGTCGCGGTTCGAACAGCATTTCAGTGCGTTGCCGCGCTTCGTTCAGCGCATTTTTGTGGTCCTTCGGGAAATCGACAATCGCGAATCGGCGCGTACGTTCGTGCGCATTGTGGGCCAGCGCGTTACGGAACAATTCCCTGATTTCCATCAGCCTGTTCGAATGGTGCGCCATAAGGTCGTCTTCGTCGAGCAAAAGAATTTCATCGCGCGCCGTGTCGTGTATCGCGCCGATAAACCGTGTTGAGACCGGCAAATCGAGGCCACTTTTTTTCAACAGCGCACGCACATCGTCGCGGTTCGCCATGAGAGCAAACGCGCGCGCATTCACAAATCCCGGCCTGCCGGCGCAGGCACCGCAGTCGTATGCCGCAAAATACGGATTATTGGTACTGGTGGAACCATGGCCGACCAGCACAACCAGCGGCGCGAATGCATGAGTCAAACCGATCTGCCGCAACACCTGGCCGACGCGCTCGGCCATTTCTCCGACTGTATAGCCGTCAAAATAGCCTTCGTTCATCGGTTCACCTTCGTGGCGTTCATATATCAATTCAGCCTGATCTTCGCGCGCAGCAAAGGCGCTGGCGGTGGCGAAGCTCTTCGAAGGGCGGTGCACAGAAAGCGCCAGCCTAATCAGGGATATTGCGCCAAAAAATATCGTAATAAACCAGCCAAGCCAGAGTTTGTTGGCGTACCTGTGCCACAGGTTCAGTTCGATACGGCTGACCGGCAATTTACGCCTGCCGTGCATGATACCGCGAATGCGGTGCTTTGGCGTGACGGGCGCCGGGCATTGCTTGATCGAAATCGCATCGAAAGGCCCCTGATAGACCGCGTCGATGCCAAAATAGCCCGGTGTCCCGAATGTTTCGATTCTGTCCGAAAGTTCCTCGATATGACGCCGCAGGGAACACTCGCGGTCGTCGATACAAAAGATGGCCTGGAAATCCGCTTTTTTTTCCGCCGCAGAACGCGATCGTTTTTGCGTGGCATTCACGCGGATTACCGCAAGCGATTCGAGATAAAAAGTCAGCTCCAGAGATTCATGCCACAATCTGAAAATTCTTTCGGTTTCGGTTTCTGCCGGACAGCGCTCGGCAAGGAACGCTTTGTTCGGATTATCGGTGCTGATGGATTTTTTATCGAAGCCGGCTTCGGCCAGTCTGTGCGTGAGCACCGCGAGGTAGAGCGCGACGTACTGCAAAAGAGTAATGTCACGCGGATAGTTGAGCGATTGCGGACGGTCTTCGATCTGCGCAATGACGCCCGACCAGCCGCGCGCCGCCATCAGGATTTCGAGCAGGAATATTTCTGTGTCGGCTCCGGCGGGGAGAATCTCACGCACGCAATGGTCTACGAGATCTTCTGCGTCGAGATTGCATACCATTTCGGCGACCTCGGCGGATATGCCAAAAGGGCGCACCGCGGCCAACTGGCCGCGCAACCCCTGCCAGAAATCCACCGCGTGTTCGGCCAAAGAAATCTCTGCGATGCCCTGGTCGAGATAGCTCGCCACGACGCGGTACAGAATCGGATGTATCTGCTCTTCGAGGACAATGCCACTCACGGCAACCATTGACGCCAGGTAGCCACGCTGACGAAAACTCGGCCGGCTCACGAGCTGCGGCATTGATCCGTGCAGCATGACCTCGCGCAGCAGCGGTGAATTGCCGCCTTCATGCCTGAGCGCGAGCGTAATCGCCTCGTCGGTTATTTTTCCCGCGCCATACGCTGCGCGGTATTCGGCGATCGGCAAATATTCGCGCGATCCATACAGGGAAGATCCTTTCCGCACCGCTTCGTCAAATGTCAGGTTTTGCTCCTGAAACATATGCAGCGTATTATGGTGGATAAAATCCTTAATCGGCCCCTGCGACGGCAGAAAATGCCGGATTTCATTCAGAATCGCCCGGATATCCGGGCTGCATTCAGGCTTCCTTCTTTTGATCTTCACATGTCCGTCAACAGCACCGCGGCACGTTTCGGCAAAGGGTTTTTATTTTTCTTCGTGCAATGTCCTCATTGCCTGCATCTGCTTGATGGTCCGTTCCATGCCTTCGTTTGAGCCATCAAAAAAAATGATGTTGCCTTTCCCATGTTCTGAAACATGTTTCATACCGTCGAGCCACATGGTAAAAAGCATGAACGCGGGTGGCACCTGCCCTGACTCCATAATTTTGCCGGCCTTTGCGAGCCCCGTGGCAACCTGCTCGCGGAACTGTGCGTTTCCCATTCCTTTCAGCTCGTAGGCTTCTTTATCGGCTTCAGCCTTCACGCGGATCGACCGTGCCTCGGCCTCTGCGGCGCGCGTTTTGATGAGGTATTGGGCCTGCGCCTCGTTTTCTGCGGCCATTTTCATGTTGTTGCTGGAGACAACCTGCGCCATCGAACGCATGATCGCTTCGTCGAACGAAATATCGTTGATCTGGAGGTCGATAAGATGAAAGCCCCAGTCGTTGAGCGAATGCTCAAGATGATCGGTGACTGCCGTAACGATTTCGCGCCTCAGCGTTAATACCTCTGCCTGCTTCTTGGTTGCGACAAAGGCGCGAATCGAACCTTCGATACTGCGCACCAGCGTTTGCATAAAGCTTTTTTCGTCGATAAAGCGGAATGCAACTCTCTTAATCGTGTCGGTCGATTCGTCCCGCACGGCGAAGAGAATCAGAGCTTTGAAGCGGACGTTCGCCTGGTCCGCGGAGATCGCTTCAAATTCGAGCTCGATCGAACGGTGCTGAATCGATACGCGCTTGTAGACCTGCTCGATGAGCGGGAATCTCAGGCTGATGCCGGGATAGATGGCACGCGAGAATTTGCCGAAGCGCGTGATAACTCCGACATGACCCTGTTTGACGAACGTCAGGCTCAGCAGAAATACCGCCGCGACTACCGCTCCTGCAATGATGTTCATATCCATAAATGTCCTCCTGATACCTTTTCTCTGTCCGTCCGCTTACGAAGGAAATTGCGATGAGTGGTGTTCGACAATATACCAACCCGTCTTTTCTTTCTTGCAGACAAATGAATACCTTGCGGGAATATCGACGCGCTCGTTTTTCTTTTCATACGCGAAGACGTATTTTCCCGATTGAATAAAAATATTTCCGTATTGTCTTACCTCGCCTGACTCGATCACGACAGACAGGTTCTCGAGCTCGAAGAGATGCTCGAAGTATTTCCGGATATTTGCGTGACCTTCCCGCAATTCCCTGGCGAAGGTTCCCCACAACAGCCCGTTTGCGTCGTACGTCGAGACGACCGCCAGCAGATTATGGTTGTTGATGCCGAACGCCCAATCGCTGATGAATTGTGATAAGTTCTTTTTCTCGGCCGCGGTATGTGTGACGCTCGAATAGGTCATACCCCCTGTCTCGCCGTCGGCGTGCACGGTCATCGTCTCTGTAGAGTGCGGGTGCACCGGGTCTGAGAATTTCGAGAGGAACTTCTGCAGTATCTTGATGACGGGAAGTTGTTCATGGCGGTAGATCGCATACGAAATCGTGCCGTGGACAATGAGAACAAGCAACAGCCCTTCGAATATGCCGATTTCAAAAACCAGGATGCCGCAGAACAGCGCAAGAATCAGCGGGTATTGCCCGTGCGCCGCCACATGCGCAAGACCGGCGATCATTTTCCAGCCGGTAAATATCATCAGAACCGCGAGAGAGTATTCGGGCAGATACGTCAGTAGCCGGGGGTTCAAAAGAAATACGAGCAACACCAGCGCGGTGAACAGGTTCGAGATCTTGCTTACCGCCCCCGCGAGTGCGTTCGTTGAACTCTTGGCGAGCCCATCGAGGTTGGTCATGCCGCCGAAAAAGCTCGACCCGAGGTTGGCAATCCAGATCGCCAGGAGACTGTTGTTCGTGTCGGCCGGCCGTTTGTACGGATCGAGCTTTTCAATTGCTTTGTTGCTCGTGACCTGTTCGATCACATCGATCAGAGAAAGCATGAGCGCATAGCCAATGAGTTCTGCCATCAGGAGCGGTGTGAGTTTATACATGTTCGGCAAAGGCAGCGCGAGTTTGATGGGTACGGGCTCGATGTGCAGCATCGGCAGCGGAACATATTGCGCCAGCACAATGCCCGAGGCGATCACAACGACGTATGGAATCGCCGGAAAGCGCGCCTTGTATTTGAAGAACAGATACACGAACAGCACCATCGAGGCGGCTGAAATCGCCATAATACGCAGGCGTTCCGCATTGAACCAATGGGTGTCGTGTTGCAACACCTCGTAAGAATAAGGGAGGAATTTGAGAGCAATTTTCAGACCGATACCCGCCAGCAGGCCTTCGATCAGGTAGTTTGGCACCGCCTTGAGGATAAAGCGCTGCAAATCGTAGCGCCATGCAAGCATCTGCGAAACGGCCGTCAGAAAGATGAGGAATGGCATATTGTCCATGCCGAATTTATGGACGGACAACGCGAGCACCGGCGCCAACCCTGCGGCAACGCCGGGCGTGCCAACGTAGTTGCCGGGACGAAACAGATAGGTAACGAAACTCACGGTGCACGCAAAGATGACGGTGACCAGACCCGTCTGGATCGGATATTCCGACATGAGGCAAATACCGATGGTCAGTGGTACGGCGATAAGCCCCGTCACCGTGCCCGCGAGTGCATCACGCCGCAAGGTTGCCGCACTGAATTTGGCGGAGACCTTCTCATTTTCGGGGAGGATCGTCGACCTCGCACGAAAAGACTCCATTTGATTTACTACAGTTACGTTTTCCAAATCACCCTCCGGGAAACTGCTTCCGTCGTGCGCTCGGCGGCGCGGCAGTGACGCCACGTTTGCCTACCGGCACGATCGGAGTTTGCCGGTGTTATGGCCGGCAAATGATCAGATCGCGATCAGGCGGAGGGTGGACCGCGGGGATGTGCCAGGTTTTTTTGAAAAGAGGGCCGAATGCCAGTGGGTTCTGGCAACAGATAGCCGCGCCTGGGCACGGACTCGGGCAGAAACACGATCGCCGTGAGCAGATGGACTGCCGTGCGTGCTTCATTGTTACTTTCTTCTTCGGTTTCACCGAGCAGATCGCCGCTGACCGCGGGCAGCTGGCTGATATTCGTCACGCGGGTCGGGGCCTCGCAGTCGCGCGAGCCCAGAGATGTCGAAAATTCGACGCTGCCGAGAAAAACCAGCGCGGTCAGCGCGAGGCCGGTTGATTTAAAAAAATCGCGGAATGAAACAGAAACCGACATTTCTGTGCGCATAGTAACAAAATGGCACAAAGCCGGCGAAAATAATCGTGAACAATTGATCCGAAACAACATATTTTCGTCTTTACCCTGCCGATCTCACTGCAAATCGAGTGCCATGTCCAATTTGGTCCGGTTTGCGTTCCGCTGGATTGCTTATTTCTCATCTTACGGTATCGGTGTCGCCACCTCGGCGGCAATCAGCTCCACATTGGCGATTTCGTTCGGTCTCTATTACGCGCGCGCTACCAATTTTCCCATTTCCCCGCTCATGCTGTGGACTATCGCGATCGGCGCAGCGCTCGCGTGGATCGGCCACTCAATGCAATTCGGCATTTTGAACAAAGTCGGCTTTCCGGGTTTTACGCGCCCGGTGCTCGCGGTGAACAAATTTATTTCCGCAGACCCAGATCTGCACATCAAACCCGACCTCAGAGAATCGGAATACCATGAGTTGCTGCGCGCGCTGACGATCATTCCACTAACCAATGCCTTCACGGCTGTATTGTCTGTGCAGGTGCTGTTCGTCGCGATTCTGATCGCGGCGGAGTTCTCGGTTAAATTCGAAGTCTATCACTACGTGCAGGGTGTCGTTATGGACATCATGTTTTCGTTCATACACGGCGGATTCTGCCTCGTCATCGGCGAGATCGCGACCGGTTCGATGCGCGCCGAGTGCAAACGCATCATGAACGAGAAGGGTATTCCGTTCACCGACAGAGCCGTCACGACAGTCAGGCTGAAGCTGGCATTTTTCATCATGCTGTTCATCGTCACTATCTACGTAGCCGCCACGCTCGTCTACTACAACCGTGACAATCTGCAGGCAATCCTCGTTTTCACGTTTATGGCCCTGGTTGCGGCGATTCTGATGGCCTATATGATTTTCTACCTGATTTACAGTGCCTTAAAAGATATCGAAAGCGCGATGGACGATCTGAAATCCGGCGGTTCGGGCCTGATTTTCACCAAATCCATCGACAGCGAGTTCGTCAAGGTGGCGACAGGTATCTCCGACGCCGCACGCACAATTAAGGATTACCAGGCGAACCTGGAGCAGAAAATCGACGAGCGCACTCGCGAACTGCAGGAAAGCCTCGGCAATGTCAGAGCGCTCAAGGGCCAGCAGGACGGGGACTATTTTCTCACTTCGCTGCTGTTAAAACCGCTGACGGGCAACTACGCCAATAACCGCCAGATCAAGGTCAATG
>CAYHJO010000108.1:0-13724 GCA_964356715.1 uncultured Turneriella sp. | reverse complement strand
CGCGCTCTGCGGAAGCGAGGGTTTCCGGGAGTATTACCGCAAAAAGTCCCCTGCGCCAACCCATCGCTAACAGCAACCGCGCCGAAATCGGGCTGCCCTCAGCTGTGTTGGCAGACACGAGGCGCTCAATGCGCACATCGCAGGGCAGACTTTCGAGGCCCGGGTTTGCGGTTTCGATGATCAGTGTGTCGCGGAATATTGTGTCACCCGCGCTGCAGGCAGCAAAACCCAGGGCTTCCGCGGAAGCGGAAAAAGTGTCCGACAATTCGGCCTTCATTGCGCCGGAATTTCTCCCCGTAACGCCAGGCATGACCAGCCGATCCGTTAATTTTGCATCGGTATTGCACTGGCTGCAATAAAAGAACAGCGGCGCAACCCGGTTTTGCCGCGCCTTTTTTCCGGTGAAAGAGAGCAAATTGCCGAACAATAACGCATCGCGGTCGGCCGGTGCGGCTTTCCAGTCTGCACTGAGTTTATTCGCGTTTCCGAGCCTGACGAGTCTTTTCCCCGATGCGCTGAAATGCAGGTGCAGGCGATCATCCGCAAACCAGAGATCATGGCGCGCAAACGGCTGCTCGCTGCGTTCCTCTGCGTATGCCGCCGGAGAATCGAGCAAAGCAGGTAAAATATGCTGCATCAGTTTTGCCGCATCGGGCGGCGAAAAATATGCGACCGGCACGCCGCGTAAAATATCGAGCGCGTAACGCCGGTGCAGTTCGGCAAAAATCGCCGCGGCCTGGCTCTCGGAAATTCTCGCGGCGATCTTGTCGAGCGCGACGACAGAAAGATTGTCGTTCAGTCTGATTCCCCAATCGAGAAATACCAGGTCTGCCTGCAACCGGTTCGAGGCGCTCAGGTAGTTCACCAATAACTCCGGAAGCGCCACGTTGCTTCTGTGCATCAGCGCATTCTGCAATCGGTGCCGCGCAACAAGATAATGCGTGAGCTCGGTGGCCTTTTCGCTTCTCGCGCTTTTTTCGAGAAAATTGTTCGCAGCTTTTTCACCCGCGAGGCGCTGAGCGGCGAGCACCTTGACCTCATTGCTGGTTTCGGCCGAGGCCAGTAGATTGCGCCACCAGGTTTTGTCGACAGACATACCGCAATTCTCCTGAAACAGGCGCTCGCGGACCTGCCATTCGATCTCATGTTCGGCGGCATCGCCCGCCGCGATCGGACAGCTGCCATCGCTCAGATACGCATGCTTTTGCGCCCGCAGTTTCTGGTTCTCGATCGCGTTGCGCAGATCGACAATTTCCTGGCGCACAATCTGGTCTGATTTGAGCAGAGACTCGAGATGCAGCACGGTGGTCGCTGCCGTTTTGCCGGCTGCAGTCCTGTCGCCGAGCCATACCAAGAGGTTCTGCAGTATTTCGCTGTAACGCAGATAATCGGCATAGGTGTCGGCTGTATGGTTGGCTGCCGCAGCGAGCGCGCTCTCCAGCAGCGCGCGCGCCGCGCCGTAATCGGAGCAGCGAATCAGAACACGCGCAAGGTATAAATTGTCATATTGCTCGGCTCCGCCGTTGCGCTGCAGGCCCACGAGAAACTGCGCACGACCCAGGTTTCCATGGTGCAGGTTTTCAAAAATCCGGAACAAATTGGTCCGGTGACTCCAGTATGCCTTGCCGCCGTTGGTAATTTTGTCGCTAATCGCCGCAAAGCGGTCGGCGCGCACGAGGCCATTCTGCTCGCGCGCGGCGCGAATGCCAAGCGCTGCACGTATCAACCGGACAAAAAGATCGAGCTCTGCGTCCTTTTTCAGTAATGGCACTGCGAGCTGTTTCTGGTATCCGGCAAGTACCGATTCAAAATCCGCAAAGCGGATTTCTCCGTTTTCATGCGCTATCAGCCCCGACTCGAGATAAAGCTGCAGGCGGCAAAGCAGGTAATCCTGAAAGGTGTCGCGGTTTTCGCCCCACTGCAGGTCACCCGCGTTCAGCGAGCCGGGTGACCGCGGCCAGCCGAAGCGGCCGCGCAGAGAGCCGTACGCGATATCCAGCGCGGTTTCAGCGCGCGAAAAATATTGTTCGGCAGAACGTTTTTCACCGCGCAGGGCAAAGTGGTTGGCAACGGCAATCTGCCGCTGGAGCTCTGCAAAAGGGCCTTCCTGGAACAGAATGTTCCAGTTACCCTGCGCCATGATCGAATCGATGATGCGGTTGGGTAAAGACGTGGCAAATTTGACAGCGGTTTTTTCCCGCCAGGGGAGGGCGTGCGCAGGCACAAATAAAACGCAGAGAGAAAAGCAAAGGGATAACCTTGTGATATCCCTCCGCATGTGTGGGGTTTACGCCGCTTTGAGACCCAATGCGCGTGCGAGCAGCGCGCGCGCAATTACCCTGAGCGCCAAAACCTCTTCAGCACCTTCAAAGATACTGAAAACGCGCGCGTCTACGAACAGGCGCGAAACTTCGTATTCTTCGGCGTAACCCATGCCGCCATGGATCTGCAGCGCCTCGCGCGTCACCCATTCTGAAATGCGGCACGAATAGAACTTTACGAGCGAAGCTTCCATCGCACCTTCATGCTTATCCATCAGTCGGGCGGATTTATAGGTCATTTGGCGCACGGCCTGCGTAATGGCGGCCATTTTCGCAATTTTATGCGCATTGATACCGTACGCGATAATCGGTTTGCCGAAAATTTTGCGGTCCATCGCATACTGCAGCCCCTTTTCAATCGCTGCCTGCATCACACCTGTCGCGCGCGCCGCAGTCTGCAGTCGCCCCCCGGCAAAACCCGCCATCTGCAGGTAAAAACCTTTACCCAGACCGGCTTCGCCGCCGATGAGGTTTTCATCGGGTACGAAATAATCTTCGAAAACAACCTCATACGAGTGCATGCCGCGGTAGCCGATCGTTGAGATGGCTTTGCCGTGGCAGCGACCGCCTTGCGGCTGCGTATAGTCGAATTCGTGGTCGCGTGTCGGTGGTTTTTCTGCGAGCAGAATAGAGAGGCCTTTGTGCTTGAGTTTAAGATCGGGATTAGTGCGTGCGAGAACCAGCATCACATCTGCCATGCCGGCAAATGTGCACCAGGTTTTGACGCCATTGATTTTCCACCCGCCGTCGACCTTAACGGCCGCAACTTTCATGCCGGCCACGTCTGAACCGTAGTCAGGCTCTGTCACTGCAACAGCGCACTTCTTTTCACCTGAAGCCAGCAGCGGCAGCCATTTCTGCTTCTGAGCTTCGGTGCCGCCGGCAGCGATTGCCTTGGCGACAATTTCGGGGCGGGTAATGAGGCTGCCGGCCACGCCGACGCTGCCGCGTGAAAGCTCTTCGGTGACCACGGCCATAGAGGTGTGGTCCGGATGTTCTTCGGATTGAAATCCGCCGTAGGTGTCGGCAATGGATAAGCCGAAGCAACCCATTTCAGAAAGACCGTCGATGATTTCGTCGGGGATTGTCAGGTCTTGCCTGTGTACTTTTTCGGCGATCGGCTTCACCTGACCTTCGGCAAATTTACGGAAAGTGTCGGCCATCATCGACTGGTCGTCGTTGAGGCCATAAGCGCCGAAGTCTTTGGTTGCGGCAAGAGTGTCGGCGATCTTTTTCGCAAACGCCTCAGAGCTGTATTCGGCGGTGAACGCATAGATTTCCGACGCATGCGTCTCGTTTTCGAACTGCTGCGAGCTCACGCCCATTTTCTGCGCGGCGAGGCGCAGCCGCGCCAGCATGTCGTTCAGCGCGTCGGCGATAAAGAACAGCGAAAGCTGTTCTTCAATGCTGCCGGCAGCTTTGCCCACCTTTTCGGGGTAGGCAATCATTTCTTCGATGGCAAAAAGTTCCGCCGCAACCCAGGCGAGGTCATAGTTTGCGACCTGATCCTCGTCCATTTTGTCTGTCGATATATTGTTGTTCTCGCAGGCTTTGTCGGCGAGATGTTTCTCAAACCTGTTGTAAAAGTTTTTGACGTGCCCGGTCAGCGCCTGAGCTTTTTTTAGCGCCATGGATTATTTACCTTTTTCCACACCGACGATGTGCACAACGTTGGTCGTGGCCGAACCGCCGATATTGAGCGTTGCGGCGACTTTGGCGTTTTCCACCTGGTTTTCGCCAGCCACGCCGGTCAGCTGCTTACAGACGTCGAGCAGCTGGCGTGCGCCCGTGGCGCCCACGGGATGCCCCGCTCCGATCAGCCCGCCGGATGGGTTGAACGGAATTTTGCCTCCGATGCGGATATCGCCGCTGTCGATGGCTTTGTACGCTTCGCCGGGTGCCGTGATACCGAAGTGTTCGATCGCTGCATATTCAGAAGTCGTGAAGCAGTCGTGTGTTTCGACGAGGTCGAGATCTTTCGGGCCTTTGATGCC
Organism: uncultured Turneriella sp.; assembly: GCA_964356715.1. Lineage (GTDB taxonomy): Bacteria > Spirochaetota > Leptospiria > Turneriellales > Turneriellaceae > Turneriella. The sequence goes on along the minus strand of CAYHJO010000108.1, from coordinate 9,409 downwards.
GGCGCGCTTATACGCGTCGACGATTGCTTTGCGCGTGTGCGGCAGGACATACTTGCCTTCTTTTTTAGCGGCGTAGGCTTCTTCTGTTTTTACGTCGAACAGCATTGGTGCCGTTGCGTGCCCCCAGCCCATAATGTGCGGAATGTTTTTCAGCTTCAGACCGTGCTTTTTTGCGTAGCCTTTCGCATATTTTTCAGAGGCAAGAAAGATCACGGCCGCACCGTCGGTCACCTGCGAACAGTCTGTGATATGGATGATGCCACCGACTTCCATGTTGTAGTTGCCGCGCGTCAGAGCGTGCTGCTTGTTCATATACCAGTCGCGCGTCTGCGCCAGCGGGTTTCTGCGCCCGTTTTCGTAGTTGATTGCGGAAATTTCCGCGAGGTGGTCATATTTAAGGCCATAAAGTTCTTCGTAAACTGTGCCGAGACGGCCGAACAGTTTCGGGAACGGAAACTGCACGCCTTTGGCTTCTTTGTCATACCATGCAGCAGTACCGAGGAAATCCCCGCCGACTTTCGAGTCGACCGATTTCATGAGCTCAACACCCACAACCATCGACAGGTCATAGTGGCCCGCTTCGATTTCGGTGCGTGCCATGAGCGTTGAGATCGCACCTGAAGCACAGGCCGCTTCGTGGCGGCTCGTCGGCACGCCGCGCAGCTTTTCGCTGTAGTTCACAGTCATCGCACCGAGGTGGCCCTGCATGGTGTAGAGTTCGCCGGCAAAGTTGCCGACGTGGATCGATTCGACATCGCCGGGGTCGATCTGCGTGTCGGTGAATGCCCCGTCCATTGCCTCGTGCATGAGAGCCTGGATAGTCTTACCTTCTTTTGACCAGTTGCGGGCAAAGTCCGTTTGGTACCCGCCGAGAATATATACGCGTTTGTGCTTAGCCATGGTTGTGTCCTCCGTTCCTAATCTACTGTTGAAATTATCTGCCCGCTAAAAATTTGCTGACATCAGCAATGCGGCAGAGTTTGCCTTTTTCTTTTATGCCTTTGAGTTGCGCTGGTACAGCCAACCCTGCTTTTTCGATCTGTGCGCAGGTTTCTTTGACACCGCCCATAAGATCGACCCAGCCCGACGGTGGCAGCCATGAAAAGCCCGAAGACATCACGCGGTCGATGCCGTGTATGCCGTCTGCTTCCGGTGTGACTTCGCCGATGCGCGCAAAGCTGTAGGCCACATAGCCCAGAATAAAGTAGCGCACGATCTTGCCTTCTTCGCCCGGTGCGTTCTTGATGAGTTCAATCGCGCGCGGGTACATGCCTTCCTGGATCTCCTGTTTGGTCTTCTCGACCCAGTCGATCTTCTCTTTTTTTGTCGGTGCGAAAGTCAGATCGGCAATGTTGAGAGTAGTCTTGTTCTTTTCGGCATCGCGGTTAAAATAGCCGCCTTTGCCCCTTGCCTTGCGGCCGAGCATGCCCTGCTCAATCATCTTCTGCATATAAGCAGGCATCTTGTACGTGTCGATGCGTTCGTCTTTGACGTGCGCGACGACGTTGTCGACGATTGCCTTATGCACGTCGAGGCCCACGAGGTCAATCGTCGCGAGCGGAGCGAGCGCACGGCCAGTGTATGGCCCGAGCAGGTAATCTATCTTGTCGACGCCGTGCTTTTCGGCATAGATCGCCGCGTCGTTCAACAGCTGAAAGCCGATGCGGTTACCGGCAAATGCCGCGGTGTCTTCGGTGATGATATTCACACGGCGCAGTACCTTTTCGCAGAAATCATATACGAATTCGCGGGTTTCTTTCGGCACGTCCGGGTGAAAAATCAGTTCGTTGGCAGGCAGTTTTCCGGGGGGATTGTAGAAGTGCGTGCCCATGAAGTTTTTGCGGAAATTCTCGTTTCTGCCTTCGCCCATTTTACGGATCGAAAGACCTGACGACACCGTGCTCACAATTGCATCGGGTTTTTTGTATTTTTCGATTTTAGCGAAGAATTCGTTCTTGATCGCCATGTCTTCGGCGAGACCTTCGAAGATCCAGTCGCAGGTGGGGATTTCTTTTTCGAGATCGTCGTAGCTGGCGGCTTTGATATATTTTCTCAGGACGTCTGAACGTGCCTGGCCGACTGCGGCTTCAAGGCCCGCCGTAGCCTTATCAAGGGAACGGGCAAAAAATACGCATTCAATGTCAGCCTGCGCAAAAATGCCGCCCGACAGGGAACCCATGTTTCCGGAAGCACCCAGAACTCCCACTTTTTTGATAGTTCGCGAAGATTTTGCCATATTTTACCTCACCAATTTTTCAGATTAGGCATCTGTGGGGCGGTGCCCCACAGATGCCTAATCTGCGTAATCTAATCAGCCCGGTTGGCTGGTATTGCCAACTCCGGCTCACCTAAATGGGGCTTGGAAACAGAGCGACAAGCAAAAGGCGCCCGGAGATATTTTTTTCTGTACGCTACCAGCCCGGCGAACCAATATAGCGCATGAAATATATGCCGTTATTGCTGCTATTCCCCCTGTCGCTCATGGCCCAGCCGAAACCGCTCGCAGAACCCGTGCCCGTGCCCGCCCCGTCGCGCGAGCTGATGCTCAAAAATCTGGTGCAGGCGGGTATTTTGATGCTCGAAGGCGGTGCTTACCGGCAGTTTGTACAGACCTTTCTGCGCGAAGAGGAACGCTCGCGCTTTGAAAAGGACTTCGGCAAGGGTGGGGCCATCAACTACACTGAATGGGGCAGCCAAAAGGGGGAGCGATTACTGAAAGTGATGAAAGCGATTGCCGATAAAACTCCGGTCGTGACTGCCGAACGGGCGTGTTTTGCCGCTGCGGATGCCCCGGGAGCCTATTTTTCATTCTTATTCGAACAGGGAGGCTGGTATATTGAAAATAACAGCCGGAAATGCCAGTCAGCTGCAGCCGTAAAGCCCGCAGCACCGCCCGGCCTGAAGTAGTTAGCCCGCGCAGCTTTTGCGCAGATTCTTCTTCTCAATCACAATACGTGCGCGGCAATTGCTGCCGCTGCACTCGACGCGGCGCATGCTCGTGTTCTCGACGCGGAATTTGAGGGTTTCGGAATTGCCCGTATCTTCTGAGCTGCCCTCCATGCCGGCCGCCACAGCCTTGCCGGGGCATACCTTTGGCCAGTGGCTCATGGCGACCATGATTGCGGCTTCTTTGGCCATCGCTTCAGTCTGCAGTTTCGACGCGGTGGGGGAGCTTGTGCCTTCGCCCACGAGGTAAACCATGTCGTCGTTCACGAAACCTTCGCGCCAGTCGGCCGAAGCACAGAAGGGCATTGCCATCGCGAAGGCGCTGGCAATGCCGAAAGCTTTTGCTGTTTTCATCTGCATCTTTAGACGTCCAGTTTGACTAAACGATCAATTTTTAATGCACTGGATACCAGGTTTTCGAAATCCTTGAGGTAGAGCTGGTTGGTCGCATCCGATTTTGCCTCGGGTGGGTTCGGATGTATTTCTGCGAAGATGCCATCGAGGCCCACAGCGCAGGCGGCGCGCATCAGCGGAAATGCCATGCGCCGGTCACCGCCCGAAACCTTGCCGCCGCCGGGCAGTTGCGTCGAGTGCGTCGCATCGAACACCACATGCAGGCCCGCCGAGCGCATGATCTCGAACGAGCGCATATCGACCACGAGGTTGTTATAGCCAAACGTGTAGCCGCGTTCGCACAGCGTCACTTTATTTGAGCCGGCGCTGATGAATTTATCGGCAATCTGCTTCGCGTCTTCGGGCGCGACGAACTGGCCCTTTTTGATGTTGGTCCATTTGCCGGTGCGCGCGGCCGCGGTGATGAGATCAGTCTGCCGGCACAGAAACGCCGGTATCTGCAGCATGTCGACATAGGCAGCCGCGATTTCGGCCTCTTCGGGGCTGTGGATGTCAGTCAACGCCGGCAGCGAAAATTCCGCGGCGACCTTCTTGAGCAGCGCCAAACCTTCATGGATACCGGGCCCGCGGAATGATTCGATCGAAGAGCGGTTGGCCTTATCGAAAGACGATTTGAACAGAATCTGGACTTTATATTTGTCTGCGACGCGGCGCACTTCTGTTGCAACCGTCCGCAGCATGTCTTCGCCTTCGATCACGCATGGTCCGGCGATGAAGAAGGGCGGGTTTGTGCCGCCGATCTTCGCGCCACCGATGAAATCCACCTCTGCGTTCTGTGTCACCATTAATTTACTCCGTTTTGAACGCCATGCGCACGGTACAGCCCGCATTTTTTTCGAAGCGTTCGCCGATACGCTTGCCTTGATCGGGCCAGGTAGGATGTAAAGCTTTGAAACGCGCCCTCGACTGATTTTCCGCAGTCACGCAGTTTTCTGCAAACCTTTCGGCCGCCGGCCGGCTATCTGTTTTGTCGGGCACGGTTTCTACCAGCTGTACATATTTGCCGTCGAGTTTGTATCCGTCGCTGTAAAAATCCGCATCTGCGACATTAAACTTCATCGAATTGCAGCGCAGCGCCAACGCTGCGGTAAGCAGCGTCGTCGTGGCGAGAAGCGCGGCTGAAACGTTTATTCTCAATCTCAAAGTCAGGCCGCTTCGGTGTGCTGCATGAACCAGCTTTCGAGATCGCCGGCGGGTATCGACGATGCCTGCGCATCGGCGAGAATTTTGCCGTTGTGCATCAGCAGAATGCGGTCGGCAAACTCATGCACTTCTTTCAGAATATGGCTCGAAACCAGAATCGCGTGGTCTTTACGCAGCTCTGCCAGCAGCGATTTGATTTCGCGTATCTGCCGCGGGTCGAGATCGGCGATCGGTTCATCGAGCAGCAGTACCCTGGGTTCATGGATGATCGCCTGCGCAAGACCCACGCGTTTGCGAAACCCGGCGGAAAGCGAAGCGATGTAGTCGTTGCGGCGTTCAGTAAGCGCGCAGCGGCTGAGCGCACGGTCGACAGCCGCGGCTTCATTCTCGCGCGTCGCCATGCGCAACCGGTACATATAGACCAGAAAATCTTCGATCGTCATATCGTTATAGAGCGCCGGGCTTTCGGGCAGGTAGCCGATGTGCGACAGCAGCTTTTCACGCTCATTCAGGATGTTTTCGTTTTCAAAGAAAACTGCGCCTGAACTCGGCGTAATATAGCCGGTCAGCATGCGCAGCGTTGTGGTTTTGCCGGCGCCGTTGATGCCGAGCAGTGCCGTGACTTCGCCGCTTTTCAGCGTGAACGATATGTTATCCACCGCCCGCCGCGCGCTGTAGTGTTTCGACAGATTTTCAACGCGGAGCATGCGGCTTATTTCTTGAGTTGCAGTGAGGTCTCAGCCGTGGCAAAGTCACCCTGGATACTCGAAATAATCGCAAAATATTTGAGCTTTTCGAGCATCGCAGCATAGCTCTTGAGCGAGGCAGCTTCTTTGGATTTCATCGCATACCTGAAGATTTGCTGCAGATCGACGAAGAAAATACCCTGCGCTGCATCGTACGGCGTTTTGATCAGACGCTCGCTGAGCGTTGTGGCAGAGCTTTTAGTGGCTTTTACGGCATTCGCGCGCGAATTGCTGATGACGACTTCGCTGTCGCGAATGAGCGCGACGACGGTAACGGCTTTGCGTTTACCTGCTACTTTTTCTTCACCGGTAATTATGACGAATTTGCCGGTCTCGTCTTCGTCGAATTCAAATTTGGTCTTCTTGGGTTTGCTGGCTTCAGCCTTTTTGGCCATTTTCCGCATCGCCTTGAATAATTTGATCCAGTTGTCTCCGGTGCCGGGCTGAATACCAAAAGCACCGTATAGTTCCCAGGCCTGAATGTCTTTGGTCTTTGCTTCGGGTGGAATGCTCAGCACCTGAAAGTTGAAATTGCCGCGCAGAGAACCCAAAATCTCTTTTTCGAGATCGAGATCCATCTGCGTTTTGATTTCTGCAACGTTGCGGTTATATTTTTCCGCAAACACAGGGCTCAGCGACTTGAAAAGTTCAATCGCACCCAGCAGGTTGAATTTCAACAACGAATAGTGGAGCGGATTGCGCGTCAGCGAATCTGACGCCAGCGGTGCAGTTTTCACCTGGATAATGCGGGGGTAAATTTTGGTCAGATCGGCGAGATAACCATCTTTATACTTGTAGGAAAAGTAAAAAGACACCTTTTCGGCATTGGCGACAAATGCGCCGCCTGACGATTGCAGGTTATCGCGGATCTCAGCAATGTACGGCGAGTTGTCGTCAATGACGGGAGCGTTTTCATTTCCCTTATTCAGCTCTTTCTGGATATTGCGCAGCAGTTCGCTCTGCGCTTTAAGCGACGACACAATCAGTTTGGGATTCAGATAAAATGCAGCGAGCGGATCTTTGTTCTGGTTGCGCGCCTTGAGGTGCGCGCGCATGGAAGTATAGAAAGGAGCCGAAGACAGCGGCTGCGAGGCCCGGTTGGCCATTGCTTTGATCATCTCGAGCTGGTTACCGACAAGTACGGCATCGTCGCTGCGCAGAATATAGCCGGGGTCGTTTTCCGAACCAAAATGGAAGAGTTTACCCGCTTCGAGTTCTTTGCTGACCGGCATCTGCGTTTCGATGACTTTGGTTTTGAGAAAATCGTAGAATTTGTTCCCCGCGCTGCTGGGTATGATCATGACAAATTCCGGTCGCTTGGCATTCCCGGCCGGCATGAGCTCGACGTTGAGCGCTAGACCCCAGCCCTGTTTGGTATTGATGCCGATCGCTTCGAGGCGCTCAGGTTCGAGCAGATTGATGCCGGTACGCTGTTCGAAATTGGCTGCCATGATCGACCACACGCCTTCACCGGCAATGGTGCCGACGAGAGTGCGCATTGAGGTCAGGCCCTCGGCGACCGCCGCACCCTCGACATAAACGGCAATTTCAGAAGAAACACGGTCAGCAGGCGCGACCGCGACGATGGCGGGAGCAGAAATCAGCGCTGCCGCCAGAACAATACGCTTGAACATACCTCTCAACCCTGTCGTCACCACGCGCTGACAAGCGGAAATTGGAATTAATGGAGCTAAGATCACGATGCTCGTGGTCCGCGCCGCACAGGCCCGTACTGAGCGAAGTCGAAGTAAGGTGCGTCTTTGCGTGGAGCTAAGACCAGGATGGTCGTGGTCCGCGCCGCACAGGAGGTGCGTCTTTGCGTGGACACGGTGTTTCTGAACGTGCGTTTGCCCCATGGCTCTCGATTTGAAAAGCTTCCGCTCGCGCCGCAGCGCTGCGCGCGCGAAGGCTGCAGGCAATGCACCTGCAACGACTCTCCCCGAAGAAAAAATCACGCTGGGTCAGCGTGCGCACAATTGGCTGCTCGAAAACCCGCGCAAGATCCGTAATGTGATTTTTGCGCTCGTGGCTGTAACTGCACTCACCGTGCTGATCGTCGTACTGCGGGCCGCAGCGAAAGACGAACACAGCCGCCAGCTGCATACCGCGCTCGAAAAATACGACCAGATCAAGATTCTGCCGAAAGGCGAGGCGCGGTCCGCGCAAATGAAGGATTTCGGACTCTCGCTGAAATCTGTCTGTGAACAGAGCCTCGCCACTCTCGAAAGCGCTGCCGCCTGCTTCACTGCCGGCAATGCGCTGCTCGAAGGCCGCGACTTTAAACTCGCCGCAGACTTCTTTGGCCGCGCCGCATCGGGCTACGATACCGATTCAATGATTTCCATTGCGAAATTTATGCAGGCGCAGGCGCTCGAGAGCGACAAGCAGTTTGAAAAAGCACTCGCAGTCTACAAGGATCTCGAAAAAGACTATCAGGCCATCAAAAAAACCGAAGTGGCGATCTTCCACCAGGGCCGTATGCTGTATTATCTCGGCAAATACGATGACGCCGAAGAGCGCTTTGCCAAACTTTCGCGCGAGAACGAAGGCAAAGAGTTTGCCGCGGCCAGCCGCAACTATATTTCGTTGCTGAACTCCGAACGCGGCAGCAAAAAATAATCTTGGCTGAGCAGAAACTCCGCATAGCCCTGCCAAAGGGGCGCATGAGCGACGAGAGCCTCGAATTCTTTTCGTCGCGCGGCCTCTGCTCGCTTTCGAAAACGCACGACGGCCGCGAACTGATTCTGCACGATGAAAAGAGCAATATTGATTTTTACCTCATCCGCAGCAAAGACGTCGGCGCCTATGTAGAGCAGGGCGCAGCCGACCTGGGTATTATGGGTCTCGATCTTCTGCTCGAACACAACTTTGATGTCTTTATACCGGCCGCGTTGCCGTTTGGCCAGTGCCGTTTGTCGGTTGCATACCCGCGCGACAGGGCAGACTGGAAAAACCGCAGCGAGCTGCGCGTGGCAACAAAATATCCCCGCCTGGCAACCGAGTATTTCTTCCGCCGGGGTTTCAATATCCGCACGATCGAACTGTACGGCTCGATCGAGATCGCGCCGCTCACGGGCCTGTCAGATGTGATCGTCGATCTTGTCAGCACCGGTGCCACGCTCAAAGCCAACAACCTTGTGGAAGAGGAAATCATCATGGAAAGCACGGCGCGGCTGATCATGAATCCTTCGGCATTTGCGCTCGGCCGGACCCGGCTGATGCAATTCATTGACACCATGTTTTAAATCCCGTTTTCGACAGCAATGGCCGTACCCAAGAGAAGACTTTCCCATTCCCGCCGCCGCAATCGCCGCGCGCACCATGCGATAGGCAGGCCGAACCTGCGGCCATGCGCAAACTGCGGCGCATTCGGGCTTCCGCACCGTATTTGCACCGCCTGTGGCTATTATAATGGCCGTCAGGTTGTCATCCCGCGCGTCAAAAAAGCCAAATCCGATAAAGAATAAGCCGTGCAGGCCGATCCGAAGGGAAAGGCCAGCATCGTTGGCCAGCAGCTGCACCCGGACAATTGTTTTGGTTGCGGCGCGCTGAATAATTACTCGTTTCATATTCCTTCCACTTTTGATGAGAATAAGGGCGAGGTAGTCTTCCGATTTCAGATGCGCAGTGAGCATGAAGGCGCGCCGGGGTACGCGCATGGCGGCGCACTGGCGGTAATACTCGACGAATCGCAGGGCGTGCTTTGCCATCATCTCGGCCATTTTGTCATGACCGATGGTTTTTCCATAAAGTACCACAAGGCCACACCGCTCCACAAAGATCTCGAGATCCATGCCTGGCTGACCTCTGCACGCTCCAAACGTCTTTATACGAGTGCGCGCATCAAGCTGGGTGACGAGGTGCTGGTCGAATCGAAAATCAAATGGTATATCATTCCCGAAAGGTTGCTCGAACGCAAATTCGGTCACGGTGGCCTGAACAACCGTTTGAGAAATTTCCTCGAACCCAACCGCGCCCGCGCGAAAGAAATCCGCCGCCGTCTGCGTGTTCAGACTAAGCCAGACTGATACCCATTCGCGGTTTACAGAATGTCGCCGCTGTAGTAAATTCCGCGAATGCGTATGCTCGTGGTCGGTTCTGTGGCGTTTGACGATATCCAGACGCCGTTTGGTTTAAAAAAGAACGTCCTCGGCGGTGCC
>CAYHJO010000107.1:0-13777 GCA_964356715.1 uncultured Turneriella sp. | reverse complement strand
CCTGCCCGGTGGCATGAAACTCGTGCCCGGCGACATGCCGCAGGTGACGCTCAGGGCCTATACCGAATACTCGTTTCTCGGTGAAATAAAACGCCCGGCCGATGGCTAAGCTTCGGCTCTTAAGCGGCGAAGACAGCGATTACCCTGCGGTCACCACGGCCGAAATTGCGGGTGATGCCGCGGCGCTGGTGGGATGTCGTGTGTGGCCAAAGCTCGACGGTAAAAAGACCGCGGCGGTTGTGCTCTCCTCCGCGCCGGACGATGCCGAAACACAAAACCTGATCTCCGCAGCCGAAACCAAAAATGCATACCCCGTACTGAACGCGGCTTCGCTCGCCCTCGCCGAACAGGTGGCGGCTTACTATTTCACGCCGCTCGCAGACGTGCTGAAGCAGATGTTGCCGCCGGTTCTGGCGAAGCTACCCAAAACAAAAATTGCGGCTGATGCGGTACCACAGCCGGCCGCTGCGCCGCTGAACGAACGCCAGCAAAAGGTCGCCGACACGATCAATGCCACGCCGGCGGGCGCGGTGCGCGAACACCTCATCTGGGGCGTCACGGGCTCAGGAAAAACCCGCATCTACGAACATCTCATCGCTGCTGCGCTCGGGCGCGGCGAACAGACACTGCTTTTAGTGCCTGAAATTGCGCTGTCGGGCCAGCTAATGGAGGTCATCACCGCACGGTTTCCCGGGCAAACCGTGCTCTACCATTCGGGGCTATCTGCCGGCGAAAGGCTGGTGAATTATTCGGCTTTTCTCGAGGGCAAGGCTGCCATTGCCATCGGCACGCGTTCTGCCGTGTTTCTGCCCGCGAAAAAACTTGGGCTCATTCTGATCGACGAAGAGCATGACGCCTCGTTTAAAGACCAGCGGCAGATGCGCTTTGACACGCGCACCGTGGCGCGCATGCGCATCGCGGCCGCAGAAAAACCGCTGCTGGTACTGGGCTCTGCCACCCCTTCGCTCGATGCTCTCGCGCGCGCAAGAAGTGGCAATGCCACGCTGCACCGCCTGCGCGAGCGCGCCACCGGGCAAAGTTTGCCTGAAGTTTTTGTGCCCGATTATAAGATGCAATATGGCATCATCGCTCCTTTTCTGCGGGCCAAAATGCGCGAGCATCTCTCACAGGGTAAACAGGTGCTGCTGCTGATGAACCGCCGCGGGCACAGTACGCATGTGCACTGCCCAACGTGCGACGGCTACGCCGAGTGCCAGCGCTGCGCCGTCGCACTCACGTACCACAAAGATCATATGCTGCGCTGCCACCACTGCGGTTACAGCGAGCGCTACAGCCCTGAATGCCCGAAAGATGGCAGTGAGCGCCGGCTCTCAGGCCGCGGCATACAGCGTGTCGAAGAAATTCTCGATCACCAGTTTGCCGAATACGAATATGCACGCCTCGACCGCGATACGGCCAAAACGAAAAATTTCGTGAGCGAAGTGCTCGCGGCGATGCGGACAAGAAAAATACAAATCCTCATCGGCACGCAGATGATTGCAAAGGGCTTTGACCTTGCCGGTGTCACGCTCGTCGGTGTGCTCGCAATCGATCAGACCCTCAACTCACCCGACTTTCGCGCCTCAGAGCAGGCATGGCAGCTATTGGCGCAGGTTGTCGGGCGTTCGGGCAGGCACGAACCCGGCGAGGTCGTGATACAGACGATGTCGCCGCACCACGTAGCGATCGTTGCGGCGCAGACTCATGAAGCCGACGCATTCTACGCAGCAGAGGCGGATTTCCGCCGTGCGACGGGCTATCCCCCTTTCGGCGCGCTGGCACGCCTCGTTCTGTTCTCGCGCGACGAGAATAAGCTCTTTTCGCAGGCTGAACGCCTCGCGCGCGACATCGCACCCGAAAATCTGAAAACCCTGTTTAACGCAAGCGGCGAAACCGGAGTCGAACTCTTAGGCCCGGCGCTGCCCGGACTCAAAAAGGCCGACGACGAATACCGCGTGCATTTTCTGATTAAAGCCAAAACCGAAGCGCTGCTGCGCGCATACCTGGTACAAATTCACGGCATGCTCGAAAGGGCGCGCCGGCAATACAGCGAACTCAGAATTGTCTTAGATATAGATCCGAGAGATGTTGGTTAATCTGGTTTCGCAGATACCAGATTAGCTGTTGCCGAGATGCTATTTTATTGCCCGAGATTCGTTGATACGTCATTCCCGCGAAAGCGGGAATCCATTGTCAAGAGCCGCGCGAATAGATACCCGCGTTCGCGGGTATGACACTCAGAGGGAATGGGCACTTAGCCCGCAACTACGTGCAGAACGATCTGTGCGTTCACGCCGTCGTGCAGTTTGACCTGGAGCTTGTAATTACCGAGAGCTTTAATGTTGTCGTCGAGCACGATCGCGCGGCGGTCGACTGCGAAGCCCATGCTTTCGAGTTGTTTTGCCACCTGGATGTTGGTGATCGAACCGAACAGTTTGTTGTCTTCGCCGACTTTTGCCTGCAGTGTGACCTCTTTGCCGTTCAGCTGCGCCGCGAGCTCTTCTGCCGACTTCTTGCGTTTGGCGATTTTGCGCGCCTGTACGTTTTCCAGGAATGCCTTTTCTTTGACCGAACGCACTGTCGCGCTCATCACCAGACCGCGTGGGAACAGGTAATTTCTCGCATAACCGTCTTTGACTTCTTTGATGTCACCGGCACGGCCGAGAGTAGAGATATCTTGCTTGAGAATAACGCGCATCAGCTCTAATCTGAGTCTGTGACAGGGCGTAAAGACCTTTTCCGCAGCGAAAGCCACACTTCCATGAGCCCCAACACCGTAAAAATAACCGCAATCACGGTCAAAAGTTCGGGCAGCCAGATGCCAATCAGCATGATGCCCAGCGCAATCCAGTGCGCAGGCATCAGGCGCACTTCGAAAAACAGCGACGCCAGACCGATGCCCTGCAGCATATACAAAAACAACAGGATCAGCACGCCGTTACGCAGGTAGAACATGAACGGTTTAAGCTCCGCCACCTTGAGCCCCAGCACATAGAGACCGGCAAAGGCAATCAATCCCCAGACCCAGCTGTCGGGTATGCGAAACAGGCTCATGTGCCCCTGTACCACATTCTGCTTAAAGCGGATGCGCGCAAAAATGCGCAGAAACACACCCAGGCACAGGATTCCGGTAAAACTCGAAACGACAAAAATAACGGGACTCAGATCGACCAGCTGCGCACGCAGATCGATGCCCGCAGCACCGGCCTGCATCCTGGCATTTACCTGCTTGTGTATGTCGTCGAGCAATTGTTTGAGATTTCCCGTCACATGATATTCGTACAGCGCAACGCTGAAAGACAACAAGCTTGTCACAATGGTGAAAGTCAGCAATAAGGCAGAGTTATAACCCGACAGGAACATATCGCGCTTCTGCCAGATTTTTTTGAGCTGCATCGTCAGCGCGAGGTATTTCTGGACCCTGCCCTCGGCATCGGGAATTTTTTCGATCTCGGCCTTGAGTTCTTTGCGCGAGGGCAAAGGCATGTTCAGCAATTTGAATATCGAACTCGTGGGATTCAAGGCCACGACCCAAATGCCCGAGACGAGAAAAAACACCGCGGCTCCGCCGGGCATAAAGGCTTCGATGCGTAACCGCCACGGCAGGAAAAAGAATGCCGCTGTGATCACGAGTATGCCCGACAGCCACAGGCGGCGGTTAAATTCGGGGCGATATAAATATATCGGTATGATGGCAAACGCCAGGCTTAGAGGAAAACCCAGCAATGCTTCCATATGTTCTCAAAGAGCGAAAACTAGAACCGGCCGCCCGAAAAACACCTCGAAAAGCACAAACGCGGATTTTCCTCGCGGAAAATCACGCCGGGCGCTTTCGCGGTCTGCGTTATTCGTCCCGGCCCGACTGGTAGTCGGGTCAGCGACCTTACAGGCCGGGAACGGATTTTTCGGGACGTCCCACATAAAAGCATTCAGAAATGCTTTTATACGCTGAACGGCATAAAGCCTGCGTTGCGGGCTTTTTTGATCGCTTTCGCAACCAGACGCTGGTGCAGCGCGCAGGTTCCGGTCAGGCGGCGTGGCAAAATTTTACCCTTGTTGGAAACCAGTTTTACGAGAATTTCCACACGCTTGTAATCCATGACCAGCTCTTTGTTCTCGCAAAAGCGGCAGGTTTTCTTTTTGAATCGCGGTCCGCGGTCGCCGCCGCGTCCTTTGCGGTCGTCGCGGTCCATGTCGCCGCGCGGTTCTCTTTCTTGACGTTCTTCCATACTATTTCTCCATTATAATTTCGCGCGGTTTTGTTTGCGGACTACGCCCGCAAACAAAACAGCGCAAGTTCGTTCTAAATCCTAAAAAGGGATATCATCGTCGCTCATCGCGCCGCTATCGAAATGCGCAGCGCCGGTTGAACCTTCAGCAGGCGGATTATCCCGTGGTCCACCGCCTGCGCCATCCTGTTTCGCATCCAGGAACTGGAAGCCCTCGACGTTGATCTCGACTTTGCTCTGCTTCTTGCCGTCGGTGGTTTCCCATGACGACCAGCGCAGATTGCCTTCGACGCAGATACGGCGGCCCTTTTGCAGATACTTATGAATCGCTTCCGCAGATTTGCCCCACGCCACACAGTCGAAAAAACCAACTTCATCGCGACTCTCGCCGGTCTGGCGGTTGTAGATGTTGCGGTTCGATGCAAGCGAGAAACGGCAAAAATAATTGCCGCTATTCGTAGACTTGAGTTCCGGATCGCGCGTTAAGCGCCCGATCAGGATTACCCGATTGATATCATTGGCCATTTGCGCAGTCTCCTGTTGTCGACTGCTATTGATCCAGCACTGTAATCATCGCTTTCAGCACGCCTGCGTTGACACGCAGGTCGCTGTTGATTTGCGGAATTGCAGAGCCTTCGGATTTGAACCCGTAGTAGAAATAGTGACCACGATCTTGCTTTTTTGCAAGATGGTAGAGACGGCGTGCGCCCCAGTCTTCTTTCTGCGCGATTTCCGCACCGCGCTTTTGCAGAGCTGCCTCTGCTTCGTCTTTGGCCCGTGTTTTTTCGTCAGCGTTCTTATCTGACAGAACGAGCACGAGCTCGTAATTTCTTTTTGCCATAAACCCCCTATGGTTGTTAAGGAAAAGTGCTTATATCCGCAAACTGCCCGATGCAGCGTCGCCGGATGGCCTTTTCCAGAAGGCGGGGCAGCGTGGCCCGTCGAGACAGGGTGAAAAGGAAAATGCGTGGCAGCCCCGCCTGAGCAAAAAAAACCGGCTCTGACCATGCGGGTTGCGCTTATCCAAATGAATTCCCAGAACGACACAGGGCATAACCTGCAGGAAGCCGCCATGCTGCTGACCGAAGCCGCCCGGCAGGAAGCAAATTATGCGCTGCTGCCCGAAAACTTTGCTTTTTTTGGCAGCGAAAAAGAGAAACAGGCTAAGGGGTCGGCGATCGCCGAGCAGACGACGGCATTTCTGTCCGAAATCGCACGCCGCCTGAAGCTGACCGTTACCGGAGGCGGATTTCCCCTGCCGGCAACTGGCGGCAAATTCTACAACTCGGCCATCACCGTCTCTCCCGACGGCGCGGAAATACACCGCTACGACAAGCTGCATCTGTTCGATGTCGCGCCCGGTGACAGCGTCACCTATCAGGAATCGCGCGGCACACATTCGGGCGCGGGTGAACTCAGCCTGCTTTCATTGCCGCCTTTTACTTTTGGCATGACAATCTGCTATGACGTGCGCTTTCCCGCGCTGTACCGCAAGTACGCGCGCATGGGTGCCAACGTACTCTGCGTGCCGGCGGCTTTCACGCGCCTCACAGGACAGTCGCACTGGCATACACTTCTGCGCGCGCGCGCGATTGAGAATACCTGCTACGTTCTCGCCGCTGCGCAGACCGGGCAGCACTACGGCGGCCGCGAAACTTTTGGACACAGTGTGGTTTTTGACCCGTGGGGTGAAATTGTTGCCGAGTTGCCGGAGCGACCCGGCGTCGTGGTCGCGGATCTGCAAATTGAACGCATCCGCGACGTCCGTGGCCGCATGCCGTCGCTGACCCACGATAAAATCTGAAATAGCACAGCTGCGCGAGTTCAGACCTGCTTACGGCTGCAAAAAGTCCCGCATTTCAGGGTGCAGGCGGAAATGCCAGTGCAGTTTTGCGTTGGCTAGCTGATCCGCTTCGCTCTGCCCATCGGCTGGCTGTGACGGCGGCGCCACTTCAGTCTGCGCGCTCGTCGTGAGATCCGCGGAAATCGAATCGACAACGGTTGCCGCGTGCGTGACCGATGTTGAAACATCGTGGTTATACACCACATAGTAGTTACTACCGACCACCATCGTCAATCCGCAGTTCGTGCACGGCGAAAAATTGGATGCAGTGCCATTGATTGAATTAATCTTGTAGAGCTTGGGCGCGTAACTCTGCAACGAGCCGGTGCTCGAACTACTGACGGGACCGTACGAGCCATTCTGCAGCGTGTTAGTCAGTTCCTGAATAAAAGCAGAACTGCCGGTGCCGAGTTTATACGTGAAGCTTGCGCTGGTACCGAGAGTTTCGTTCGCGATGCCGTTGTAATGGAACAAGGTGCCAGCCGGCGAATCGCCGGGATTGCCCTTGATGAGCGCAGCCCACATATAGCGGTAACTGCAGCCGAAAAAAGCATAGTTAAGCGCCGAGACATTCGTGCAGTTTGTGGTCAGCTGCGGATCGACGCGCTGTATTGCACGATCGACGCCCGATACGCCGACCAGATCGTCGTTAAAAATCGAGGCGATGCCGCCGAGGCCGTAGGCATCGGCGAGATAACGAAAGTAAATGTAGGATGTCGCATAGTTGTCGAGCAGGAACGGTGCTGAGTCCTTGGCGATGAGCGGCGTGCTGTTGAGCAGGGCTGTGCGGAAATTATTTGCTCGCCCGGTCTGCGGCCCGAATCCCGTGAGATCTGAGCTCACCTCGGCCAGGCCTTCGTCGACCCACGCGGGTTCGATATCGGATTGTACACCTTTGTAGTAACGGCCGAATTGCAGCAGATGCTGGTATTCGTGCGCCAGCGTCGCAAAGAAGGATGTGCGCGTCACATCAGCGGGATATGTATCGAGGTAGAGCATCTCTGACTGGTTGCTGTGGTACTTGGAGTTCGCGGCACTCACCGATGCTTCACTGTAGTGATTGATCGGATCAAAATAACCGGCGATATAACCGCCTCCCGGCTGGTAGCCATCCTGTATATCGAGCAGCAGCAGAGTTACTTTGCCGTTGCTGTCGACGTCAGTGGGCGTAGTGTACCAGACATGCTCGATCGGCACGATATTGTTTTCAAACGCCGCAAGCAAACCATCGATCGAAGATTGCGGCACATCGCGCTTCGCTTCGACATAGACATTCGCATTGTTCGATGCCGCGGCAAATACCGAAGTCACGCGATAGAAAGTGAAATCGCCCGATGAAATATCGCTTTTGCGCGCCCAGAAGCCCTTGCCGCCCGGCGGGTCATACATTGCGTCGCTGCCGGCACAGTGCAAAAGCAGCAGCAGGGCTATGATTGTGCAGAATCGCACCACCCAGCCGCATGAGCCAGATCGGCCGGCCGTCAAGGATAAATATGTTCACCGCTCGTCTTTTTTTTGGCCCCTCGGATTAATTAGAATTGGCGCGGCAGAGCGCGTTGCCAATGAGCCCCTATGAACCTCAGGGAAATGCAACAGCAACTGGAAAATAACATCAGCCAATCGCTCGATTCGCTCGAAGATATGCACCGCACGGCGGCGAACACAGCTTTTGAGCAGCTGGATCAAATCGCTCCGGTTGCGGAAATCATCCAGAGCGTGAAGCCGCTGTATGAAAGCGGAGTTTCGCAGGTCATCGAATTTGGCCGCACGGCAAACCGCGCGACCGGCGGCGTCGCGCGCGCGCTGCTCGATCGCATCGGCATGTAATTCCATTATGGCACATAAAATACAAAATGGCACTTACGTCGTCACCGGCGCTTCGCGTGGCATCGGCCGTTCGATCGCGCGCGATCTCGCTCTACGCGGCGCCGACCTGGTGCTGATTGCCCGCGACAAAAAAGCGCTGGCTGCGGTCGAACAGGAAATCCGCATGGTGGCACCCGGACGCAGCGTTGAGACCGTAAGCTGCGATCTTTCAGACCGCAAAGCCATCGAAGAGACCTGCTCCAATATAAAGAAGAGACACCGCATTCTGCGTGGCATCATCAATAACGCGGGTTATGCGCGGCCCGGTTACTTTGCCGAAATACCAGCCGACGAATTCGATAAAGCCGTGCGCGTCGATTACCTCGGTGCTGTTTATGTCACTCACGGACTGCAGGGCCTCGTCGCCGAAGGCGGGCTCATCACGTTCACCTCTTCCGTCGTCGGTTACATGGGTGTGTTCGGCTATTCGTCATACGCGGGCCCCAAGTTCGCGCTGATCGGTCTTGCCGAAACTCTGCGGCAGGAAATGCTTGCACGCCAAATACAGGTCAGCGTGCTCTGCCCGCCCGACACCGAAACGCCGGGTTATGCAACAGAAAATGAAACCAAGCCCTATGAAACCGCGTCGCTGTCTGAAAGCGCGAAACTCATGAGCGCCGATGCTGTTGCCGCGAAATTCATTAAGGGTGTCAGCAAAGGCAAGTTCATGATTACGTGCAATTTTGAATCGGGCATGCTCTATCGTCTGCACGGCATCTGGCCATCGCTGGTATTCAGTATCATGACGGGCATGATTAAAAAAGCACAGAAAAGAAGAAAGGCATAAGCAATCGCGCGTTGCGCGATTGCTTATGCGATAATCACGTTGTCGATCAGGCGAACGCCGTCGACATAAGCTGCTACCGCGATCAGCGCTGCAGCGGGCCGCTCCACCGTGAGCGGCTCGAGCGTGTCTGCGTCACACAGTTCGGCATATTCCACTTGTAGCGGTTTCAGGTTTTCAAGGAGCGCCAACCGCACCTGAGATATCGGTTTGCCCTCACGATACAGATCCGCCGCGAGAAAAATTGCGCGTGAAATTGCCAGCGCCTGCGTGCGCCCGGACGGTGTCAGCCGCACATTGCGCGACGACATCGCCAAACCGCCCTCTTCGCGAATGAGCGGGCAACCGATGATTTCGGCAGTAAACTCGAGATCGAGCGCCATCTTTCTGATCAGCAGATATTGCTGGAAATCTTTGAGACCAAAGTACGCGCGTGCAGGATTCACCCACTGCAAAAGATTGTGCACGATGAGCAGCACACCTTCGAAATGACCCGTGCGGTGCGCGCCGCACAGGCGCTGCATGATACCGGGGTATGACATCATGAGCTGCGGCACACCGCGCGGATAGACCTCGCTGCGTAGCGGGCAGAACAGCGCGTCGACGCCGGCTGCATTGAGCATCGCCGCGTCGCGCTCGAGGTCGACCGGATATTTTTCAAAATCGTTCGGGTCGTTGAACTGCGCCGGATTGACAAAGATGGAAGCCACTACTCGCTCATTCTCGGCCTTGGCGCGTTTAACGAGTGACAGATGCCCCTCGTGCAGATAACCCATCGTTGGTACGAAACCAATTTTACCGGCATTGGCTGCAGCAAATCGGCGCATTTCTGCCCTCGTAGTAATACGTTCCATAGATTAGAATTTCCAAATGAAGCCATGATAAACCACAGAGAGCTCCGAGGGCCACAGAGGAAAGAAAATATCCGTGCAAATTTCTCTGTGCTCTCTGTGTCCTCTGTGGTTCATACTGGTTTTTTCGATCTGGCTATCCTCACGTTTGCCGCAAGAAAGCCGCGATGCGGGCGACAACGCCCGATGTCTTCTCCATGTGCAGATGGTGGTGACCGAGCAGTGTTTCGAGCGTCGCTTGTCTGATCCATCCCCGGTATGCCTCGGCGGCTTTTTTGAGTTCGGGCATACCCTTGTCGCCGAGAATGACGAGCGTGCGCGCTTCGATCGACTGCAGAATGTTTTTCACCTGCGCCTGTGTCATGCGCAGCAGCGAAGGCGCGCGCAGGCGAAAATCGGCGCGCCAGGTTATGCCGGTTTTGGTGCGCATGATCGCGCGCTTGACAAGAGGCAGCGCGGCAGCTTCGCTTAAGCCGTTGACGCGCATGCGGATTTTCACCGCATCGGAGACATGCTTGTAGTCGGGTTTGGGCAACAGCTGCGCTTTTTTGAACTCTTTCACGCCTTCGGCGAGAATTTTTACGGCGTCCTCGGGCTCTGCCGTCATCGGTGAAAAACCTTCGATCAGCACGAGTTTTTTCACATGGTGGCCAGCCACTCCCGCATAGAGCGCGCAGGCGCCAGCGCCCATCGAATGGCCGACGAGCACCTTGTGCGCGGCTTCGACCGACTGCCAGGCTGCGTCGATGAATGGCACCAGGTCGATGTAGTGGTATCTTTCGCCCGCGTGTTTATGTTCGCTTTTCCCATGGCCGAGAAAATCCCACGCGTAAATTTCACAATCGGTCAGTTCGTTCGCAAGCGTCGTGAACGACGCTGCGTTGTCGAGCCAGCCATGAAAGCAAACGAGAGTTGCGCGCGGCGCGGCGCAGGCGTAGTGCAGATAGTGCGCGCGATAGCCCAGAATCGACAGCGTTTTTTCGGCGGCTTTCCGGGGTCGCTCAGGCACGTTCTATCTGCTTGCAAATTTTTTTGCGCGTTCGAGCACACGGATCTGTTTATCGGCTGTTTTGTGGATCTCGGCAAAATCGGGGTTTTGGTCGAGAAAGGTTTTGTACTCGTGAAATCCCCTCAAAGCCGACAGCGGGTTCCGGGCGAGGTGGCGTTCGGCAAGTAATTCAAACCAGGGTATTGTGCAATACGCCGCACAGTCGGCCAAAGTTATTTCATTGCCGGCGATATAGGGCGAGTAGCGGGCGACACGGTTGATACTTTCGGTTGCCTGCGTGATTTCTTTGACCACAAGATCATCGAGCACCGGCGAGGTAGTTTTGCCGGCATTGTGGAAATCTCTCAGCATGCGCAACGGTTTATCCAGGTGGATGTCGATATAATTGACCAGCTGGCGTACCCGGTGGCGGTCGAGTGCGTCTTTCGGCATCAGCGGTGTGGTGTCGGGAAATCTGTCGTCGAGGTATTCGAGCGTCGGGTGCGTTTCAGCCAGAAACAGACCGTCGATTTCGAGCGTCGGAATCACACCCAAAGGATTGATTTTGAGGTAATCTTCATTCTGTGTGGGAGCCGCTCGCACCTCGGTGAATTCGAGCCCCTTAATTTTCAGCGCCATTTTGATACGGTTATAATAGTTACTGATCGGGAAACCGTGCAGGCGAATCAGTTCAGGTGCGACCCGCTTCGGGTCTCTGTCTTCAGTGCTTGGTCGAACCATTCCGGGCGAATGCAGCCATGAGTTGCGTGGTCAATATTTTAATTGTCTGCACATTTGCATGCCATCACTTGCCGCTATGCAATTGCGCGCCTTCCCATTCCTTATTCTGCCCATCGTTTTTTTCGCTGCGGCGTGTAAAGCTACCGCCCCGGAAGTCGAATTGCGGCAAGACCTGAAATTCCTTGCGGCATTCGCTTCTCCTGCTCTGGCAACACAGGAAGACGATAAGCGTTTCGCAACCGCGTTCCAGTCCAAATACCGCAGCCGCGTCGTGCTGCTTCGCCCCGTTGCCGGTCAGGCCGCGCTGACACAACTGAACAGCCGCGCATCGCTGTTTGCCGTGCTCAAGATCAACCACCTGCGCGAAGCCCGGCAGATTGCGCGCGAAATTGAAACCGCACTCGGCAACGCAGCGCTGATTGCACTGTTTCCGCTGGTCGAAAACCAGTCTTCGCAGGATAATTTTTCCGGCACCTACTTCTATCTGGGTCTCGAAAAACGCGCTCAGGCATTCCAGCGCCTGCAGGCCGCGGGCAAGGCAGAAATATTCCGCCATGAATCAGAAGATCTTGCGCGCGACCGCAATGTATTGTCATATTTTGCCGCAGCGAATCTCAGCGATACGCCTTATACCAGCGTGCATATTCTGGGGTACTCGGGCATCGCCGAAACGCAATACCAGTCGATCGACGGCCTGTTTGCGCGCTCGATCCGCAAACTCGAGGCAGCCGACACGGCGCTCCTTGAAAAAATCCGCTGAGTCGCATTCGCGAATCAACGGATCTGGAGCGCGCACCGGGGCGGCCATAACATAATTTACCCGCCATTGCCCGATTTCAGCATGCCGCATGGCAAATATCCCGGCAGACCTTAAATACACCAAAGAACATGAGTGGGTGCGCATCACCGGCTCGACGGCGCGCGTGGGCATCACGCACTATGCACAGGACGCACTGGGCGACGTGGTTTACATCGATTTCCCGAAAGCAGGCGCACAGATCAAGCAGATGGCAGTTGCGGGCACGATCGAATCGGTCAAAGCCGTGTCTGAAATTTACCAGCCGCTCACGGGCAGCATCGCTCAGGTAAATACGGACCTCAATAAAACTCCGGCCGCAGTCAATCAAGACCCGTACGGCGCAGGCTGGCTGTTCGAGATCTCGGGGATTACCGACGCCGAAGTTCCCGGCCTGCTCGATGCCGCCGGCTACGAAGCGCATCTCAAAACTCTCGGCTGAGAGCGCATAACATGGGATACCCCGTACATACCGCGCGCGATTACGCGGAAATTGAAAAACAACTCGGCATCCGGAAGGTCGACGAGCTGTTCGCGCATATTCCCCGTGAGCTGCACAAAGCCACGGGCGCGAACCTCGAACGCGGCCTCGACGAATATGAGCTGCTGGAGCGTTTTCACCAGATCGTCAGCGAAGGGAAATCGCCGCTGGCCGACCATGCGTGCGGCTACGGCCTCTACCGCCACCGCATTCCGCTGACCGTCGATCACCTTGGCAGCAGGCGTGAGTTCGTGACGAGCTATACCCCCTACCAGCCAGAAGTCGCACAAGGTACTCTGCAAACCCTTTTCGAATACCAGTCGCTGGTCTCGCTGCTGACCGGCGTGCCGGTCGCCAACGCCTCGCTCTACGACGGTTCTACCGCGCTGGTCGAAGCCGTGCGCATGGCGATGCGGCAAAAAAGTCTCTCATCGGCGACGGTGTTTTTCTCTGCGGGGGTTAATCCGCGCTACGAAGAGGTGTTCCACAGCTATTTTCTCGACGCCGAAGGTCAGCCGTTCGTTGCCACGCAGCGCCTCGATCACGACAGGGCCACCGGAAATACAATCTGGGCCGCGGGTTCGCCCGATGTCGTCGTAGTGCAAAATCCGCACTATTTGGGTATCGCTGAAGCCGTGCAGAACCTGCATGAAAAATATCCTTCGAGCACCGTCATCTATCTGACCACGGAAATGCTGTCTTTTGTGATTCTCGAAAGTCCGCTGAAATGGGGTGCCGAGATTATCTGCGGCGAAGCGCAATCGCTGGGCCTGCCGGTGAACTATTCCGGTCCAGGTCTGGGTTTCATCGCCGCGACCGCCGATTACCTGCGGCAGATGCCGGGTCGTCTGATCGGCCGCACCACCGCCAAAGACGCCGACGGCCGCGACACCGAAGCGTACGTCATCACGCTGGCTACACGCGAACAGCACATCCGCCGCGAAAAAGCGACGAGTAATATCTGCAGCAACCAGACGCTGATGGCGCTGCGCGCCGCGATCTTTATGGCAAACCTCGGCTGGACCGGCATGCAGAAGCTCGTCGCGCTTTCAATGGAAAAAGCCTTCGCGTTCCACAGCGAGCTCAGGACAAAAAATCCCTCCGCGCTGCTTTTTCCGCAGGCCACTTTGTTCCACGAAGTCGCATGGCGCTCAGACAGGCTCGACTCGATTATTGAGCGCTGCGTGGGCCAGGGTTT
>CAYHJO010000106.1:0-13855 GCA_964356715.1 uncultured Turneriella sp. | reverse complement strand
AACGGTCCATTGCGCGCCTGTGGCCTCGGCATCGGTGCGCATGGTTCCATCGATATCCGGTTTTCACACCAGTTCACCGCAGACAACGCCAATACCTACACGGTCTACCGCACAGATGGCGGCGTCTCCTGCCCTCCGACGGGGACATTCAGTTCGCTGCAGACGAATACGAATCTGCAGGCAAATACTGAAGTCGTGATCGCCAATGTTGCCGCGACCACGTTCCAGACAGTGAATGACCGAATTGTCGTTTGCATCAATAACCTGAATAACCCGGCTGCAACCGGTGTCGCCTCCTGGCCGATCATACGCGACGACGTACCGCCAACGGTCAGTTCGGCGAACAAAGTCACGGATGTATACCGCGATCCCGAAACGGTGCTTTTGAGCTGCGGCAATAACATGGACCAGATAGCGGTGACCACCGCGATGCAACAGGGCACTGCGCCTGCCGATCCTGCCGACCCGGATTTTACCGACGGCGTGCTGACAAGCGGGTCAGCGTATAGCGGAGGTATTTCCGTTCCCAACCCCGTGAATCCGACCGTAATGAAAATCCGCTGGCGCTGCATGGATAAATCGGGCAATAAAGAAGCCGTTTCACAAATGATTCAGTTAACGATCGACAATACCATTCCGGCGGTGAATGTGAATCTCGATACAAGTTACCGTGCATTTGTGTCGAATGCCGTTGGAGCCTATAATTCAACGACATTGAATTTTACCTCTGACCAGGCGAACAAAGAATTTCGCATCGCGAGCGGCACGGCTTCATGTTCGCCCTCCGGCGGGGGAACATCGCTGATCGGAGTGGGTCCGTTCTTTACCAATGCGACGGCCAATGGCGCCAATGCCCCGCAGGTGATTCCTGTCGCTTCGTTTGCCGCCGGGTTAAACCACGTGCGCATTTGCGTGCAGGGGCCGGTTGCGACGACCTGGGGTACCGCCTATCTGCAGATTACGCGCGACGACGGTCCGATCACCATTTCGCCCTCGGTGGTGGGCGGCGATTTTGGCGCGGTACAAAGTGTTTCTTTTTCGTGTTCCGGTAATGTCGACAAAATTGCCTACACGGTCGCTACGCAACTGGGAGCTGCTGCGCCGGCGGCACCGGCAGACCCGGCATTCACCGCAGGGGCGATAACCGTAGGACAGGAAATCACCGGCCCGTTTAGTACGCCTGATGCATCGACGACGATCATCAAATACAAATGCCTCGATAAATCGGGGAATCAGTCGGGTGTCTCCCAACAGCAGTACCGCATCGATGCATCGTTGCCTGCGGTGCAATGGGTAAGCACGAATCGCACGGCCACAAGCTCTGCGGTGGGCGCCTTCAACGATGTCGCCATAACGTGGAACTCCAGCCGGGCAGGCCTGCCGTATCGCATACGCCGCGTTCTGGATTGTAACGACGCCGGCGATCCGGGCAATACCATACTTTCGGGCACGACACCCGCTGTGGGTACGAATGAAGTGAGCACATTGCTTAACTCGCTCTTCCCGACAAACCTCGTGCAATATCCGCTGCGCATTTGCGTGTTTAATTACATCAATCAGGTCAGTTACCAGACGACGGCCATAAATATCATGCGCGATAACACCGCGCCGGCCTTCGGCGGTCTCACCTCTATCAATTCTCCGGCGAGCGGCAGCTTCACAGTCAATTGGTCTGCCGCGACCGATACGGGTGGTTCGGGAGTCTCCTTCTACCGGGTCTACCAGACTCAGATTGCCGGAGATTACTCCGCGGCGCAGGTATACATTGTGCCGGGTCCGGCGACGAATTTTACCGCGACGGGGCTGAATCCGCTGAATACCTATTACTTCATCGCCGGCGCGGTGGACAACGCGGGGAACGAAACCAAAGTCACGGTGGCGGAGCTGGCGTCCAAACCGGTCATACGCATTGTCATCAGCGGCCTTGCCGGCAATCTGCGTTTGTCCGATGGCACGACGACGTCGCCGCTTTACAGCGCCAATATCTCCGCGCCGGGGGCCTTGTGGACCGGCACCCTGAGCATAGGCAGCACGTATAATTTCTCTGTCAGCCAGCAACCGACGGGACAGGTGTGCTCCATAAAGGAAAAACAGTTCGGCACGCTCAGTGCCGATTTAACGATCAACGTCAATTGTCTTAACGGCTATATGGTCGCCGGTCGTTACCAGGGCGTTCCGGCTGTGGGTAAGCAATATTTTCTCTACCGCACGCGAGCCGAAGTCTGGCAATCGTCGTTTGTTGTTGCGGGCGAATTGCCCAATTCTCTCGCGGCAGCAGGCGGATTCGTTTTTTGGGGCACCGATGGCGATTGCGATGGCGGTGCGCCCGTCAGTTACTGCATCTATAAAACAGATACCAGCAGTGCCGGCGTCCGCACCCTCGTTGCCAGCGGCATTCCCGGTATCGTGCGCGGTTTGGCGACAGACGGCACAAATCTGTATTACACGACGCTTGGCGATAATCGCCTGTATAAGCTTGCGCTGAGCGGCGGCACCTCGGCAGAAATCGCGTCAGGTCTAAACAATCCGTTTGCGATCGCACTCGATGGTTCGGACATCTATGTCTGCAATCGCGCCGCAGGCGAAATTGTCAGGGTCAATCAGATTACGGGACAGAAGACCACGATCGTTTCCGGAGTCGCAGATCCGCTGGGGATCGTCGTCGTCGACAATGATCTTTATTTC
The DNA here is from genome assembly GCA_964356715.1 of uncultured Turneriella sp. Lineage (GTDB taxonomy): Bacteria > Spirochaetota > Leptospiria > Turneriellales > Turneriellaceae > Turneriella. Next base: position 11,170 of record CAYHJO010000106.1, on the reverse strand, counting down.
ACACGCTACGGAGCCCACGGCATCTACCGGGTGCCAAAAACCGGCGGAACTGCTGTGACTGCGTTTGGCGACACAAATCCAGGCCATGTCGATGGCGTGGGTTCGCTCGTTCGCCTGCGCGAGCCGCATGACCTTCTCTATGATGGAAAAGACAATCTCATTTTTACCGAATATGGTAACCATGTGGTGCGCAAAGTCAGGCTTTCGACCGGGCGTGTGACCACACTGGCGGGCGATAGCGCGATAATCTCGATGACTTATATGAACGGATCGGGTGCGAGCAGCGATCTGCCGAGGCCGGTCGGCATCGCCGGCGACGGCCGCAATCTGTATATCAGCCTGCACGGCGACCGGCGCATCGTGAAGCTCTCCGAAGACAAGCTGACGGCCTACTGGCCACTCGCCAATAACAGTGACGATTACTCCAGCGATGCGGCGGCAGTGACTCCGGTCTGGAGCGGGACTGCGGCTTTTACGAACGGGCGCTTCAATGAGCTGAACGGTGCCGCGCAGCTCAATGGCGGCGCGCATCTGACAACGAAGAATGTGAACCTGGCGGTGAATCAGCCATTTTCTCTGGCGGCGTGGGTGCGCGTCAGCGACCTTGCGGCAGGCAGGCCGATTCTGGGCAACCTGACCGATTTTGAATTCCAGTGGTACGTTGCCGCGAATGGGTCGGTCAATTTTCAGAACTGGTACAGCAGCGGCGCGCTGACTAACTATCTCGCGGGTACTTCCGCGGGCGTGGTCAAAGCCAATACCTGGGTACACCTGGCTTACGTGTACCGCGGCGCGCTCTACGACAAGCCGGGCGGACGCATTTTTGTTAACGGCCATGATATGACCGTAAGTTCGACTCAGGCTTCGACCTCAAGCCTCGATTCATTTGGCAGCAGCGTCACGATTGGCGCAACGCTATCGCACGCATCAAAATTTCTGGGCTCGATGGCAGATGTGCGCGTTTACAATCGCGCACTTAGCGAAGGGGAGATCAATGAGTTGGCGCAGGATGCAGGCGGTGTAAGCCAGGCAGGCAGCAGTTTTAATACCGGCGCTACCGAACTGATTGCGCATTATGAAATGGCGGGATACACACCTTCTGGCGCGTTGGCGCAAAACTTATTGGGTGTTATCACCAGTAATCCCGGCAAGGACGGCGACAGCGCGGGCGCATTCCAGTTCACTGGCGCAGCTTCGCTCAACGTCGATCCGACGACGATCGCAGCGCTGCCAAAAGAAAACGCCCCGCGCACTATGTGCGCCTATATTCGCCCCACGGCTTATCCTGCGGCCGGTGCCTTTGTGTCGCCGGTATCTTATGGCGGCTCGGGATCGGGCAGAGAATTTGGCCTGGCAATCAGCCGCGATGCGGGCACGAATCTGCTTGTGTCGAATACGTTTAATTCGGCGTTTGACCATTCTGTGACCTTTAAAGTGCCGCTCCACACGTGGACGCATTTATGCGCCGCCTACGACGGCTCAGACTCGCGCCTCTATGTCGATGGTGTGTTGCTAGGGACCAAAGCAGTCACGCTATCGACGTCTGTTTCCTCTTTGGTTGCCGGTGCATTCCGGGTCGGCGCATGGATCGACGACCTGCACCGTTTCGTCGGGGATATCGACGATGTGCGCATCTACAACAAAGCGCTTTCCGCGTCAGAAATCCGCCAGATCGGCGTGCAGGTGCCGTCGGGCCTGATCGGCCGTTATGACCTTGCGGCCGACACCGACGACTCGAGCGGCATGAATGCAAACCTGACGAATTCCGGCGCGACGCAGACCGACGATCGTTTTAACTTAAATAACCGTGCGCACAAATTTTCAGGTGCCGAAGTGCTCACGGGCGCAGCGATTACGCAGGCAACTTCAGAAATTACATTCGCGGCGTGGATTCAACCGGCCACACTCGACGGCGCGTATGTGGGGATCGTCGGTAACTATAACGGCACAGACGGTAGTGGCGGCAGCGGAGGGGGAATTTTTCTGACCCCCGCAAATCAGCTTCTGTTTATTTCGAAGACCGGAGTCGGCGCGCCGAACCCGAACAATGACTGCAGCACGACTTACACGCCACCGGTCGGCGTCTATACACATATTGCCGTCACGCAGAGTAATAGCGGGCCGACGTCGAGGGTCTATGTTAACGGCTCTCTCATACGCACCTGCACGCCGAGTGCCGCTGTGTCATCGTACAACGGCGCCGCGAGCTTTAAAGTTGGCGAAGTTGTTTTTCCCACGCGCTTTAACGGAAACATAGACGACGTGCGCATTTATAACCGTGCGCTGGCACAGACAGAAATTCAACAATTGGTACAGCAGCCAAATAAGCGCATCTACGTCACAAACAGCACGTACAGCGGAAATCTTGGCGGCGTCGCCGGCGCAGATGCAAAATGCAACGCCGCGGATGCAAATAAACCTTCGGTCGCCGGTACCTTCAAAGCGCTGCTGGTCGATGCCAGCAGCACGCTTTTGCGCCGTGCCTGCACTTCGGGAAACTGCCTGACGAGCGGTGTCGCAGAGCATATCGATTGGGTTTTGCGGCCCAACATTACCTACCTGCAGCGAACCGGGGACACAGTCATATTCACGGCGAACTGGCAAGGTGTGCAAAAATTTGATCCGGGGAGCTTTATGGCGCCCATCGACGCCAGCGGATTCGAAGCCTGGACCGGAATCGGTTTCGGTGCCGGAGCACACTGGGTCATCGACGGCGGTCCGGGGCAGTGCACGAATGGCATAGGCGGACCCGGGTGGAGCGGTTCTACATCCAACGGCGTCTACGGTATGTCGAGCCACGTCGCGCAGGATAACACGCCGCCGACTCTCGGCGCAATCTACCGCGGTTTTGAAGCGGGCTGCGCAACCGCGCGTCACTTGTATTGCGTGGAGCAGTGAAGTCAAAGGGTCGGGACAGAAAACCCACGCTCGGGTTTAACCCTGCAACCGTATAGCCGCGAACAGACCTGCAGCCGTCTGCGAAAAGTTTTATATATGCCAATGGGTATGATTAAGAAACTGTAAAAAGACTGGACGGAGTATAGTTTTCGAATAAAGCTTAGATAGAGGCTCGTATATTACCTATCTTATGAGACCGACATGTGCAGCATATTTTCCGCGGCGCCGGCGCGAAGCGCAGGCATTTTTTTTTGCTGCGTGCTGCTTTCTTTTCGTGCTTTCCTGCTCGGGCCTCAAGCTCAATAAAGACTCCAATTGTCTGAATGATAAATCCGCCTGTTTCAAGGCCGATAAAACACCACCGAAGTTAGCTGTGAATGGTGCGGTGTCACCCGCGCAGGGCCAAACCGTTTCTGTATTGAGTACGGTGGATCTCATGTTCACCGAAGAACTGAATAATCCGCAGCCTGCTGATTTTGTTTTTAGCGGTGCCGCCGACATGACGGTTAATGCAGTACAGAAATTGAATGATTTTACATACCGCCTGATTCTGACGCAAAACTCGCTGACCACCGGTACAATCTATCTGAATTTTTCCAACCTGAAAGATTACAATGGTAATAAGATTACCGGATCGACAACGGTAACATACGTCGGCAATGTGGATATCCCCGTTACAATACCTCAGATCGATGCGAATGGCGGTGCGATTATCAACCCAAGTCATTACGCGCTGAGTGGAGGCGCGGGTTACAACTCGATCGATGTGTTCTGGTATTACAGTTATGTGCCGCCGGCCGCGAATCCCGGTACGACGGTGTATGCGGTAAAACTCACCGGCGGTTCGACCGACTGCAAAGACGCGTCGGCCACAACGATCGCCGTGTGGAACACCGCGCCGACACCCGCTGCAGGCACGGTCGCGACGTATAACAGCACCGACGCCACAACGCGCGCGGCCACAACGAATAAGTTTACACTGACGACAGCGGAGATTACCGCCGTCGGCGCAAAAACCGTATTGGTCTGCGTCGACAACGAAACGAATAATAAACATGGCACAGCGGTGATCAATATTTTGCGCGACGATACGGCGCCGGGCGCACCGGCAAATGTGACGCTTTCGCCGCCGGCGGGAAATTATCCACTCGCGCAGACTCTGACTTTTGCGTGTTCTGATAATTCAGATCGAATCATATATACGCAGGAGAGTAATGTCGGTCAACCGGCCGACCCTGCGGCACCCGCCGACCCGGGTTTTACCGCGGGTGTGGTCGATGCCGGTAGCACGCTCTACGACGCCGCAAACAAGCCCGCCACCCCATACAGCGGCAATACCACGCGCACGATTTATAAATACCGTTGTATCGATAAAGCGGGCAATGTGAGTGCAGTCGTCACTTCGGGCGCATACCGCGTGAACGACAGCTATCCGACTGTGACTTTTACGAGCCTGGTCAAGACGGGCACCGCCGTGGGAATCTCGGGCCTGAGTACTGCGGGTTACGCCTCTGCAACGATTAACTGGAGTTCGAACCAGATCAGCCAGGCATGGCAACTGCGCACCGATGCGCTCGATTGCAACGTCGCTGGCACAGTCGTGACCTCGGGGGCCACGCCGGCAGTCGCGAACCAGAACTTCCCCATCGTGATAACTCCAACGTCGGCGAATATTACCGCTGTTGGTAATTACGTGTTACGTATCTGCGTGACCAATGGCACCGACTGGGCGCAGACGTCCTTTAATCTTCTGCGCGACGACGGCCCGCTGGCAGCGCCGACGGTCAATATACCCGGCGGCAGCTATGGCGCAGAGCAGAGCCTCGTGTTCAGCTGTAATACCAATACAGATAAGATTGCGTACACTATGGCATCGCAGTCTGGCGCGACACCACCGCCGCTGACGGTGAATCCGAATTTTACTGCAGATGGTCTGCTCGACACAAGTATCGGCGGCAACATGCTGTTTACGGGGCCGATCACCGCAAAAGACGGCAACACCAGCCTTTATCGGGCAATATGTATCGATAAGGCGGGTAACAAGTCGGCTGTATTCGGCACCACCTCTTACACGATCGATGCGATTTTACCGACGATCACGATTGATGCGAACAGCCGCGACGTTTTGTCGAATGTCGCGGGATATACCACTACAACTTTGACCTGGCATAGTTCGCGTGGTGGGCTGCCTTACGACATACGCAAAGGCAGCACAAACTGTTCAGAGGGTAGCCCGGCGATACTGAGTTCGCCTACTCTGCAAAGCGGCACCACGCCTGGCGATACCAATCAGGCCATCACGAGCACTTTCGATGTGGCGAATTTTACCACCGATGGACCGACTACGATATTGATCTGCGTGAAAAATCTGATCAACCGTTGGGGCTACACCAGTAAAGATATCACGCGTGATACCGTGCCTCCGGTCATGCCGGGTAATCTTGCCGTCACCGTCAATATGGTGGATTCACTGAATTACACGTTTAACTGGACTGCGGCGACAGATGTGACCTCGGGCGTTGCGGGATACCGCATTTACCGTACTTTGAATACGGGCAATTATCTGAATTATCCGACGACGTGGGATTACACCGCCACCTCTGGTCCTGCGACGCTGGCAATGCCCGACAACCAACCGTATTTTCTGCGGATTGTTCCGGTCGATGCCGGAGGCAATACGCCCGCGGCACCGCCGCTTTACTACACAGAAATTACGACGAAGCCCGCAATTACGCTGACCTTGAAGTCTGATGCAAACGGTACAAATTTTACGCTGAGCGACGGGGCCGCTACGGCACCGTTAACAGCGGGCGTCACCGCGACGAGTGTGCCGTGGACAACCAGCCTCGGTGCCGGTTCGACGTATAATTTCGTCATCTCGAACCCACCTGCCGGTAAAGTCTGTGCGATCCATGAAAAGCAGTTCGGTACTCTGAACGCAGATCTCGCAATTCATATTACTTGTGTGAACGGTTACAGTGTTGCTCAGAGCATTGCCGCTGTCCCACCGGCAAAACTCGGCTATCGGCTCTATCAGGGCAAAGTGACGGCGATTGCCGGATCGGGCGTGCAGGGCGCGGCCGCGGGTGTCCCCGCCACAAACGGCGCAGGTGCCGCCGCGACATTTACATATCCTGAATATTTGGCTTACCACAACGGGTTTCTCTACGTGGCAGATTCTTCCGCGGCAAAAATCCGCAAAATTGACCTGTCGACAAACGCGGTGACGACCCTCGCCGGGCACACAACAGGCGGTGGTGCGGCCGGAAATGCAACAGACGATGGCGCATGCGCGGTTGCGAGATTTGGTGCTGTCACCGGCATTGCAACCGACGGCACGAATCTATACGTCAGCGATTTCAGTTATGGGCGCATCCGCAAAATTTCGGACATGAACGGCACGTGTACAGTCATGACTCTCGCCGGCACCGGGACGCTCGGCGGTGAGGATGGACCCGCCGCGACCGCGCGGTTCAAAAACGCCTATGACATCGCGTTGAGCGGCAATACGCTCTATGTATCCGATTCCGGGAATAACCGCATCCGGAGCGTCAATATTGTGACTGGCAATGTCGATACGCTTGCGGGCGACGGCACCGCTGCCGACGCCAACGGTACGGGCAGCGGTGCACGCATACACGGACCTCTGGGTATGGCGATCGTCGGTGGCAATCTCTATGTGGCTACACAGTCCCGGCATATCATGCAGATTAACCTTTCGAATGTCGCCGTGACGATCGTCGGTGGCGACGGCACGACCGGCACCACCGACGCTTCGGGTACAGCGGCGAGTTTTGGCGACGTGCACACGATGACCACTGACGGATCCGATCTCTATATTGCGGGCAGCGGAAGCCACCTCTTGCGTCGCATCGAAATTTCAAAAGGTTTTCGCGTCACGACGCTCGCGGGAGCCAGCGGAGCGGCCAACGATGTGCTCGCCACCGGCCCGAATGCAAGGTTTAATTTCCCCCATGGCCTGACGACAGACGGCCGCAATCTGTACATTGCTAACCATACCGGGCACACCATCCGCAAAATTTCCGACAATGGCTTCATCGGCTACTGGCCTATTGCCCCAGGCGTTAATCCCAATAACTATGCGAGCGACGGCGCCGCCGTCGTGAACGGCTCCGTGGTCGGCGGCGGTCTGAGCACGATGACCGATCGGTTAGGCGCAGCGAATTTGGCATCGACTTTAAATGGCACGAGCCAATACATCAACATCGCCGACAGTAATCAGCTGGATCTGACGAATGAGTATAGCCTGAGCGCTTGGGTGTATCCGACTGCCGTTGGCAGCAATCGTATTTTCGACAAGGTTATACCCAGCACGACGAACGGATACATGATCGATATCGTTGGCGGAAGATACAGATTTATCCATGGCAATGCAACGGCTGGTGCAGGCGAGCTGCTTACCAATGTAGCAGCGGTAGCCAATATCTGGACGCACGTTGCAGCAACGTACTCGGTAACGCAGAATAAGATTCGCTTTTTCGTGAACGGTCACCTGGTTGGGGAACAAACACCCTCGACGCCTGGGGCCACACCAACCAATGCGCTACCGCTGCGCATCGGCGCAGATAACGGTGGGCCAGTCGGAAACTTTTTTCAGGGCGGCATTGCCGACGTGCGCATTTACGCACGCGCGCTGGGCGAAGGCGAAATCAACGAGCTCGCTCAGGATGCCTCGTCGACTTCGACCATCACCGGCGTGGCATTCAACACGGGCCCCACGGGGTTGTTGAGCCATTACAGTTTTCCGGGGCCGAGTTTTCTCGAAAGCAGGTATGATCTCGGCGCAATGGGTTACACCTTGTCGGTGGGTGTCGCACCTTCGGTGGCTACCGGGAAAGATGGCGACACTGCCGGTGCGTTCGCCTTCGCCGCAGCGAGTAGTCAACACCTGTTGACGACGCCAACCGCGGCTGCGCTTCCCAGCGGTGCTCATCCGCGCACCATATGCGCATGGGTCAGCCCTGCCGGGCAGGCGAGCGGCACATGGATGTCAGTCGTGTCTTACGGGCCCAACACCGCTTCGCAGCAATCTGGGTTGGCACTCTATAAGCCGGCAAATGACATCGTGGCCAATTTTGAAACCGAGCACGGAACAGAGCGGGTTGTCGGCACCACGCCGCTTCCCCTCAACGCGTGGTCGCATGTGTGCGCCACACTGGATAACAGCAAAGTGGGACGGGTGTATCTCAACGGTGTTCTTGAAGGTACTGCCACGCTGACGAACATTGCCACCGTGTCATCGACGAGTTTGTACATCGGGATAGACCCGTTGAGCCTGCTCGCGCCCTTCAACGGCAAGATCGACGACGTGCGTATATACAACAATGCACTTTCCGCGGTACAAATCCGCCAACTCGCGACCCTAGTGCCGTCTGGCCTCTTGCGTCGCTTTGATCTGAGTGATGCAGTTGCCGGCGGCAAAGCGGTGGATGTGGCAGGGTGGGGAGAGAATGCCTCGATTACAGGCGCAACCCAAACGGGCGATCGCTTTCAGCAGGGAAATCAATCCTACAACTTCAACAGTTCTGGACATTCAATCAGTGGCTCCGACGCCGGTTTGCCCACCGGGGCAGCAGCGCGTACCCTCTGCTCGTGGATTCGCCCCACCGCATACCCGAGCCCTGATTACGGTTTTATTTTCAAATATGGTACAGGCAGCGCAGGTAACATGAGTGGGTTGGTATTACTCAATGGCAACACTGTCGTGCACACCGGAAATGGTGTCGATCACAACGTTGCTTATACCGTCCCACTGAATACATGGACGCATATTTGCGGTACATATACAGGTGCCAACTCTGAAGTTTTTATCAATGGCGCATCGTTTGGCGCGGTGGCTCGTGCATGGAATACCGTTCTTCTGGGAAATTCGGGATTGTGGATCGGTCAGCCTGACTATGCGGCCAGCCAACGGTTCGTGGGCGATATTGACGACGTGCGCATTTACAATCGCGTCTTGACCGCTGTCGAAGTGCGCACGCTGGCGGGGTATCATCCGATGCAGGTGAGTAGCTGGAGTGCGACGCCGGCAAGCAGCAGTTTGAAATTGCATTATGTGCCGGAGCAGCTTGGATTTTTGGCCGACGGGGCGACGATTACTCAGTGGGATGACACTTCGGGACATTTCATGCACGCGTTTCAGGGGACGGCGGGAAATCGACCTCAGTTCGCCGCATCCGGAATCAATAACCGACCAGCCGTGAATTTCAATAATACTCGCTTTTTTACCAGAAGCTGTAACGATACAAATCTCGGCGGTAACAACACGACAATTCTCGGTGCGATCAGGCAATCCGGCAATAGTGGCGCAAACCGGGGGCTTTTTGAGCATGGCCATAAGTTATTGTACTTACGCGATGCAACCCTGCAAAGATTGACATTCTTTCATCTCGGTGAAAATACAGACAAGATCAATTCGCCTTCGGATTTCGTGAACCTTATTGCGGCTGATTCTAACATGATCTACTCAGTTTCCCATTCGCTGAGCGTCTGTGCAATCTACTAGAATGGCAGCGACGTGTCAGTATGGATACCACCCACAAGCATTTCAGGTACATGTAGTACCGGCATGTATCTTGGCAGTCGAAACGGCTTTGATAACTTTAACGGGCTCTACGGTGATTTCTTATACTTCAACACCGTGTTATCCGGGGCGGACAGACTTGCAGCAGAATGTTATCTCTCCGCAAAATACTCTATTCCCCTCGCGGCGGGTGTTACCTGTCCTTGATTTGTGCTGCGCGCTACGACTCGTTTTTTAAATAATGACCCAGTTATATTGCATTCCGTGCGGGGGATTTATGAGCCGATCGATTCCTTTTCTTGCTTTCCTGTTATTATTTCTGAGTTACTGTAAAAAATCCGATGGTTCGGGTGCGTTATCTGGTAGTGGTGAGAGCTCCGCCGCATCATACCAAACAAGCGCGCAGATCGGTGCGGCCGGTGGCACGATTGCCGACCCGAACGGCAACTGGTCGCTCACAATACCCGCGGGCGCGCTGACACAGCCGAAAAATATTACCATTACAACCAATGCAACGGCTACGGGATCGATTCCCGGCGCTTACACGAACACAACGGCGACGCTATCATTCGAACCCCACGGCCTGACGTTTCTTTCGGCGGCAACGTTAAAGGTAAAGTATTCACAAGGAGATATGACAGAGGGCGGCATCGAAGAGAAGATGCAGAAGCAATATTACGTTAATGACGATTCGACAGTCACCGCAATGACGACGACGCTCAACATGACCACGAATGAAATCACTGCGCAGGTGCCGCATTTTTCTTTCAGCACTTCGCTGACGAATTCGATCAAAAAAGTCAACAACGGTACGACGACAAAACCATCGACAGTCAGAAATATCGCGAACCAGGTGATCACCTATTACAATGGTCTCGCGAGCGACGCTGCGCGCAGCGCAGACTTCAATGCAAACTGGACGCTGTTGTATGCATTCTGTCAAAAACTTGTGGCGATACTCGGTTCGGATATTGTTTCGGCTGCGTTTCCGAATGCCGATTGGAATCTAAATACGATAATTAACAGTTCAGATCCCATTGTACCGATCAGCGGCGCCGCAGTCACGCTGACTTCTTCGGGGTCGCTGTTTGTCAGCACGAACGCCGGTGCCATGGCTTCGACGCAGTTTGTGTGGCGGTCGAGTCTGACGGGTACTTACTCGATTCGTCTGAATGGCACGAATTGTACTGACGGAACGGTACTTGCAAGCGGCGCTGTCACGGCGACCATCGACAACACGTACACTCCGATCAATGCTTCATCGCTCATTACTGGCGACAACGAGTTCCGTGTGTGCGTTGTCGCAGGCGGATTTACGACGTTTTTGTTGCTAATTATCAATCGCGACGAAATTTTTCCCGTATCCAGCGCGAGCCCTGCCGGCGGCACATACACGATCGCACAGAATGTTTTCATAAGTTGCTCTGACACTGGCGGTGCGGCGTGCGCGCAGATTGCATACACCACGAACGGAACAGATCCGACATTTGATGCAGCGGGGAATGTGACGAACGGGACGCTCGTGACGGGGATGTGGATGGAGCCGGCGAGCGGTGCGACGACGCTCAAAGTGCGGTCCCGCGATGATGCGGGAAATGTGGGCGCCGTCCCGGCATATTCTTTCATCGGGCCCTTGAGCATTACTTATGCTGGCAATGGGAATACCGGTGGCAGTCCGCCTATTGACACCGCAACCTATCCTTCAGGCACCACCGCGACGGTGATGGG
>CAYHJO010000105.1:0-14356 GCA_964356715.1 uncultured Turneriella sp. | reverse complement strand
CAGCAATATACAGGCACCGGTACGCTCAGCGGTGAGACACTCACCGTCGAATGGGGTGCCGCGGAGCCCGTGGTCTACAAAGTTTCCGACGGCGGCAATAAACTGAACGGAAGATGGGGAAAGAGGGGAAAGGGGCGGGAGAAACTGACAAGGCAATAGTCTGCGGGCACGCCCCGAGCTACGTCGAAGCGTGCGCGCGCAGGGCACTACCGCGTCACAGCAAAAACCCGGATAGCCGTGGCTTTACCGCGCAGCTGCAGCCTACCGACAGCGCGCGTTGTAAATTCGCCGGCGTCTCGGGCGCCGATGGCCGCCATTGTCTGTTCTGAAATCAGAAAATTTTCGGCAAGCTTGCGCGTCGCATGTTCGATGCGCGCGGCCGTGTTCACGGTGTCGCCGATCACAGTCGGATTCATGCGCTTTTCCGTGCCGATGGTTCCCAGCACAAGCCTGCCCGTGTGCACGCCGATACCGATGCTCAATGCATTCTGGTGACGCGCGCGCCGTTTCCCGTTGAGAATCGCGAGTTCGCGCTGCATGCACAGTCCTGCCCGCACCGCATCCGCGGGATTCTGGAAGATCGCCATGATGCTGTCGCCGATGAATTTATCGATGCCACCGCGGTGATCGGTGATACAGGGTTCCATCAGCGCAAAAAATTCGTTTAATTCGGTGAAGATGTCTTCGGGGGCCTTATCTTCGCTCATCGAGGTGAATCCCTCTATATCTGAAAACAATACCGATAGTATCATGCCCTTACCGGAATTCACGTTGATCTTGGTAATGTCGCCAACACCCTGCAATTCGAGTAGTTGGTCGGGTACAAATTTTCGACCCACGTTATAAAGCAGTTCGATCTGCGCGCGTTTTTCTTCGACCTCGGTGATATTGCTGCGTATGGCAATAAATTCTTCAATTTGCGAGTCCGCACGGACCAGCGGCACGATCGTGGTGTTGACCCAATAAGGATTGCCATTTTTGCTGCGGTTCTTGACGACCCCTGTCCAGGCGTGTTTCGCCTTGATCGTGTCCCACAACTCGCGAAATGCCTCTCGTGGCATGTCGGGATGCCGCACAATATTGTGAGGGCTACCGAGCAGCTCGTCCCGGTTATAACCGGAAACGCGGCAGAATTCGTCGTTCACATAGGTGATGCGCCCGTAAGGATCTGTTTTTGACGCAATGGTTGCGACATCGATGGCAAATTTATACTGCTCAGCCAGATCCTGGAAATGTGTATTGTTTGCAAATTCAGACATAGGTACCCGTTTTCCTGTTGGTTTCATAACAGCACTTTTCTACTGGGGTGATTATGCCCCGTTCATGGGAGGATTTCAACCAATCCGATAAGATTTGACCTAAAGTCCAACTGCCAGGCAATTTCGCTTCCCGGCGTCACCCGGCCGCAACGTGCGATCGACGGTACTCAAGCGGGGTCATACCCGTCAGGCGGGAAAACTGCGCATTGAAGGTGGCCTTGTTGTTAAAACCGACGTCGAATGCGACCCGCATGATCGTTAGATCGCCAGGCCTACATAGTCGCCGTTTTGCCTCTTCAATGCGAAAATGATTCACATAGTCCCTGAAGGACTTGCTGTGAATTTCATTCAGGATGCGCGACAGCTGATGCCTGCTGATCAACAGGCTGCGCGCAAGACTGTCGAGACTCAGATTTTCATCGAGAAAAAGTTTTTCCTCTTTCATTAACACATCGAGGCGCGCCGATACTGCGCCGAGATCGACATTTTCCAATCGCGTGCGCTCATATTTTTGCCTCTGTATCTGCCGTTTCAGCGCGGTCAGAAACTGCGGATTTCGCAGCGACAGCGCAAGAATAATGACAGGCGTCAGCGCCAGCAGAAATCCGCCGCCCAAAAGCAGAAAAGAAACGCCAGACTGAAAACCGATGATCGCCAACGAAGCGCCGGCAGCGGGTGTCAGCAGAGCCGCCACAATAGTTGGAAATCCGTCGAGTGCATACTGTGCATGCATGCTTCTCAGCTTAGCGAGCACGACCACAAAGTACGCGAGAAAATGCAGGAAAAGAGCCATAACAAATAACCGGAAAAGCGTGAGTGCGTCGCCCATCACCGGCCACAAAAGCAGGTTCTGCAGCCGGGACTCGGGCATGTACTGGGCGACCACGTCGGCAATCACGGCGAGGCCCACGGGGAAAAAGTGCCAGCGCGACAGTCTTTCCTGTGCTTCACCCAGAAATTTCCGCATATTCTGCGCTTGCAGCAGCAGCAGCGGGCCACTGAGCAGCGACAACGAGGCATGAAACAGTATCAACCGCGATAGCGGCAGGTTTAGCCCGGCTGCAATGAACCAGATTCTCGCGATCAGAACCGCCAGCGAAAGATACAATAAGGCGAGCGCCGGCGCGAACTGCCGGTTGTCTTTTTTCACAAATTCCAGCGCCGCCAGCAGCAGAGCTAACCCCGCACCGAATTGAAGAAACATGAGCAGCGCGGTCACCGGAACCGGCCTGTTTGCTGAGTGATATTCACCGTTTGGATCATCGTCTCGAGGCAGGCCGCATAAACGGTCAAATCTTATCGGATTGGTTGAAATCCGCGTTTTTTTGGGCTCAGGATCAGCATGCCTGTCGCCGACAGATTGCGCCGGCGAGTCTTTTTGCATAGGAGAGAAAATGGATTATTTCAGGAATAAAAATGTGCTGCTTACGGGAGCGACCGGCGGCTTTGGCTCTGAGCTGGTCAAACAACTCTCTGCCTCCGGCGCACACCTGGTGCTGACGGATCTGAGGAGTCCCGCCGAGGCGTTGCCTGAAGGAGTGCTGCGTTTCTACGAGGCGGATCTCAGTACAAAAGACGGCTGCCTGCATTTATGCCGGCAATGCGATGACGACGGCCAGACTATCGATATACTGATCAACAATGCGGGACTCGCATACGTGGGTGAATTTTTCGAAATCCCCGACGATAAATGGGAAAAAGTCATTCAGGTGAATCTTTTGGCACCCATGTATCTCGCGCGTTTTTTCGTCAAAGGCATGATTGCCCGGCGGCAAGGGCATATCGTGAATTTTTCCTCGGTCGGCGGCCACGTCGCGACTCCGTTAGTCGCTTCGTACGCCGTCAGTAAATTCGGCATCCGCGGCTTCGGGGCTGCAATCGGCCCTGAGCTTAAACCTTACGGTATTTTCGTCTCAGACGTATTTCCGTCGTTTACGCGAACGCCGATTCTGCGATCGGAGCGCATCGGAAAATTCTCCGACCGCCCGCTGCCAGAATTTTTGCTCGATGAACCGGGTCCTGTGGTTGCCAATGTGCTCGCAGCTGTCGCGCGTAAAGAAAGCCAGATTTTTCCGAGTTTCAGGGCACGCACCGGAAAAGCGCTGGCGGATTTTTCACAGACCCTCGCTTCGAATCTCGCTCATGAGCTTTACAAATATGTCGGCAAATAATCGTCACTGGCTGATCTATGGCGCGAACGGTTATACCGGCGAGCAGATTGCACGCGCCGCGGCGTCACGCGGACTGACTCCCGTGCTCGCGGGCCGAAACCGCGACGCAGTGGAGAAGCTGGCGCACGAACTGCATCTGCCATCGCGCGTCTTTGAATTGACCGACGAGACTGAAATCGCCCGCAATCTCGAGGGCATGACTCTGGTACTGCACTGCGCCGGGCCGTTCCAGAAGACAGCGCGCCCGATGGCGCAGGCTGCGATCGCCGCGCGCAGCCACTATCTGGATATCACCGGCGAAATTACGGTCTATGAAGATCTACTGACTCTCGGCAGGGCTGCCGAGGCAGCGAACACGATGCTCATGCCAGGAGCCGGCTTTGATGTCGTGCCCACGGATTGCATCGCAACGCTGCTGAAGCAAAAAATGCCGGATGCAACGCGACTCGAACTCGCCTTTATCGGCGGCGAACAGGCAGCCTCAGGCTCGCTGAAAACCGCGCTCAGGCAAATGCCCGGTGGCGCCGTAATCCGCGAAGCGGGCAGACTCAAATCGATTCCTTTTTTCAGCCGCAGCCGGAAAATTGCCATCGGCAACAGATCTCATGAAGTGTATTGTATTCCCTGGGGCGATGTCAGCACAGCGTTTGTCTCTACGGGAATTCCTAATATCGCAGTCTATACCGCGTTTCCCAAAATGCAGGCGCCGCTTCTGAAATTCGCGCAACCCCTGATGCCGCTGCTCAAAAACGGCACCGTTCTAAGCCTCGCCGACAGATTGGTGGAGACGCTGGGCCAAAACCCCAAATCAGATTATTTAGAAACCGCGAAATCGCTGGTTTGGGGCGAGGTGACAAACAAAGATGGGCAGCGCATTGAACTCGCACTTGAGACCAGAGATACCTACACAGTGACGATAGAAACTGCTTTGAAAATTACCGGAGAAGTTTTGCAGGGAAATTTCCGACCCGGATTTAAGACCTGTACGCAGGTATTCGGCAGCGAACTGGTTTTTTCCGTGCCCGGCACGCGTTTCATATAAAACGGCGCTTCGCCGCAACTTGCTTTGACGGCCTCGCAGCCTTCTTCACGGGGCGGATCTAAGACCCGCCCCCAGCGTAATTGCCGCAGCCAGTTGCTGTGCATCGGCGGCGCGCAGGTAATGCGTTCTGAGCAGTCGTTTCGCCGTCGCCTTCACACGGTCGCCCGATAGCACCTCATGCCAGGCCTCGGCAAGGCGCTTCAATCGGCCCAGAGCCGAACTATCCCAAAAAGATCATCGTCCTTCGTGGCCTTCAGCGAGCAACGCCGCTAAAGTGCCCGTTAACGGCGTTTTGGGAGGTAAGTCATCGAGTGCCAATACACCGGAGGCACTCGCGCGCCTGATCAGCCCCTGACGCTCGAAATCGGCGAGAATCTCGGCACCATGGTATTGCTGCCGGGGTATTGGCGTGAGCATCGCCACCGGCACGTCGCGGTCGGTAATCATCACCGATTCGCCGGCCCTAACATGATCGATCAGCGAACTGAATGCGCTTTTTGAGTGGGATATAGTGGACTGCAGCAAGTAATTATTCTAGTCACTTCAGAGTCAAGCGTCAAGTATTTCTTAGCGTTAAAGACGGCATCCTGCCGGCCGCAAAACGGGGCGCTTCGTGTGCCCTCGGTCCGCGACACGAAACGCCATCCACGGCGGTCGCAGACCTAAGCACTTCCTGTGCCCTCAACGGGATGAAATTCGAACTCTCATCGATCAGCTGATTTTCGAGTTTCAGCTCCTATTCGCAAAGGCAGGTTGAGTTTTATGCAAAAGGAGTTAAAGAGATACATTTTGGCATGTCTGCGGAGGGACTATGGTTAAATATAATTTAGGAAGGTATACTCAGCTAGCCTGCGATGAAGTGGTAATCCTTTCAACAGACGGGCAGGAAGAATGGGCGATACGAAAAGAGAATGATTGTTGGATAATTTCCACAAATGCGAGCAATAATCCTGCTAATTATTCAGGATTTCCCATACTCAACCAGCGACCGATACCTCGAGAAGATTATGATCGATTGCGTACCTTGGGCCCCGTCATAAATCTCGCAAAAATGCGCACTAATCGTCAGGAAGCAAGACGAAAATTTGAATTGGCAAGAGAGCAGAGGCCGAAATGTCCAAAATGTCAGAACAGCATGGTGATTCGAAAGTCTGCTTCCGGGCAATTTTGGGGGTGTTCGACTTATCGGGCCTCCGGCTGCCGCGGAAAACGCCAGATTGAGTGTAGTTAGGTTATTAGCGGTCAGACGTCAAATGTCTTCCCTTAGGATTCGGTCTTGATCGGATCCTAAGGGATCAAGAAACTGAGTCAGTGTGGTCTTCTCTATGGACGGTGCGCGTATCGTTTTCATCTCAATCTATTTCGTGGTGCTAAACCCAGAAGGTGGTTTAAGCTTCAGGCAATATCAAAGCAGCTCACAACTTTCTAAATACCTACCCGGTGGTACTGCCCACGGCACTATCCATTATGATTTTCTTGCTGCGGGTCTCGCGCGGTGTCCTCGATATCGGGATCTGGCAGTCTATAAGGACAATGACACTTCTTCCAGCTAAATTCTCTGCGAGGAATTTCTCCCGATACGCAATGCCGCGCTTTGGTGATTTCGAGATTTCATCTTCAATACCCGATCCAGATGACGAATCAATCTGGACGGATATGAAGCATAACGAAACGCCTCCGCAGCTTACACCCTCTGCCCCCGAGCCTCCAGCCCATCCCTTTGGCGCGGAGATGTTTTTTTGGCCTTCTGACACCAGAATCACGTATAATGTTATAGAGAGTTGTGCCTTTAGACAGTCAGGGTTTAACCCGGCGGCTGGGCACGGAGGTGTTGGCAGTTTTCTTGCTTTGACGGTTCCGCTTTTGGTAATTGAGTTTATTAAGAATTCCATTGCGCCAATGATAGATTGGCAGTCCTTTGGAAAAAGGACGAAGGGGGGCTCGGTGAAGCAAAAAATTAAAAAATTTCTGTCGAAAACAACTTTGAATATCTTAAATGTGTTCGGAGCTGTCGGAGCAGGATTTCTTGCCAATGCCCTGTTTGTCTAAGTGTATAACGTGAACAATCCCCATTTGAAAGGAGAACTCGCGCAAGCCCGCGAAGAGTATTTTCGAGCGGCGGATTCGGCTTTCGAAACGCTACGGATTCGTTTCAGCAGTGACAGGGAAAATCTATTGGTTCGCCTCAATGAGAATGCCTTAGAAAAATTGTCCGAAAAGGACCACAAGACGCTGAGTACGCGTAGACTTTTCAGCTCACCATACCCTAAACAGCTGTAATCCTTCTTCCAAAAAGAAAACAGATATTCAGCTAGTGACCTTCAAAGCGCCCACCAATGGACATTTCGACAGTGCAGCATACATAGAAAGATGCGCGCAACTCTATACCCGTAGCCACGAAATATCCAGATAGCGTTTCAGAAAAATGGCTGATAACACGTACCGTACAGCGATGGGTAAATCCTCATTGTACCGCCGAGTGTAAGACTGTTCGTCAGATATTCGATTCACTTCCTCGTAGGTTCGCAATATCTTGCTAATCTTTTTTATGTCTTCATCCAAATTTGTCTGAAATTGCTCCTTCGCACCTGCCAAGAAGCTTCCGATATCGAAAGGTTTTATGGTTTCCGGCTTCGAATGGAGAATAACGGCCGAGCTTTCTGTAGTATATGTTGCACACCTATGTTTTTCTGCACTTGTAATGTCGGCCACATTAATGGCGACACAATACTTCAAGGGATTTGTCGGATCACCTCTGAGAAGCACCGCGCGCTCCAATGTTGAGTTTGATATATATAGAGAGAGATATCCTTCGCTAGCCAAGGCCCGCATCTGATCATACTGCGTGAAATCTTCGTACTGCAGGTTAGTGGCAGAATCTTTTTTCGAATAAAAGAACTTGAATTTGTAATATGCTTCTTGCCAAGCACGCCATTCGGCGCCCTTATCGGAAGTAATCTGCTTTGCCCGCTTATATTGGATAAATAAATTACAACCGTGATTCGTATTATGACGCAAAGGCAGCCAAGGCAGATCAAACCCAGTATCCCAGCCTAAGTAATGCTCGTCATCTGGACTAATGATTATCGGATGAAGCAAAATTCTGCGGCGCCCAAAAATCCTCGTAGAAATATATTGATTAACGTAGCTTTGAATCTGTGATTCAGGAAAATCTGGCGTCATATATATCTATTTCGCATAATTTGCGCAGGCAATGTTCGTAACCATGAGATTTTGGATGTAATATGGCTCTTGGGCAAATGGCATCTGTTCGAATACTCGATGTTGATTTTCTAAAAGCTACACACCTACGATAACTTGCACAAAATATTAATCGATGCGCGGCGCGATTTCATTTAACATGCTGGCTCCGCTTTGTTCTTTGACAAGCTTTATGAGAGCATCTCGTTTTGAATCTCGATCACCATATTCCCATATGGCCAATCCTCGATAGGAATAGGAGCCCATATTTTTTTCTACATAAGCCATCATGTACGCTTCCTCAGCCGTACTCGCAAGCAGATTACTGCCATCAGAAGTCGGCTCCTCAAAAAAAGTCATAATGTGCGCCAAGTCCGGCTCCGTACCGGAGGGGTGCCTACGGATCGAAAAAAACTTATCTATGCGCGTCTTGACCTCGACGGGGGAAGTCCCCTCGTTTACCCCCCTGCTGGCCGATGGTTTTCTGCTTGTCGCAGCTTTCTTTTTCAACCGAGCCGCAGGCCGCGTGGAAGTTTTTTTGGCTGTTGTTTTTTTTACAGGTTTCTTCTTTTTCGTGTGCTTTTTCTTTATCATTTTGTGCGCCGCCCGTAAGGAATTCTATTACCGATAGCCTGTATTTCGTCAACGTAATAATACACAGTGTAAGCTTCATCGCTGTGTTTACCATTCACGACACCATACTTGCGGACTTTTTGAGAAAGCCTGTGATCAATTTCACTCAAAATGTTATAATGTGTATCCCTTAGAATGATTGAGCCAGGATTGCTCTTGGCAGCAATTCGTGCACAAACGTTGACGGCATCACCAATAATATTGGCGTTTCCATTTATATCCGTGTATTCAAAAACATTGCCATAATTTATGGCACAACGGATTTGATAACGCGCTTTTCTAAAACCCATGAGGATTTTCTTTTGTAGGCTAATACAAAAATTTAAAGCCTCTACGGAGTGCTGACCGTTCATTCCAAAAATAAAGCCATCTCCGATCGGTATGCGTTCAGAGAAAGACAACCCGTGTTTTTTCATTAAGTCGAGGCACACCTTCTGCAAATCCAAAACTGAAGCTATCTGCTTCTCAATTTCCATTTCGGAGAAAGAACAAATATCTATCAGCACTACCACTTTTTGTAGCGCCCTCAGCTTTTCAGACTTTAATGCTTGCCGCCGAGGCTTTCGCATGACTTATCCAGCCTCAGATTATGGCGCCGGAAACCATTTTGAGCACCGTCGAAAGAACTGGCACTGGGTGCGGCTGGGCTTCACCACCCCTTCCCCACCAGCATCGCAAGCGCATCGCGCTCGATATCAGCATCTGACACACGCTTCCGCCTGCCCGTTATCAGCCTTGAGCGAAAGATGCCCGTGGCGTCGTCATGGAAGTGTCGCAGCACCGCAGCAAAGCGTTCTTCTGCAGGTGCCACCGCATAACGCCGCCACTTGCGGCTGGCATCGATGCAGTAGAGATGCCATTTGCCTTCGGCATAGGCAAACTTCGCCGCATCGCGGCCGGCAAGCGCACCGTCGTCGACAAATTCCTCAGCGACGATCAGCGAATTGCCGCGCCTGAACCAATAGATACGATCTTTGCGCTTGCCATGCTTCTTCTGGACATGCCGCACGTACGCATCAAGCTGCGCGCCGGCAATGGCCAGCATATCGGCAGGTATCGATGGGCGAAAGAGCGCGAGCATATTACCCTCCGGGAGTTAATCCGCCTCCCGAGTTTTTACGACGATTCCCTTATTTATGTATCGGCAGCTGAAACCTACGCCCATATAATCTGTACATTTGTATTCGCCCTTAGTTGTCGCCCTGATGTGCGTAACATCGTAAATATACGGGGTGCACCGCCAAACTTGCTCATTATTATTTCCCTGAACGTAGCCACATTCCCCAGCCGTAACGGTATGTCGTATCGGGAATCCATATTTCTTGTTGATCTGGTCGCGCCATAAATCCTTAGCACAGTCCTTCACAACATCCTTCATAGGCAACGGTATTTGACATCGTGGTCCCGTATGCTCTTTTACAATCTCGCCTTCTTTCGGCGCAGAAAAAATCATCGTGTTGAAAAAAAGCACGAAAACTATCGTGCCAGAAATTTTATTCATAGTTTCTCCTTGTGGCCGATCCTAAAACGGCCCCCCTCGAAATTTCCCCGTTTCATCCGCAAGCCAGTGCTGAAACACCGCATTGCAGCTCTCTGCTGCCGGCGCGATCGCATACCTCTGTATCTCCGGCTCGCATCGATGGCGGAAAGGAGCCAGGCGTCGTGCTCATAGACGAACTTCGCGGATGGCGTCCTGTCAGATCGCCATCCGCCATGAACTCCTCCGTGATGATGAATGCGTTCCCCCGGTGAAACCAGTAGATGCGCTCTTTCGCCCCACGGCGCTTTCTCTGCGCATAGCGCACGTACGCCTCGAGGTGAGCCGATACGATCCCCTAAATAGAGAGAGCATCTATTTCAATTCGGTAACGGTATTACTCCGTACTGCTTCTCATATGCTGCCATCTGCTCGTTCAGAATCTTGCCCAGCATTACCGCGGTCTGCGGGCTCAGGCGCAGGTTCAGCGCACCCTTGAGCTCGTTTTTGGAGCTGACCAGCATTGCTGAAAGCTCAACTTCAAAAGCGTTAACATTTACCATTACTGTGTTTGCGTAAAATTCGGGAATTGGCTGCGCCGGTGGTTGTGGCTCGTTGTCCGTTTTTCTTCTTTTGGGATGCTGTTGACTCATCTAAGTTCCTTTTAGTTTAATTTATCTCGGTTATCAAAATTTCGCGTTTGGGGGATAATCCCCGCAGTATTCTTGTACCACGGGGATTGCATTAGCGGATCAAAAGCTGTAATCCACACCAATCTTCGGTGTGATATTGGTGATTGTGCCGCTGACGCCGCTCCATGAATACGAAATGAAGCGCAGGTCGGCACCGACGTGAATGCCGATCGAACCAAACGTCAAGACATACCCGGCATTGGCTCCATAGGAGACACCATTCCCCAGAGAACCTGTGGATTTGCCTGAGTCTAGCTGTGATTGCCCCATTGCATACCCGGCTAAAGCACCGATATAAAAACCGTACAACCTAAGGCGCACGAGGCCATCAAATGCAAAGAAGACCGTCGTAGCAGGATCGACACCGGAAGTTTCCCGTGCAATCGGCAAAATGCTACCGCTGGCACCCACGCTCAACAGCGAGAAGTTATGAAAGATGTGTGCGCCGATAAGTGGCCCGCCCTTGTCAATATTGCTGCGATCAACCAGCGTGCCGCTGGGAATATTGTACAGCACATAGCCACCAATGGTCCACGGTTTGATTTCTTCTTTTTTCTCAGCCGGCGCCGTGGCCGCAGCCTGCTGTGGTTGCGCCACTGCTGCAACTTCTTCTTTTTTTGGCTTCGTCGCTTTCTTTGCCTGCGCAAAGACTGGCACTAAGCCGATTAACGTGATCAGTAAAATCTTTTTCATCTATTTTCCTCGTTTGGTTTTGTTGTATCTTATGATACTTTGGGCCTATCACCCCTCTCTGTTTGAGAGAGGGGGTTAGGGGTGAGTTTCTTCCGGTTTTCCTCGGCGCGGCGCTTCGCGGTGTTGATGATTGCCCAGTCGGGGGTTTTTCCCCATATTCCTTTGGCATTAGCGAAATCATCGATTAATTTATCGATATCGAATTTAACCAATTGTGAAGATCGAACACACAAATCCTCGATTAGGTTTCCTACAGCATGTTCGCTATTATTAGAATCTTTTAATAAAACACCATTTATAAAAAAAACATTCTCTTTAAAGTTATCCATAAAGCTGATTCTTATGGCATTTCCATTTAGAATCGTTCTTGAAATCGAAATAATTTCTTGATAAGGAATTTTGACAATAGAATTGGAAGGCATGTTGAGTTGTAGATACTCGGTTTCGCAGTTGATCGCACGGGGGCTACGAATTTTTTCCCACACGCTAATCGTCCAATAGGGAAATGCCACAAGGTCAAATACGCATGCTACTATCCAAGTGTCGACTCGTTCCTGCACATAAGCTGCGTAAATCGGCAATGCGCCTAGTGTCATCAGCCCAGCATATATTACCAATAACTCTGGCAACGGTGAAATGTCTTGATTGAATCCGCTAGACTTTTTCATTTCATAAGACCCCAAATAAGCCCATTACCTATGGCGTAAGGTGTCGTCACACTACCAGCCCACCAGTCCGCAGACGCTCCTGAATAAGGTCTTTTGCCAGCCTGCAACCCGCTTGAAACTAGCGTATTGAATCCAGTGAGGACGCCTGATCCAATAGACTGCCGGTAATCCCAGTTTGCAATTCCATTTTGATGCATTTGGACGCCCATGTCGGTGACAAAGCCATAACCAAAACCGCCCAGAGTTCTTTTCCCGAGGTCACTACCACCGCTGATACGAACCCCAGCAAGATTGATAGTAGCCCCTATACCGAAGCTTGTTATATAGCCTTCAGCGGTTCGGTCTTTCGCTGGTGTACTTAGCATATAGCTCGTGATACCCTGACTACCGCCTATGCCTGCATTAACAAGCTTCTGAGCCACGGAACTGCCTCGAAGCAATACACCACTCGACATCATGGTAAGTACCGCCTCACCATGCGCCATGAAGAGATCGGTATTCAATTGATCCAACGCCCTCGCCTGACCAAGCGGGATATCACCGAACTTCTTCTGGTAGTATTCCATTTCTCGACGACCCTCTTCGGCCTGTTGCGGAGTCATTGTGCTTCTGGTTATAGCCAGCCCCCGTGAAGGGTCGGTTAGGGCGCCGATGCTGGCGTTTTTGTACGCAGAATTCGGCATCGGCCCTTGCATCCACGCAGGTTGACTCGGGCCGACGGCTGCATCGAAGCGAGCTTGTTGTTCGGCGATGTATTTTTGCTCAGCAGCCTCTAGCGCAGAGCCAGCTCGCAGCATCCCCATAAAACTAAAGTCGCCATAACCAACGCCGATGGTATTAGACGCTTTGGCTTTCTGGCGATCAAGTTCTTCGCGTACCTTCTTCTTGGTCTCATTCAGTCGAGCGGCATCACCCATGGCACTGCCACCCACGTCAGAAATTGAGCCGCCAGAAGCAGCAATAAGTGTCGGTGAATTCGCGAATTCGATCAATGCCTCACGGGAGGCGAATTTCATGCCGTTGCCGAGCTCATAGCCTGACGCCGAAATCTTAACGAAGGATTTTGCCTCTTCGGCCTTAATACGCGCGACTTCACGGCCCTTCGCATAACCAAACTGTTGATCTGTTTGCCGCGTGTACTCGCCTACTCCCGCAGGCATGTTGATCGTGCCGCCATTTGAGATCGTCGAGCGCATCTTGTCGCGCGCCGTCTCGTAAGCTTCCGGATCGTTCGGGTCAAGATTGGGGTTGTTCGCCATGACATAGCGCAGCTCCATCTCTTCCTGACTCATTCCATATTGCTTGCCCAGATTGGTCATCAGCTTGTCGGGGTTTGCCGGTACGAGTGGCAGTTTCTTCGTGCCGCCTTCCCCGACGCCGGTTGCGACCTGCTGGCGCGCGATCGCGGCGATATCTTCTTCGTTCACCAAGCCGCGCTGTGCAAGACGCATCAGCTCTTGTTGTGACTCCGCATCCGTTGCGTTGCCATAGTAGGCCGTTAGTGCCGCCCGACGCTCTTCATCGCTCGTGTCGCCGCTGAAGAGGTCACCCCAGCCTTCTGTCTCTTCTTCGAATTCCTGCTCACGCCGTGCAGTGATCATTGTCGCACCACCCAGAATCTCCCTTAGGGGTTGATTCGGCGAAGTCGGGTTTGAAGGATT
Source organism: uncultured Turneriella sp. (assembly GCA_964356715.1). Classification (GTDB taxonomy): domain Bacteria; phylum Spirochaetota; class Leptospiria; order Turneriellales; family Turneriellaceae; genus Turneriella. The sequence continues at coordinate 859 of CAYHJO010000105.1, read as the reverse complement.
ATTCCTATTGTTGATGCGGTCGGCCATGTAGTCGCCGATATTGGTGCCGATCGCACTGAAAATACCCTGCGGCATGTACGCGTTAACCGCGTTCTTGTCACCCAGAAGTGACGCGGTAATCACATTCGCAGCGCGGCCGACCTGGTTGGCCACGACACCGCCCACATTTTTGGAGTAACCCGCGTCTTTCATGACATTCTGCATGCCATAGCTCGCCAGGGTCGAAGCGGTATTCGAAGCGAAAGAAATCCCCATCTTACCAAAATCATACGCTTTCGACGAACCGTCGTCGTTAAACTGGAAGCCCGCGCCTAATGCGTTGGCGGTTGTCGAAACCATCCCGGCTTTCCAACCGCCCAAACCAGTACCGGCATTGATGCCGGCGCCCGCAGCACCAAAGGCTGTCGAAGCCAGCATGCTGTAAAATGCACCCTTACTTGGTCCCTTGTAGCCGATTTGGCCGTTTTCATCCATGTGAAAACCAGAACCGGCATAACTCACTGCATTCTGCAGCGTGATCTGTGTTGCTACGGTCGAAATTCTCGCTATGGTTGTTGCATCCTTTGCCAGACCACCGAAGTAGTCGAGGCCACCCGCCATGGAGGCGATCGCTGACACGCCCATCTGGATAAGCCCCAAACCAATCGACCCCATCGCCTGATCGGAGCGATTCGACGAAAACTGTGTACCCGCCTGAATCGTCGTGTTGGCACCCGCCATCACCATCGTCAGAGCAACCGCGCAACCCGCGCAGCCGCCGATCGTCATCGCAGCGCTCGCCGCCGCTACAACCACACCGTTCGTCACTGCTGCAGCAGTCTGCCAGTCGGCGCGTGCGCTGGAGAGTTTGCTTTCTTCT
>CAYHJO010000104.1:0-14410 GCA_964356715.1 uncultured Turneriella sp. | reverse complement strand
ATACAGCTGTTCTCCATTTCGGCTGCAGGCTGAACCAGTTTGAGAGCGATGGCATCAAGGCCAACCTGTCTGACAATGCGCATGCGCTGACCGACAACCTGCGCGAGGCAGATTTTGTCGTCATCAATACCTGCACCGTCACCAATAAGGCTGACTACAAAAATCGGGCGGCGATACGTCGCGCGCACCGCCTTAACCCGCTCGCCAAAATTGTCGTCACCGGTTGTTATGCCACAACCGACGCCGAAGAACTGCGTTCGTTGCCAGGCGTGTACCGCGTGGTTTCGAACGACAAAAAGCACCAAATCGCTTCGGTATTGAACGGCAACGACACTGAAGAAAAAAACGACCGTTTCTTTTTCTCATCGAACCACAACTTCAAGAGCCGCGCGACGCTCAAAATCCAGGACGGCTGCAACAAGAGTTGCAGCTACTGCAAAATACCGCAGGCGCGTGGTCGCGGCGTGTCGCGCGGTGCAGAAGACACACTCGCTTCGGCGCGCGAACTCATCGCGGCAGGTTTCGGCGAGCTCGTGCTCACCGGCGTCAACATTGGCTGGTACAACGATAACGGCAGGTCATTCCACAATCTGGTGGACTCACTGCTCAATCTCGACGGCAACTTTCGCCTGCGCGTGAGCTCGATCGAACCGGGCGATGTCGATGAACGATTTGCCGAATTCTACCAACACCCCAAGATGGCGCGCTTTCTGCATATTCCGCTGCAGTCGGGTTCGAAGTTCGTGCTGCGCACGATGCGCCGTGGTTACACACCACAGAATTTCATGCGCCGCATCGAACAGGTGCGTAAGATCTGCGGCGAAGTACACATTGGCACCGACGTGATTGTGGGATTTCCCTCAGAAGGCGAAGCCGAATTTACCGAAACGCTCGATTTCTGCCGCGCCGCCGATTTTGCCAATATCCACATCTTTCCGTTCTCCAAAAGACGCAACACAGCAATCGTCGACTGGCTCGAAGCGAGACCCCGTCGGCAGGCCGCGAAAGTGCCCGATCTGGCCGCGGCAGAAAACGGCACAGCAGCGAAGCACGTCTATCATGAGATCAACGGCGACATTATCCGCCGCCGCGCGGCAGAACTCGATGCGGTCAAACGGCAGATGGCCGATGTATATTCCCGCCGGGTTGAGAGCAAAAAATTCTCGGCAGTCGCCGAACGTGTCGAAGACGGACAAGTGGCATTTTTAACGGAAAATTACCTGCGGGGCAAAGTCGACCTCTCGCAACTCGCGAAAGAGCCGCGCCGCGGAGAACTCTTCGACCTCGTGTGGTCTCATAGCCTGCAAGACTCTTCGCGCAAAATCACTGCCTGATTCAGCCGGGCTGAATCAGAACTTTTTCATATTGGCAATTTCATTCGTATGGTGGTTGCGCGAAGCCCGCACGCGTTTTGCCCATTCGAAATATTTGAGGTCAGGCGGCGCACGGTGCACTGAATCGGCAAAAGTATAGTTCTCCGATTTTTTGAACAGCAGGTGGCCGAGTTCATGCAGCCACACCCAGGCAATTGCCTCGAGCTTTTCGTCCGCGCTCAGCGCGCCGCGCCTTTCCACAAAGAACTTGCTGTCTGAAAGAAATGGATAGAGCCCCAGCACTCCCACTCCCTGGTACGGCCTGTGCGCGTTATTCTCCACAAAGGCGCTCGTCACTCCGCCTCGCGCAATGACGTAGATCGGCATGCCATTGTCCGCGCCGATGATGCCGCCATTTGTCAGAATAAAGTCGACGGTTTTTTCGCCCTGCAATATGGTCGACCAATGCCCAAACGAATAGCGAGGTTCTGTATCGCGGTTCTTGCCAAAGAGCAGCGGCCGGCCGCGCAGATCTTTCTCCGAGTAGATTTTGCCCAGAGTAACGATGAAGCGCGCGGTCAGTGTATCAAGCGAGCTGTCAGCGCCGAGGTATTCCCTGATCTTGGCGGCATCGTGTTGTTTGAGCGTCGTGGCAATTGTCTCAGCGATGCGTTTTTCGCGGTCCATCGAAAACCAGGAGATCAGATAAGACTGCGCGGGAAAACCGATCGGCGACTCGTCAAACCAGGCTTTAACCGATTTGAAATAATCGGCCATTCTGACAGCGCTCTCTTCCGTGATCTTCAGCTGTATCCTGTACGCCTCCATGGCATATTTCTCTACCATACGGTAGAGTTTTGTTCGCGTCGCGGTATCCAGTGAAAGCAGATCGGGATTTTCGACGTAACGCACAGTAAGCGATACCTCTTTGCCCGACGCGATCGGTTTTAGCTCTGGCAAGGCCTTCAGGTACTTTTCGTAATCGGCTTCCTGAACACGCATTTGTACAGCTGTGCTGCAACACACCAGCAAAGTCGGGATGAGAAGAAGGCGCATGGCACGGCAATCCCATCCCGGTTTATTCTGTCAATCGGGAACGGATGGCGCGAGATAGCGCAGGACGCGGCGATCTTATGCTATTCGCAACAGGTTTTGTAAAAGCGTTTTAACCGGCGATTTGAGATTGATATCGCCCCCCGCTTCTGTCCCGGCTGTCAGGGGTGAGTCAGAGGAATCTATGAGCGAATCCCACACGCCGATGCACGACGGACACCCGGATTCGCAGCTACATTTGGTGACGGTTTCACAGGCAAGCGCAAACAGCGCCTCGTGGTTTGCCACCAATTTGTGCGATAGCCCCACCCCGCCGGGATAGTTGTCGTGGAAGATGATTGCATGCTCGCCGAACTGCACATCGCGGTAGCCGCTCGATACCGAAATATCGCGGCGGTCGCAGAGCGCCACGAGCGGCGAAAGTTGCCTGAGCACGTAGGCGAGGCGTGTCAGCAGTGCGCTGAAAAAAGTCGCCGGCAAAGCTGGCATAACCGCAGCTTCAATCTCAATCCACGCGCCCTGCGTGTGCATTTCGATTTCGGGCGTGTGGATCTGCCCCCAGCCGAGGTTTTCAGAGGTTTCGATTTTAATCTTCTTATAGAGATATGCCTGCCGGCGCAGCGTCACCTCGCCCCAGTTGAGCGTGATACCGCGCTCGTTGCGCTTTTCGTCGACATGCAAAATGCTGCGGTGCACTTTTTCATGCGCATCGGTGTAATAGTCCGATTTTACGAGCCTCACCTCTGCACGCCGTTCATCCCACTTGAGCACATCGACATAATAGTGACGCCCCGCGTGCATGTAGATCGCTTCGTCGTGGATAAAAAGCGGCGCGGAAAAATAATCGATCTCGCCGATCACCTTCTCGTTGCCGGTTTCGGTTTTGTCGACGATGACAAAATTGTCTGTCGCCGCAGAGCGCAGCGATACATTCGCCGCCGGGTAAGTTTCGCTCATCCAGAAGTAGATGCCGTTTTTCTCGACGATCACCTTTTCTTCCTGCAGATGCTGCATAAAGGTATCGACCGGAAAATTGCCGAATGTTTCGCCGGCCTCGAAGCGCAGCTCGTATGCCGCACATTTGAGCTGGTCCTGGTAGATCAGCAGGTTGTCAGGATTCACAATCGCTGATTCGCCGCGGCTCTCGAACAGATAATTCGGATTGCGCATCAGGTACTGGTCGAGCGCTGACGGCGAGGCAACGAGCACTGCAAGCGACGGTTCTTTTTTACGGCCCGCACGGCCGAACTGCTGGTAAAGCGAACTCATGCGGCCCGGATACCCGATCGAGACGACCGCATTGAGCGCCCCGATGTCGATGCCGAGTTCGAGTGCGTTGGTCGAGACGACGCCGAGAGTGGTGCCATCGCGCAGCGAGCGTTCGACCTGCCGGCGTTCGAGCGGCAGAAAACCGCCACGGTAGCCGCGCACCTTGTGTGCAAGAGACTCGGGCAATCGCGCGCGCAGGAATTGCGTCAGAATCTCGACACGGTTACGTGAACGCGCAAAGAAGATTGTCGAGATCGCATTCTTGATGAGGCCCGCACCGATGCGCGCAGCAGCCTTGTATGGCGATTCGGCAACCTGTAATTTCTCATAGAATGGCGGATCATAAAAGAGAAAATATTTTTTCCCTTCTGGTGCGCCTGATTCGGTGACTGCGGTGAACTCACGCCCCGCGAGTTGCTCTGCGAGCTCGGTCGGGTTGGCAATTGTGGCCGAGCAAAAGATATAGCGCGGTTTCGCGCCATAGTGGTCGAGCAGACGGTTCAAACGGCGCAGCACATTCGCTACGTGCGAACCGAATACGCCGATGTACGTGTGCATCTCGTCGATGACGATCGTTTCCAAATTTTCAAAGAAGGATTTCCAGATCGAATGGTGCGGCATGATACCCGAGTGCAGCATGTCGGGGTTGGTGAGAATAAAATCCCCCGCCTTGCGCACCATGCGCCGCTCTTCTTCGGGCGTATCGCCGTCGAACGTATTGATATTCCAGGTCTGCTGCAGTGCTTCGCCGTAACCGCGGTAGGCTGCGAGCTGGTCCTGTGCCAATGCCTTCGTGGGAAACATGAACAGATGCTTGCCCTTCGGGTTTTTCATCTTGGCATGCAGAATCGGTAGAAGGTAGCAGAGCGTTTTCCCCGAAGCCGTCGGCGTGGTAACAACGATATCGTCACCGGCGAGGTAGTGCTCGACCGCCTCTTTCTGGTGCGAATAGAGCTTTTCAATGCCGCGCGTTTTGAGCGCCGCGCGAATTTCACTGCCAAACACCCGCGGAATATCGGCGTAGCGCGGCGCCTTCTCAGGTATCTCAATCAGCGCGCGGATGTTTTCGGATTCGCTGCCCTTGAGTTGGTCGAGGTATTGTTCCAGATTCATGCTTGCGCTCCGCGCCAGCATGAATCTGGCATTTTAAAGCTCCTTAAAATCATAAGCTATATGGAACAGCGCCCTACCTGGCACGACCTGCGGATGCAGATGCATGCCGAGAATAAAGCCAGTTTGTTCTGACAGAATTTCTGCGCGGCGTTCGCCGAAAAGATCGGTGATGAAGCCCAGCGGCTGCCCCGCTTCGACGCGCTCGCCGGGTGCAACCGCCGGCATAAACAAACCCGCGCAGGTCGCCCGCTGCCAGACTGCCTTGCGGTAATAGCCCGGCGTGTGTTCAATCGGGGACAGATCTTTGTCGAATTTCGCCGCAGCCTGCTCCGCGATTTCGGGGGCAATCGACTCAAGAGACACAAGAATGCGCAACAAAATACGCAATCCCATTTGCAGAATTTTTTTCTCGAAGCGGCCCGTCTCGCCCGCTTCGATGAGAAACACGGGCTTACCGATTTTTCCCGCTTCTTTGCGCAGACTGCCCGCAACACCGGAACTGGTGAGAATTACCTGGCCATCGATGCCGCGCGCCCAGTCGCGCATCGCATCGTCTTTCATGTTGCCGCGCAGGTGCGGAAAATTCCAGCGATTGTAGCTGCCCGAATGCAGGTCGAGGATAAAATCCGCCTGCGTCACAAAATGCGTCCACAGAAAGTTGGCCAGACGCGCGCCTTCTGAGCCGTCTTTGAGGCCGGGAAACATGCGGTTCAGGTCACGGCGGTCGGGCAGATAGCGCGAATGGTTCGCATAACCCATGAGGTTCGCGACCGGCACCAGACACAGCGAACCATTGATTTCGACGCCCTCGAGCAAGGCGGCAAGTTCATGCAGAATGCGCACGCCGTTGAGCTCATCCCCATGGATTGCGGCGATGACGGTGACCTTGCGGCCGGGATTGCGACCATGTGACAAGAGGAACGGCATCAGCCACGAGCGCTGTGAAGCGTCTTCTTCAAACGGAATGAATTGCCTGTGCCACACGGAGGGAGGAAAATTATTCAGGAAGACACTCATGGCAGCGTTGGGATATTATGTCTCCTGCGGGCGTGGCGCATGCTTGGGCAAGCAATAAAAGAGAGCGGATATTCTGCGAACCTAAATTAGTTGACCGGCGGGCGGCAGTCATACGTCTAAACCACTATATTAAAGGGCTTTTGCCCTGGAGGAACATGAAAAAAATCAAACTTTTGGCTGTTTTTGCAGCAATTACGGCATTCAGCGCGCCGGCGTTTTCAATTGCGCAGATCGGTGTCAATGGCAACTACACCAGCGACAAATTTTCCAATGGCTCTAGCTATTCAGGCGTGGGCTTTAGCGGTTTTGCCCGCTTTACGGCAGGCATACCTCTGCTCGTCACATTTGGCTTTGGCCCATACGTTGATTACAGCTCGCTCTCAGGCGGCCCATCGACCAGCCCTGACGCAAAACAGTTGCGCGCGGGTGGCGAACTGGCTGTATACCTGGATGTTGTCGGTAACGTGCTCGGCCTGACCCCGTATGCGCGCTTTGGTTATGGTTATGAAGGAAATACGTTAAAAACAACTTACACGATTTCTGGCGTTAACGCCAGCTCTGATGCCTTTTACTACGGCACCGGCGGCCACACGCTGTTTGGCCTGGCATACAAAGTGTTGCCATTGATCTACCTGTTCGCTGAAGGCGGTATCCAGTGGAGTTCTCTGACCGCATCTCTGCCCAGCGAACTCAAGACAGCCGGCGTATCCGCATCTGACCTGACCACCAGTGGTTGGAGAATGTCGCTTGGTGCCATGATTTGGTTGTAAAAGCCGCCGTTAAGAACCTGCGTTTTGTGCGCTAGCACAAACGCGAATCGAAAACAGGCCGTTTCGGCCTCCCGCAAGTGGTTTTCGTCAACGAAAACCACGAGGTTTTTCGATTCGCGAGTCAGGTTTAGGCGGCTCGTAACCCCCACAATTTTGAAACTCTACCTCCATCCCATCAACCCCGAACCGCGACTCGTCAAACAACTCGCCGAGCGCCTGAAAAGCGGAGCTCTGCTCGTGCTGCCGACTGACACCGTCTATGCATTCGTCACACTCGCGCAAAACCGGGACAGCGTCGTCAAAATACAGCGCATCAAAGATTTGCCGAAGAACAAGGCACTGACGCTCTATTGCCGCGATTTTTCGCAGATGAGCGGTTACGTGCGCATGCAGGGCAATCAGTTGTTTCGTTTACTGAAAGAAATTTTACCCGGTCCTTATACTCTCATCTTCGACGCGGCCAAAAGCCTGCCACACTATGCGGTCACGAAGCAAAACACGGTGGGTATTCGCATCGTCGAACATCCCTTGATTGCTGCACTGCTCGCAGAGGTGGATTTACCCCTCATCGGCAGCTCGGTCGACGCCGAGGTGGCCGACATGCATGATTTCGAAGAACTCGCCGACCGCTACGAAAGCCGGGTCGATGCCGTCGTGCACTGCGGCGAAGTCAATGCCGCTTATTCGACGATTCTCGACGTGCGCGAGTGGCCACCGACTTTACTTCGGGAAGGTGCAGGCGCCATTCCCGAAGGCCTGAATTAATGCCTCAGCGTATGCGGGGCTACGCCCCGCATACGCTGAGGCGCAAATCTTCAGGCGCGGCGGTTGACCGCGAGTGGTCCCGAGGCTTGGCAGGTCGGCATCAGTTCGATGCTGTTGATATTCACATGAGCCGGCTGCTGGATCGCCCAATCGACGCACTCGGCGATATCTGCCGGCATAAGAGGTTCTGTGCCCGCATAGACCTGCGCCGCTTTTTCTTTGTCGCCATGGAATCTCACTTCGGAAAATTCGCTGCCACCGGCAAGGCCGGGTGCTATGTGCGTAACACGCACACCATGCCGCGAAACATCGGCGCGCAGATTACGTGACAGCTGTTCGATAAATGCCTTGGTGGCGCCATACACATTGCCACCAGGATACGCATAACTGCCGGCGACTGAGCCCATCATCACGACATGCCCCGAGTGGCGCGCAACCATGCCCGGCAAAATAAGCCGGGTCAATAACGCCACGGCGGTGCAGTTGGTGTCGATCATCTGCTGCCAGTCGTCCCATGAGGCTTCATGCGCGCCTTCGAGCCCCAGTGCAAGACCGGCATTATTGACCAGCACATCGATCGCCGCAAATTCCGCGGGCAATGCAGCGACCGCAGTGCGCAGCGCCTGTTCGTCGCACACGTCGCAGCCAATGAGGTGCACGGGCGTTGCGAGCGTCTGCGCCAGCTTCTCCAGACGCTCTTTGCGCCGCGCGAGCAGCACAAGGTGAAATCCGCGTTTTGCCAGCCGCTCTGCAGTCGCGGCGCCAAAACCGCTCGATGCGCCGGTAATAAATGCTGTTTTCTTTGAATCTACCATCGGAATCCTCTACCTACCGCAACAATGACTATAAATTGGCCAGTCAACGCTTTCCGAAACCTCTACTTTTCTTGCCGCATCGTCAACGTGGCTTCAAAAATGTATAGCTGGCGTTCTTTCCATTTTGCAGATCCGCAACTCACGAAAAAATGGAGCGGCACGACAGCCTACAGCCAGTCGAAACTCGCCAACGTCATGTTTACCTACCAACTGGCGGAAAAGCTGGCGCCGCGTAAGATCACGGTAAATTGCCTGCACCCCGGAGTGATTGCGACTGAAATCACGCGCGACATGCCCTCCGTGATACAATTCATAGCGCGGCTGATCTTCAAATCACCCGAAAAAGGCGCTGACACAAGTGTCTACCTTTCGACGGCCGCAGAAGTGGCCGGCGTCACGGGAAAGTATTTCCACAACAAAAAGGCCGTCGCTTCTTCACCCGAATCGCACGACCGCGCTAAACAGCTGCAATTATGGAAGCTGACAGAGGAGCTGCTCCAAGGTTTCCTTTGAACGGCAGCTAATGGAGGTTGTGTGAAATTGCCAATCCAAGACTCTCTATTTTCTATCGACGATTCAACAGTATTTGATTATTGTATATACGGAAACTAAATACTCTATGAATGGAATGAAGATAAGAATATCTCAAATCAAAAGAATCATGGCATTTCTTTTGAAGAGGCCGTTACAGTTTTTGACCAATCAGACTATTTACTCTATGAAGACGAGAAACCAGCTGCAGAACAAAGATTTATCGCCATTGGGCATTCAAAGAGGGGAAATCATTTATTGGTTGTTCACTGTTACAGAGTGAGGGAAGATGAAGAAAGAATCCGTATTATCTCCGCGCGCAAAGTCACCAAAGCTGAAGAAAAATCCCTGGAAGGGCTATGATTTTGAGACACTGCCAGAGCTGACGGCAGCTCAACTCGCATCTTTTAAGCCTGTTTCGAAAGAAACTTACCTGAAACTACGCCCCACAGGTACTCGGAAAGTAGGCCGCCCAGTTAAAAAGCCTCATGAACGTGAGGAGCAGATATCAATTCGGTTCAAACCTGCTGTACTGAAAAAGATTAAAATGAAGGCCAAAAGAACTGGCTATACCTCTTACCAAAGGTATATCAAGGCAGTCCTTGAGAAAGAAGTCCGATAGGCTGGCAACTTCACGCAACAAGATTTACCTGCTGCGCCGCTGAGGTGCATCCCTAGCCTGATTGTAGCTTTGACAAAACTGAATTTAATAGCTGAATATCAACTTTGTGTTCACCCTGTTATTGCAGGAAGTGGTTTGCCGTTATTCAAAAACATCGGCGAACAAATTACGCTTAAACTGATTAAGACAAAATCGTTTAGCGGTGGTCAGGTCATATTGTATTATGAACCGGCAAACGAAAGAACAACGAACCGCTAGCAGGCAGCTTGTGCCCGACGTTAGCGAGCCTGATCGCCCTCAGGCGGTCAGGATAATTTTTCCCGGAATGCCACCCGATTTGAGCGCGGCATACGCTTCTGCCGCTGCACTCAGCGGATATTTTTTGGATATAAGCACTTCGAGTTTTTTCTCTACCAGTAGATTTTCGATAGTCTCGAACCCGCTTTTACTGATGCTCAGGTTCGCCATGACCACATGCGGGTTGCTGAAGATTAAGCCGAGGAACGACTTGAAGATTTTTGACCCGCGCGGCAGCGTCGTGACGTAGTAACCACCGCGTTCGATCAGCGATGCCGCGCTGGCGAGCGGCGTCGGGCCATAGGCATCGAAGAAGACATCGAATTTTCTGTTGAGCGATTCGAGCGTCGTCGTCGCATAGTCGCGCGTTTCATCGGCGCCGAGCCGGCGCACCAGCGGAACGTTTTTCGCGCTGCAAATCGTCGTGACGTGGGCGCCGAAATATTTTGCCAGCTGCAGCGCGAAGAGACCGACACCACCGCTGGCGCCGGTCAGCAGAATACTTTTTCCGCTTAGCTCACCGCATTGCCTGAGCCCGTTCAGCGCGGTCAACGCTCCCACGGGTATCGCCGACATCGTTTCGATCGTTAATCCGGCGGGCACATTGCGCACCACGCGTTTATTGGTGACCACTTTTTCTGCGTGCGAACCGGGCCCGCCGAAAAATGACGTGCTTATGCCATACACTTCGTCGCCGGGGCGAACATGCGTCACTGAACTGCCTGTTTTAAGCACCACGCCGGCAAAATCGCTGCCGGGGATGCGCGGGAATTTACCGAAAAGCGGCAGCGGTAAACCTTCGCCTTCGACGATTTTGTAATCGACAGGATTAATCGAAGCGGCTTTTACCTCGACGACGACCTGCGAGGCACCGCATGTGGGTTCGGGCATTTCGCCATACTTCAGCACATCGGGTGCGCCGAATTTTTCAAAATACACTGCCTGCATGCTGCGAGACAGCAACTCAGGCCGGTGGAGTCAACTACAGTTTAACGACGACCAAAACCTTTGAACTGGCGGCGACGCGGTTTGTCCTGCGCCTTTGGACGGCTGCCTGCTTTTGCCTGCGCGTTGCCTGTCGCGGGCGCGGCGGTGTGAGCGGTTTTGGACATGCCTTTGTAATCGAAATCATCAACAAAACGCCGCTCAATCGGCTTACCGAGCGTGCGCTCGATATCGCGCACAATACCCTTGTCTTCGCCGGTGATGAATGTGAATGCTTCGCCGCTTTTTGCCGCGCGTGCAGTGCGCCCGATGCGATGGATGTAGGTTTCACCATTCGCCGGCACATCGTAATTGATAATGTGCGTGATGTTGTTCACATCGATGCCGCGAGCGGCGATATCTGTCGCGACGAGAATCTGGTATTCGCCCGAACGAAAACCATCGAGCGCTTTCTGCCGGCGGTTCTGCGAAAGATTCCCCTGCAGCGCGGCCGTGGAATAACCGGCCTTGGCTACCTGCTCAGCAATGCGTGTCGCCTTGTGCTTGGTTTTAGTGAAGATCAGAATCGCCTCAGTGCCGCACGTTTTCAGCAGGTGCAGAAGCAACGCGGTTTTGAGTTCCTGATTCACAGGATAGAGGGCATGGCTGATCGTTGCAACCGGGCCGCGCGCCAGTTCGACTTTGGTTGGGTTTCGCAGAACCTGTTGGCTGAGCTTGCGGATTTCCTCGGGCATCGTCGCCGAAAACAGCAGAGTTTGCCTCTCTTTGGGCAGTTCGGCGACAATCTTCTTGATCGCGGGCAGAAATCCCATATCGAACATCTGGTCGGCTTCGTCGAGAATCAGCGTTTCGACTTCTTTCAGACTGATCGAACGGCGCTGTATGTGGTCGAGCAACCGGCCTGGACACGCAACGACAATTTCAGCGCCGCGGCGCAGCTCCTGCAGCTGGCGGTTCATACTCGCACCGCCGTAGATCGTCACCGAACGCAGATTGCAGGATTTGCCGAGCGCGATAAAGACTTCGTTGATTTGCTCGGCAAGCTCGCGCGTGGGTGCGATAACGAGCGCGCGCACTTTCCCAGTGCGCGGATGCACGTGGCCGGAGCGCGGCACGAGGCCGCTCTGTGCTCCGACCTTGCGCTGGCCGGTCATCAGGCGCTGCAGTGTCGGCAGCGCAAATGCCGCAGTTTTGCCGGTGCCGGTCTGCGCCAACCCCAACAAATCATGCCCCTGCAGCACATAAGGAATGGCTTCATTCTGAATCGGCGTCGGTTCAGTGTAGCCCGCGCGCGCAATATTGTCAGTCAATACGGGGGAAAATGCAAATTTTTGAAAACCGGACATCCGTCAAAGACGGCGTTTGACACATGCCGTACAGCAATATGGTACTCTAAGTAGATCTACGTAATCTCAATTCCAATAAATAATTAACGCCACCACAAGAGCTGGAGGTTTGCCGCAAAGGGCCTCCCATGGAAAACTCAGACCCATCAGAAAGCGCTGAAAGCGGCAAGGTGCGCAAAATTATCGATCACGCACAACTGCACCAGATAACCGAAAAGCTGTTTGCACGGTTTCCCATTCACGTTGTCGAAAACAATCAGAAGAACCCTGCGCGCGCAGTAGGCTACGCGCACCCGCACCTCGAAATTATGCACCAGATGCAGCCGGCTCCTTCGCGCACGCTGCTCTTAAACAAAGACGAAAATTCGATGATGCTCGAATGCAGTGTCATGAGCCGCACAGAGCGCGGAACAGAAATCGTCAAACCGATGCGGCTATACCTCAGCAAGCGCGGCATCCGTCATGAAAATCGTGTGGCCATGGCCGGCGGCGAATTAGCAGGTCAGGTACGCAATGCCATACCGCATCCCGAATTTTATCGTGTGAACGCGGCGACCAGCAGCCAGCGCGACGCGATGCTCGCGCAATACGTCAACGCCATCAGGGAACTCGTACCGGAAACCAGCGTCAAATTTGAACTGCAGCGGGCCAATCGCCTGACGGTACGCATGAAAAAGCTGCAGGATTTCAATCTACCGGTTTTTGCTCCCGAGATGATGAAACAGCACCAGGGCGGCGACAATATCATGGCAATGCCCTATAGCGAATACGAACAGGTGATGCGCTCAGACGGCCTGCCCGGCGACTACATCGGCGAGATCTGCGAGCCGATCCGTTACCGCGGCGTACTCATCGTCGGTTATGTTCAGGTATTTAGTCTCAGAGCGCCGCTCAATGCAAGCCACTACCACACTGTACGCCAGCTGATACGGCGCCTGGAAAAAGATCTCGATACAAAACGCTGCTTTCCGGATAACCCGATCTCCGGCAAAATCGTCGATATCAGCCACGGCGGTATCGGCTTCATGTACACGGGACAGCGCAGCACACTGTCGACGGCGGGTGTGGGTGATAAAATTGTTTTCGATGCGCATTTTACGGCAGACAACGTCGCGACGTTCAGCGGCAAGATAATGAACATGACTTCGCTTGAAAACGGCAGGCGTTACGGCATCGAGTTTGATGGTCTTTCCGAAGCCGGCGAAAAAGCGATCAATGTCATGCTCGGCAGTAAATGATCGGCTTTTCGCCCTGTCGCAAAATCATATTTCAGCTCCATGGCGTACCCGTTTACCGAGATCGAAAAGAAGTGGCAGGAATACTGGGAAAAGAACCAGACCTTCCGCACCGGCGAAGATTTCAGTAAACCCAAGTACTACGTGCTCGACATGTTCCCCTACCCTTCGGGCGCGGGTCTGCACGTCGGCCATCCCGAAGGTTACACCGCCACCGACATCATCGCGCGCAAAAGGCGGATGCAGGGCTTTAACGTGCTTCACCCGATGGGCTGGGATGCCTTCGGCCTGCCGGCAGAGCGTTACGCTATGCAGACCGGCATACATCCCTCGATCACCACCCGGCAGAACATCGACAACTTTCGCCGCCAGCTGAAATCGCTTGGCTTTTCGTACGACTGGGAACGCGAAGTCGATACCACCTCACCCGACTATTATAAATTCACACAATGGATTTTCCTGAAACTGTTCAATTCATGGTACGACGGCGCGGCTAAAAAAGCGCGTCCTATTTCTGAACTGCTGATTCCCGCCGAACTTGCAGGCGAAGCAAAGAAAAAAGAGCGTGAGGATTTTATTGCGAACCACCGTCTCGCCTACATCGCCAGTATGCCCGTCAACTGGTGTGCCGAACTCGGCACCGTGCTCGCCAACGAAGAAGTCGACGAATGGGTCGGCAAAGGTTACAAGGTGGAGCGCAAGCCGATGCGCCAGTGGATGCTCCGCATTACCGCCTACGCCGAGCGATTACTGAATGATCTTGCGCACGTCGACTGGCCGGCGGGCACGCTCGAGTTACAGAAAAACTGGATCGGCCAATCGACCGGCGCGCTGGTGCATTTTGACGTCGCAGGCTCGTCTGAAAAACTGACCGTGTTTACCACGCGCCCCGACACTCTCTATGGTGCCACCTTCATGGTGCTCGCTCCCGAACATCCGCTCGTCGACAAGATCGCCCCGACTTCGCACCTGGCGGAAATTGAGAACTACCGCAAGACGACCGCGCTCAAAACCGATCTCGACCGCCAACGCGGCGTGCAACACCGACAAGTCGGTGGCGCGTTGGCCGACGGACCAATGGACGCCGCGAAGAAAGAAAAAACCGGGGTGATGATCGGCGCTTTTGCAATCCACCCGCTGACGAAAGAAAAAATCCCACTCTACATTGCTGACTATGTGCTGATGGGTTATGGCACCGGTGCGATCATGGCGGTGCCCGCGCACGATGAACGCGACTTTGCGTTTGCGCAACAGTTTGGCATTCCCGTAAAGCAGGTTGTTGCACACCCCTCTCCCTCCGGGAGAGGGGACGGGGGTGA
>CAYHJO010000103.1:9359-14418 GCA_964356715.1 uncultured Turneriella sp. | reverse complement strand
GGGTTTGGGGGGCCCCCCCCCCCCCGTTGCGGGGGGCGGGGGCTGGGGGGTGGGGTTTAAAAGAAATCAAACCAGATACCTATGAGTGCCTGCGCATACGGGCCGGTGAGCGAAGTTTTCGGGCCACCCGAAACCGGAATGAGATCGTTGATGCCGCCCGATACCCAGTCGCTGTTGACGAACGCAATGTCATAGCCGCCTTTAATACCCAACGCCAAACCGAAAACTCCTTTATCGGCGACGATTACCGGCAGACGGTAGGTCAGTTGCGCGCCGGTGGACATCAGCAGAGACGCAGAACTGAGCACTGCGCCACGCTGGCCTGTCGCAACTATATTGTTAAACGTGTCATTCTGTGCATTCGTCATCACAAGGTTATAACCCGCAAGACCGAAGCCAATGTACGGAAAAATATCCAGCCGTTCGGATGTATAAACCAGAAAACCGATGAGTCCAATCGCTTTAAACGCGGAAAACGAATTTTTGATCGTGTTGCCGGCGACCATCGCTTCACGCCCGGCGCCCCACAGCCACGCACCTTCGAGGCCGAGCACAATTCGGCTGATCGACACCTGCGCGGTGCCCCCCAACGCGAAATTATTTTCCGGTACCGACTTGTAGCCTTTCGGGGTGAGCGCATCGTTGAGATTGCTGAGCGACAGATTTTCCCAGCCGAGTGTTATTGCGCCGGTAAAGTTTCTGAACGTGAGCAGATTGAACAGAGTCAGCCCCGGCGACCCCTGTGCGGGTTTCCCGGGAGCGGCACTGTTTTTTGCGCCGCTGTCATAGGTCACGGTTTCGATCTCGCTGCGCCTGATGCGCCTAAGCGTATCGTCTTTGCCAGAGAAGATCACGTATTCGGGTGTGTCAGCCTCGATCTTGCCCGATTCAAACGTGCCGTTCTTTAGGAGCACGCGGTCGGCGAAGGCGGAGGTAGAAACCAGGAAGATTAGTGCCAGAAGCCTCCCCCCTTTAAGGGGGGACTGAGGGGGGTGTTGATTCATACCAATAAGGTGAACCGGATAGGAAAAACCCGTCAGCTTTTGCAAAAAAATTATTCGCGTTCCGCAGGCGAGACGCTCGCAATATCGCGCACCGGTATGGTTTGCGCATTACCACCGAGCAGCTGCACGCGGTGCTCGACCGCACCCACCTGCAATTGGTATGCAAAAAAGGTCTCGCCATTCATCAGCTCGTAACGGTACAGCGATTTGCCATCGGTACGCGCAGATTTTTCCGCGGTCTTCACCGCGTGCGATTTTGCGTTGAACATGAGCCTTGCCGGCGCCTTAAGCTGAATGCGCCCGCCGCCCGCGTGTTTCAGATCGATCTCCAGACTGCCGTGGCGCAGATCGATGCTGCCGCCCAAAGCCGTCGCCGAAAACATAAACTCCGTGCCCGTGATTGTGACGGTGATGAGCGGGTGTTCAATCTGCATGTCTACGCGCTCATTTAGTCTGAAATCGGCAGTAAGAGTCGTCGCGGCAATGCGCACTTTGCCTGCGGCCTCTGTGAGATTGGCCTGGCCAGCAAGCAGGCGGATTTCGCGTTTGCCCGCACGATAGACTTCGCCTTTGCCGAGCATGCGCGCCGCGGTGTTCGGCATGGCGTATTTTTGAACGACTTGCGGTATCGCCGGTTGTCGCTGCTGTATTTGCCACAGAAAGAACACCACTCCGGCCATCGCCAGCGCGGCGATGGGCAGCAGCCAGCGCGCCATCTGCTTTTTCCGCGGCGGCAGAATTTCGAGTTGTGGGGGCATAATGTCTGCTTTTGGATTTAAGCCCCGTTTGAAACGGATCCAATCGTCATTGGGTGCCGATTTGCCCTGCGTCAGCAATCCTTCTGCTTTCAGCATTTCACGGATGCGTGCTTTGCGTTCTGTATTAGTCATTTCAGCCCAGCCTTGAATTCGGCATAAAATGGTTCGAGTTTCACGATGGCACGCCGCATGCGGCTCTCGACGGCTTCAGCCGTAATACCCAGGACCGCTGCAATTTCTTTGTAACTCATATCCTGAAAGCGCAGCACCGCGACCTCGCGGTATTTTGCCGGCAGCGCCGCGAGCGCGCGCTCGATTAAAGAAGCTTCTTCACTCCGCAACAGCAGCTCTTCGGGAGTCTGCGTCGCGCGCGGCAAAGGCATGGTTCGACTGCGCTCACCAACCAGCAAATTATGTTCCTGAGCGCGCTTGCGCATAAAATAAGAAGCTGTGTTGCGCAAAATACCGAAGAACCAGTAGCGGTTGTCGCTGCTGGCCAGGTATTCGTCAAAACGGTTGAGCGCGAGTTCAAAACTGTGCGTCAGCACATCGTATGTATCGTCTGCATTCTGCAGCATGCGCTTGAGATAACCCAGCGCCAGCGGATAATGCGCGGAATAAAAAATCTCGAACGCACGTTTCCTGTCGGGCGAAAGGGGCACGGTTCCGGTTTGCTGCACGCGTATTTTTCCTGCTGACACAATCAATCCGCCTGCCTGATCGCAGACCGGCGCTATGCTATATGGTGGCAACAAATCTGAAAATCCGTCAAAAACCGGTTTTTTTTCGTTTGGGTGTACTAAGGATTTCCTTAGTTGCGCGGATTTTTTCCCTTGTCCGCAGGCTGCCAAATATAGGCCATCGGGTATGCCATTTCTGAACTGGGCACCTAAAATGAGTGTCGGCATCGAATCGATCGATGAGCAACACAAGAAGCTGATCGGGCAAATCAACTCGGTGGTTGACATCATGCTCATGCAGGCAGATTCAAACGCTGACCTGAACGATGTCATGGATGCACTGGTCGATTATACGCGCACGCATTTTGCTTTCGAAGAAAGTCTTTTTGCGGAGCATCAGTACACCGAGACCAGCGACCACATTAGCCACCACGAACACTTGCGCAACGGCCTGATGTCGCATATTGATAAATTCAGGCGCGGCCAACTCGATAAGGCGCGGTTTCTTGAGTTTCTGAAGGATTGGCTTATCAATCACATTATGGAAACGGATATGAAATACTCTGAATTTCTGCGCGACCGGGGCGTTGTCTAAGTCGTATCCTATGTAAACTTTAAGGAGTCAAAAATGAAACTATTGATTGTAGACGATTCGATGATCATGCGCACCGCGCTGGAAAAATTCACCGCAGAACTGGGACTCGAACTGGTTGGCAAGGCTGGCGACGGTAAGACTGCGCTGGCAATGTTTAAAGAGAGCAATCCCGATGTCGTTACGCTCGATATTACCATGCCTGAAATGGACGGCCTGACGGTACTCGGCCATATGCTCGAGATGAACCCGGCTGCGAAAGTACTCGTGGTGACGGCGATTACAGAGAAAAGCGTGGCGATCAACGCGCTGAAAAAGGGCGCGAAGGGCTTTCTCAACAAGCCTTTTACCGAAGAAAAAATCAAGATTGCGATAAAAGAAATTTTGGGAGCCTAACATGCAGGAATCAGAACTGAAACATTTTGTCGAGAGTTGTCTCGATTATTTTGTCAATGCAACAGGAATACAGGCCAGCATTGGTCTGCCTTACGTGAACAACGAAAAAACGGAAATTTTGCTCGAATATACGGGTATTATTGGCATCTCGGGAGAGCGCCGGGGCGGCATTTATGTTACCTGCGGACTGCGTTTTCTTTCGGACCTCATACCAAAAGTCATCGGCTCGAGCGATAACTCGCCCGCGATGATCAAAGATATGGTCGGCGAGCTCGCCAATACAATTTCCGGAAATGCCACGAAAGCTTTTGGGAAAAATTTTAATATTTCGGTGCCCATTGTGCTCGAAGGCGTGCCAAAATCACTGACGCTGCCCATCGACGCGCCGGCGTATGTCATACCGGTGCAATGGCAATCGCACAAATTATACCTCGTCGTCGGTATCAGCAGCAAATAGCATGGCACACCTGCAGCAGACATCGCGCATAGGCGGTGATCTCGAATTTCACTCGCAATGCACTGCGGCTATTTCCGCGCACGGCGACTGGAAATTCAAGCTCAAGCAGGCTGTGAAAAACCGGGGCGAAGGTCTGGATCCCGAAAAAGTACAACAGGATAACCAGTGTGCATTCGGCCAGTGGCTGTATTCGGCCTCGACGCTTCCGTTGCGCTCGGAAAAAGATTATGCAAGCGTCTTACGTCTGCATGCCGCGTTCCACCAGGAAGCGGCTCAAATAGTCAGATTATGCCAGGCTGCGAACGATTCTGCCGCTGAAGAAGGACTAAAGCCCAGCTCGGACTATTCGCGTATCTCCGCGCAGCTCACCGAGGCCGTCAAAAAATGGATGGTAGCACGACAGTCAAATGCTGCAACCGAAGTTGCCGCAGGCGAGGGTGAGGCAAAAATTTCCACCTGGCGATGGGCTGCGCCTTATGGCGCAATCATCGGCCTTGCCGTCGGCCTCGGCTTCGTTGTCGTTTCGCTCGCGATCACATTTGCGTTGCATGCTTTACCCCGGACTCTCAATTCTTTAATGCAAGCGCACACACTCAGCCCGAACAACTGGCTGATCGACTGTGCTCCGCCGATTCTTAGCGGACTGGGGTTCTTCATCGGAAAATTTCTGCGCGAACAGAAGCAGCAAGCGGTGAAGCTGCAACTGCTCGCAGAAAAACGTACCGAACAGCTGATCCAGCAGCAGAAAGATCTGCGCAGAATTTTTGAGAACATGGACGAAGGTATATTTACCATCGGAAAGAACCGGGAAATCGGTGCCAATTATTCCCCTGCCGTCGAATCGATGCTGCAAAATACCGAAATTGCGGGCAATACGCTGATGAATATTTTTTCCGGCCGCGTCGAGCAAGCCACGTTAACGGAACTCGATGGCTATCTCGATCTGCTCTTTGACGGGTCGCATAAAGAGAGCATGCTCAAAGCGTTGAATCCGTTTGAAAACCTGCGTACGGCAGACGCTGATGCAGGCAATCTCAAGGTCATAAACGTGAACTTTCAGCGCCTGCTTGACGGCAAAGGCCATGTCGATGCCGTGCTTTGCGTGGCAAAGGACGTTACCGCCGAGCAGCTGCTGCGCGACGCGATGATCCGTCAGCAGCGTACGATGCCGG
>CAYHJO010000103.1:0-9349 GCA_964356715.1 uncultured Turneriella sp. | reverse complement strand
GAGCAGCTGCTGCGCGAAGAACTCGCAGAACAGCAAAATGCCGCAGCGGGACAAATGGCGATGATCCGTGAAATCTTTGAAATTGGTCCCGAGATGCTGCAGTTTTTCAGGGAACAGGTCGAAAACGAACTCAATGCGGTTTCTGCGATGCTGCGTTCACCCGGCGACATGGATCTGCGCACAACGCTCGAAGGTATTTTCCGCAGATTACACAGCGTCAAGGGCTCCGCGGCGCTGCTGGGCCTCAAACGCATCGCCAACGAAACGCACAAATACGAAGACAGAGTAATCGAAATTCAGCGGAAAAATGACATCGACCAGATGGATTTTCTACCGCTGATGATTTCGCACGCTGCGCTTCTAAGCGAGCTGGAGACTTTTGAGAAGTTGCTCGGCAAAATCCGCAATTTTCAGCACGGTACCGATGGCGGGAAATCGGACGGCATTTCGCTGCTCGCGGCGATATTACGGCGCCTGACCAAGCATAGCGCGGAGGAAAACGGTAAAAAAGTGGAGTTGATTCTGGAAAAATTCACCCCGGAACAACTACCTGAACACTGGAGCGACGAACTGCGCGACGTGCTGACGCAGTTGATACGCAACGCGGTTGCGCACGGCATCGAATTGCCGGAAAAACGAGTAGCTGACGGAAAGCCCGAAGCAGGGACAATACAGATCAGCGTGATGCATGGCCGCAGGCACACCGCACTGCTATGCCGTGACGACGGCGCGGGTTTTGCGGTGGAAAAGATCAGACAGCGCATTCTCGAAAAAAAACTGCTTGGTACGAACCAGCTCGATGCGCTGTCGGACGCGCAGGCCGTTGCCTACATTTTTGAGCCGGGATTTTCTACCGCAGACAACGTCGATCTCAATGCGGGCCGCGGTGTGGGTATGGATCTGGTGCGCGAAAAAATACGCAGCCTCCGCGGGAAGATTCGCGTACGGTGGAAAAGCGGCAAAAGCACGCAATTTCTGCTGTTGCTGCCAACACGCATAAACGCCTTAACGAGCGGAAAAGCACTGCCCGCAGCTCCGAAACGCACCACGGCAGGCGGGCTGAAATAACCCTGCCACTTCCCCTGGGAGATTGCGCAGACTAACCCTAAAAAAGAGCATACATAACAACTAAGAGCTGCGTCTCGGCTTCCGTGTCAAAGTTGCGGATACTTATCGTGGACGACCATCCGATGATGACGTTTGGCGTGCGTGCAATCTTTGAAGAATCCAATTTTTCAGAAGTTATCGAGTGTAACGACTACAGGCTCGTTTCGCAAAAAATCGAGAAACACGTTCCCGACATCATTCTGTTCGATCTGCATATGCCCATGATGAATCTCGAAAGAGATTTCCATAACCTGCACCGTAAACATCCATCCGATATTTTTGTGGCCTATACCGCCGATTATGATGCGACGCTGATTGCGCGCTGCAAAAACATGGGGTTTCGCGGCTATCTGCTCAAAGCGGAAAATGTGGAACCTTTGAAGCGGAAAATCAATGCAATACTGAATGGTGAGACAATCTTTCCCGATGTGGAAGGCGGAGCCTCGGGTGTGCCTGCCACGCTCACGCCGATGCAGATCAACGTGTTGAAACTGATGGCGGCAGGTTATAAGAATGGCGAGATCGCCAAAGCACTCGGAATAAGCGAAGCCACGGTCGATTACCACAAGCGCAATATTAAAGAACTGCTCGGTTCGAAGACCTCAGCCGAGAGTGTCGCGATCGGCAAAGCCAACGGCTGGCTCTAAACGCGGCTTTCAAACCGCTTTACGCTGCAAATTCGCACCCGGCTGCTACTGTATGTCTTACAATTTCTTTCTCGTAGAAAAATCCGGCTCCGTTGCGACCGTGTGGCTCAACCGGCCCGAAAAGCGCAATTTTATGAATTGGGATTTCTGGCGTGAACTGCCCATTGTCGTGGACGAGATCAATGCCGACGACTCGATCAAAATATTCGTCGTGGCGGCAAAAGGCGCGAGTTTTTCGATCGGCCTCGATCTGCCCGACTTCGTCGAACGATTTGCCTGGCTCGCGGATGCGAGCGGCGCCGAAGGCAACCAGCGACTGCACGAATTTATTCTCACGATGCAAAAGGGCATGCGTGCGGTCGCCGACTCGCCGAAGCCGTCGATCGCCGCGATACACCGCCACTGTATCGGCGGCGCACTCGACCTGATTTCCGCCTGCGACATTCGCTACGCGGCTGCCGATGCGATCTTTTCGCTGCGCGAGGTTAAGGTGGCAATTGTCGCCGATATGGGTTCGCTGCAGCGCCTGCCTTATATTATCGGCGAGGGCCTCACGCGCGACCTCGCGCTCACCGGCCGCGACTTTGGTGCCGAAGAGGCGTTGCGCATGGGGCTCGTAACACAGGTTTTGCCTGAAAAAGAAGCATTGTACGCGGCGGCGCTCAAAACCGCCACCGAAATGGCTGAAAACCCGGCGCTGGTCATGCGCGGTGTGAAACACGTTTTGAACAAGCAGCGCGGCATGGATATGGACCGCGCTTACGATTTTGTGGCGCTCTATAACAGCGGCTTTCTGCAAACGCAGGAATTTGTCGCGCTGGCAAAGGGGATGGCGAACCGGAAGAAAAAATAGGTCTGCGAATCATGCCTGCCGCAAAAAAAACAATCATGACAAAACAATTATGGAAATGCCCGAAATGCGGTCGTGAATTTGCGCGCAAAGGGCAGAGCCATTCGTGCAGAACATTTCCTCTGGACAGGCATTTTGCGGGAAAGGACAGCAGCCGGCGGCTTTATGAAAAATTTAAGGCCGCGGTCAAAAAAGAAGTTGGCGCTTTCAAAATAGAATCTCTCGAATGCTGTATCCATCTCGTGCGAACATTTACCTTTGCTGCGGTGAAAATAATGAAAGACCGCATTCGGATTGATTTCAGCCTCAGCCATATCATCAAAAGCAAACGGCTGAAAAAGCCCGTGCCTATGTCTACGCACCGTTTTCTTTATTTTGTCGACATCACCGATGAGTCTGAAATCGATCGGGAATTGCTACAGTGGGTCAGGGAAGCGCTGGAAAAGGATTCTGAAAACCGACCTGTTGCGGTAAAGAACAGCTCCGGCTAAAAAACTCCGTGCGTTTCTTACTCGTCTACCTTGCGTGCAGCCTCGTGCTCGGCAGTGCGCTGCATGCGCAACTCAACCAAAAGCCCTCGCCACTGCGCGAACCCACGGGTGCGCGCCCCGATACCCCCGCAACCCAAGGCAATTTTCTGCCGCAAATAAGATCGCATGCGGATTTTAATCTGCTGCAGCGCACCTACTACGCCGGCACGCGCTATGCGATTCCGCATATCTTGTTTGTCATCGACCGCAATGCGCAGCACAAAGTGTATTTCGTCAACGCGCAGAAATTTCGTTTTCATAAGGATTTTCTCTTCGCCGAAGGTTTGGCTCCCGCAGGTGTCAAACTCGACAAACAACTGTATTTCGATACCGAACGCCGCTTTGTGGTCGGCACGGTAGCATGGCAGCCTTCTGCATCGCTGTGGACATGGGAGTTGTGGGAAGGCGACCTGCTGCCACAGGACATGATTGGCGAGGCGCACACTGCGCTCACGCGGCTGTTTTTTGAAAAGCTGACCTACAAACCGAACTCGTCCCGGCAGGAGGTAGCTGCGCATAAACTTGGCGTGCCGGCGATCACACAGGCAGACCTCGCGGGAAAGCAGAGCTATCTCGCGCTCAATACCGGCCACGCCATTGGGCGCTTGCGCATTATAACCAGCGAAGCCGAACTCGAAGACGCGGAACCCTATGACATCGTGGTGCTGAATTTTCTGCCACTCAAAATAACCCCGGTGCGCGGCATGATTGTCACCATGCCTTCGACGCCACTCTCGCACATCAACATGCTCGCGCATGGCTGGAAAATCCCCAACATCTATGTCAGGCATGCCGAAAGCCTATTTAAGCCGCTCGCGGGCCAATGGATCGATCTCAAGGCCGAGGATCGCAAATACTCATGGCGGCCGGCGAAACCCGCAATTGTCACAGCGCAGGAAAAAAACGCCGTTGCGCCGGCAGCAGATATACAGAGAAAGGAGATTCTGCCGCTGGCGCGACTCACCCGCATGCACTCGGTCGCTTATGGCGCAAAGGCAGCGAACCTCGGCGAGGTGCAGCAACAACTGAAATCATCGGTAAATATTCCCGACGGTTTTGCGATACCCTTACACTTTTTCGCGCAGCATATGGCAACTTCGACCGCCGACAAAAAACTCGCTGCGCTCCTTGCCACGCCCGCATTCAAGGCTCACAAGACTGTGCGGAAAAAGCTGCTCGCAGAACTGCGGAAAACGATAGAACATGCAGAGCTCGATAAAACTCTCGCGGAGCAGATCCGTCTGCTGTGGCAGACACAGCTCAAATCGCGTGGCGTCTTTGTGCGCAGTTCGTCGAATCTCGAAGACGTGCAGGATTTCAGCGGTGCGGGCCTGTATTATTCGGCGGCAAACCGGCGTTCGCCGCGGGAAATTCAGGCTGCCGTAAAGCAGGTCTGGTCTTCGCTCTACAGCTTCGAGGCATTCGAGGCGCGGCGCCATTTCGGCGTTGACCAGCAGCACATTTTTATGGCGGTCGTCATTCAGACCGGTATCGACATGGACCGCGGCGGTGTACTCATTACACGCAATCCCTACCAGAAAACCGCGAACGCCGCGGTCGTGATTTCGAGCGTGTGCGGTCACAACTCGCGTATCGCCGATAACCGTGGCATGCCCGAACAGCTGCTCGTTAACTATGAATCCGATGCAGTCATCGTATGGACAAAATCTTCGCAAATCGACGCACTGCGCTTCGATGCCAAAGGCGATCTCGGAGTAACTGCAACTGCCTGCGCCGATGCAAACAACCGCATACTCGACGACGAGACCGCTCGCACGCTGGCCCGATTGGCGCTGAAGATCCGTGCGGCATTCAACGACAAGATCGAGCAGGATATCGAATGGGGCATGGTCAGCGGTCGCATCTACATTTTGCAGTCACGCCCGTGCCGGGATTGAACCCGTTAGAAATCCAGAATGCCGAATTCGACGCGGCGGTTGAGCCTGCGGCCCTTTTCATTCCCGTTATCCGCGACGGGTTTTGTCTCGCCGTAACCCCGTGCAGTGATGCGTTTTTTTCCGATTCCCTGCGAGAGCAGGTATTGCCTCACCGCCGCGGCGCGGCGCGCCGAAAGTCTCATATTCGAAGCGGCAGAACCGACGTTATCGGTATGCCCTCCGATTTCAATTTTCAGACCGTGATTGGCTTTCAGCAACAGCACCAGGCGATTCAGTTCCGAATAGGAATTTTTACCGAGTTGCGCGGAATTTGAAGCAAAGAACACGTTGTTAAGGCGGATTTTATTACCGGCCTGCAGCGGCACCAGCGTCAGCCTGATTTCGTGCTCCGCTGCCCCGGTTTTTTTTGTCGGTCGCACAGCCACGCTGACTGGCGCGTAATTTTCTTTTTCCGCATGCAGACCGTAATTTTCTCCTGGCGGCACTGTGACGGAAAATTTCCCGTCAAAAGAGTTGCTGGTTGTGCGCGCGACAACTTTACCGGTACCAAGTTTTTCCGCGACCACCTCTGCCGCGAGGGGTTTTCCGTCGATATCGGCGACGATCCCGCTGATGATCGGAAATTTCATGGGTTGGAACTTTTCAGGAACAGACTGAATTCTGAGATCCTTACCGCGGGAGACGGTGTCGCTGGCGAAGATGCCTTCACTTGCGTCGGGAGCGAGCGTTAAGGCAATGTCGCTCCCCTGCGTATTGAATCTCTTGCCGAGATTTTTGGGTGCGGTCCATTTTGTGAAGGAACCGCCTTCGCGCCGGGCTATATAGAGATCAGATTTTCCGAATCCGCCGGCGCGGTCGGAAGCAAAGTACAGCGTGCGCAGATCGTTCGCCAGGTAAGGCGTAAGTTCTGCAGCGGAGGAATTGATGTCGTCGCCGAGGTTCAGCGGCTTTGTCCACTTACCGCTCTCCGCCAGGAAACTCACGTAAAGATCCGATTTGCCGCGAGTGTCTCTGCGCTTAAGACTCATGATCAGCGTTTTCTGGTCTGCGGCCATGCTATAGGCAACCAGGTTCACATCGTTGTAAAAATCGTCTATTTCCAGCGCTTCCGGAAAGCTGAATTTTCCGCCGATGAGCCGGCTGCGTGAAATACCCGGCGCGGATTTTCCGTCGGGTGAATAAGTGTTACCGACATAGAGGGTCTGAGTTTCTGAAAAATAGGCAACGGGAAAGTCGTAGCCCGCCGTATTGAACGGGGCATCGATGTGTTCGGGAGCTGCAAAACTGCCGTCCGCCTGCAGCCGTGACAGCCAGATATCCTGATCATATTTTCTCTGCCTGAATCCCGCATTCTGCGGAGATCCTTCGCGGCAGAAAAACAATAATGTACCGTCGCTGGATATTACGGGGGATAATTCGTGGAAGACTGAGTTAATACCGGGATCGAGTCTTCTCAGCGCGTTTTGCGAACGGGCCGGTCTAAGCGAACACAGAACCGGCACGAGCAGGATAATCAAAAGGGCCGGAAGCCTGTGAGCATTATGCGCGGATATTATGGTTGCCCTCTTATTCACATTCCGGAAAAGTATATTCATCGCAAAGCAAATTCGCGCCGTGGCAGCACCGGAGACGCCATGGCAGACCAGAAGGTAACTGATCCGCCGGTAGCTGATTCTGAGAAACGGCAATTGCCTGAGCCCGACTCGTTTCAGCGCAAGAACAGGCTGGTCGCATCCATATCGCTGACTTATCTGTCGCTGACAATACTGAATCTGATCATCTTCTGGGTCGCGATCGGTTCGAACCAGATCGGGCTTATCAGTCAAAATGCGCTGCTCAGCACGCAGACGGTATCTTACGAAATTTTGCGCAGGCTGCAGACACTGACCGATTCGGCGCAAAACGAAAATTGGCTGAACGAAATACGCAGCGGCAGCAACCAAAAAGCCGCCGCACTCATGCTCGAGAGGCTGCGCGCCGAAAGGCAGGAAAAATCGCTGCTTGTCAATGAATTCCGGATTGTGGCAACAGATAACCGCATTGTCTATGAATATCCCGCCTTCACCGGAACGTCGCGGAAGCTGGAGCGGGATGCGTTCCAGAAAGTGCTGCGATCGCTGCAACTACTCGAATTGAAGGGCCAGCTTTTTTACGGCGTACCCGACCTCAGTAACTATAGCGTCGAGATATACATCCCGATTACAAATTCCGGATCGCGCGACCTGGTTTTCATCAGCCGCATACCGATGGCATCCATCCAGAAAGAAATGCGGGCGCTGATTATGCTGGCATTGCTGATGATCGGCACCATGCTTCTTGTGCAGATTATTTTCGGCCTGATACTTTTTCGCCGACTGGTTTCACCCATAGTCCGGCTTGCCGATGCGGCGCACAGCGTCGCGACGGGTGACTACAGCGTCAGCATCGACGCCGGCAGAAGAAATGACGAAGTCGGCTTTCTCATACACACATTCAATAAGATGGCCGAAGCCCTGAAAGAAAAAACCGACCGCCTGCAGATGACGATTACGCAACTTGACGAGCGCAGCGAAGAAATGCAGAACGAGCTTGTGATTGCACAGAACATTCAGCAGGGCGTAATGCCGCAGAAAAATCTTTCCGGCCGTTTCGTCTCTTCAGTGTATTTTTCCCCGCTCGAATCGGTATCGGGAGATTATTACGATTTTTTTTCTATGCCCGACGGTTCCACGGGAATTCTGATCACCGATGCATCAGGGCACGGTGTTCCCGCCGCGCTGATTACGATTATGGCCAAAGTATATTTTTCTGCCGCGGCGGCAAAAAACCTCTCGGCCGCAAAGACTCTCGTCGAGGTCAACAAACAGGTCAGGGAGGTGATTGTGACTTCGCATTTCTTAACGGCATTCTATATTATTATCCATCCTGACCTGAGCGCAGAATACGCCTGCGCTTCGCATCAGCTGTCGTATGTCTTGCGGAAAAAAGACGGCAAAGTTGAAGCTCTCGATGTGGATGGCTTTTTTATCGGCATGGACATCGATTCGGGAATTGAATACGCGACAAAAAAGACCAAATTCCATCCCGGCGACAAACTGATACTATATACCGATGGCATCACAGAAGGCACCAACGCGCAGCACGAGCAGTATGGCGCGACGCGCTTTCTGGACCAAATCCGGTCTTCGGCGTCGCTTGCGCCGGAAGATATGATGACCAATATCCTTGCCGACTACCATAATTTTACCGGCAACGCTCCTCGCACTGACGACTGCACTCTCGTGATCGTCGAAGTGACGGGCAAAAGCGACAAAGCAGCGCCCAAACGCGGGCGGAGAAAAGCGCCGCAGCAGCCCGGAAAGGCGGTGGCAACCAGGCGCAAATGATCAGATTTCTGCAGCGGCTTCATCTCAGCGGTGCCCAGGCGGCGATTTTTGTGGCCATCGTGCTTCTGGTCGCGCTCTGCATACAGGTGATGCGCGTGATCGCCGATGTCCGGTTCAGAGAACTCAGGATCGCGCTACAGAGTGTCGGCGCCGAAAGATCGACAGGCGCGTCGCTCAGCCTGATCACGCGTTACCAATTTATCCAGAACCGCTACACGCAGGGCGGCGAAAACGCGTCGGATTATCTTGCAGAGGGTGAATTGATGGCGGCCGCTTCGTTCGATGCTTCAAAGGATGGTCTCGAATCTCATAAAGCCGGCCTGCTGGAACGCATCGTCGTGGCGACCATGAACTTTGCCGGCAAGTTCACCGGCTCAAAGCCGATTGCCGACAAGGCCGAAAACCAGGGACAAAAAATACTCGAGGTGGCATTTTTTTATGAACGCCGCCGGGAATTTGCCAGGGCGATTGAAGCTTATAACGCTTCGCTGAAAAACTATGCGCAGCAGAAAGAAATGCTGGCATACATTTTTCTGCACCGCGGATTTTGCTACTCCAACATCGGTAAGAGGGCCGAGGCGCTGGCCGACTACCGTCAGGCGAAAGCGTATGACCCGGATCGGGGAGAACTCGGGGTCACGGCCGAAGTGCTCGCGTTGTTTCTGCTCGATATCAATAAGCGGCTTTCACTCGTTGAGCGCATGACCGATTCGGTCGAGAAGGGAGAACTGCTATTCTTGCTGATGTCATACCATCGCGCCATCGACACACTGAGCTCCGCGATCAGGCGTTCACCGCAGCAAAAGGCATATTTTTTTCGCGGCCGCTCCTATGAAGAAACGGGTAATGCTGCGAATGCCGTGGCCGATTACCGGCGCGTGATCGCGATGGGACGCCAGTCTGAATGGTCTGCCAAAGCCAACCGCAGGTTGTATATACTCGGCACTTATTA
>CAYHJO010000102.1:0-14552 GCA_964356715.1 uncultured Turneriella sp. | reverse complement strand
CACTTCGCGATCGCAAATAATGCGCACGGCTACCGATTGCACCCGTCCGGCTGAAAGTCCGCGGCGGATTTTTTTCCAGAGCAGCGGTGAAAGCGTGTAACCCACCAGGCGATCGAGCACACGGCGGGCCTGCTGGGCGTTGACCAGGTTTTGATTGATCAAACGCGGGTGTTCCAGCGCGGTTTGTACGGCGTGTTTGGTGATTTCGTTAAATTCGATCCGGCTGATCTTCGCGTTGACTTCGGCCAGCGCGCGGCCCAAATGCCAGCTGATCGCTTCGCCTTCACGGTCGGGGTCGGTGGCGAGTAAAACTTCCGATGAGTTCTTCGCGGCTTTTCTCAGCTCGCCGAGGGTTTTGCCCTTGCCGCGAATGGTTATATAAAGAGGCCTGAAGTTATCCTGGATGTCGATGCCCATGCTCGAACGCGGCAGGTCGATCAGGTGGCCCTTGGAAGATTCGACGCGGTATTTATTGCCGAGAAATTTGCCGATGGATTTTGTTTTCGCGGGGGACTCGACAATCACCAGAGATGGACGTTTCGCCCTGGCTGCCGGCTTTTTGGCTTTTGCGGGCTTCTTCTCTTTTGCTGTGTCTGGCATCGCGTGAAACTCCTGAATTACAGTGAGGCGCCGGATTTGTTTTTGAAAACAGGGCGTCGCTGATTTATTCGATCAGTCTTCTTTATCTAGAAAATCTTCGAGGTGGCGCTGCTTGCCGTACTTCTGTAATTTGAGCAGGGTCAATTTTTCGATCTGCCGCACGCGCTCTTTTGACAAATTGAATTTTTTGCCGGCCTGAGTCAGTGACAGCATTTTCTTGCCGTTGAGTCCGTAGCGGTGTTCGATGATTTCGCGCTCGCTCGGCGTGAGCTCGCCGAGAATGGTCTTCAGCGAGTCGGCCAAGGCACCCTGCATCACCTGGTCTTCGGGCGAAAGGTACTTGTCGTCGCGCACCTGCGAGATCTGCGTGTTCTCCGAATCGGCATTTGCCGGTACGTCGAGCGATACATAGTCAGAAGAAATCTGCTTTAGCCAGCGCACTTCGGCTTCGGGCATGTCTAGGCGATCGGCAATCTGTGTCAGCGTCGGCTCTTCGCCGAGTTCGTTCTCCAGGTCTTTCTGTATTGCATCGATGCGCGCCACGTCGATTGTGCGGTTCATTGGCAGCCTTATCATTGCGGCCTTCTGATTGATCGCGAGAATAATAGCCTGACGAATCCACCACACAGCGTAACTGATAAAGTGGTAGCCCATGTCGGGGTCGAAGCGTTCTGCCGCCTTGATTAATCCCAAATTACCTTCGTTGATCAGGTCGAGCAGGCTGATGCCAAATTTCTGGTATTTCTTTGCTACCTGTACCACAAAGCGCAGGTTTGCGGTAATCAGGCGCTCTTTGGATTTCGGGTCGCCGGCGATGGCGCCGCGCGCGAGGCGATCTTCCTCTTCGCGCGTCAGCAGCGGTATCTTATTGATCTCTTCCAAATACCACTGGATACTCGACTCAGTATACGGATTTTTTGCCAACGCCTTGTCGACAACCGGCTCTTCATTACGGATTTCTATTTCGGGCCCGATTTCCGCGAGGCGGGTGCGCTTTTTTCCCTTTTTTCCGATCGATACCGCCACGCTGCCTTAAACGGAGTTTCAGCGTCGGCGTAAACAAATTGGCCGTTTACCTGTCCGGAAATGTGCGCAGTCGCCGGCCAAAGTTAAATGGTTGCTGTTTCAGCGCGCCGGGAAATAGCAGATGCCGTGAGACTGCTTTTCGTCTGCATAATTTCAGTGCTATCGTCTTTCACTGGCAGCCGCTGCGGCCGTTATCTGCAGCAGTTCGCGGACGAGGACAAAGAAATCCAAGTGGCGTACAGCGGCGATAATTCGGGCGGCATGAATTTCGATGCTTCAGGGGGCTTTGTCACCGTACAGTTCAGTGCAGATCGGTTCGTCAATTATTCGATCCGCTACGGTGCAGATTGTACAAGCGGTGCTATGGCAGCCACGTTGCCGCAATCCGGCTCAGCCGACGCCGGCGTCACCGTCTCTGCGCGCATGAATTATAAAGAGCTGATGGCCAATGCGGGTACAGGCTGGATCTGCGTCGCCGACAAGGCTGCTTACCAAAAAACTTCGCTGGCGAAGACCTTTTCTGTTTCGACCATCGCCAACTATGTTAATCAGTTCAATGATTCCAGGGGGGCGAGTGGTGCGCCGCTTTCCAGCGGAGTGAGTGCCGAATTTCAGATGTTCCAGACAGAACAGACATCGCCCGGCTGGTCGAATAACTCCCTCAACCGCGATGGCGGCGCGACAAAACAGAATGGCGTCAATTTTAATTTCGGCATGCTCGTCGCGATTGACGTCAACGACGAGTATAAACAAAAATTCTTCGTTGTTGACCGCAATAATCACCGTATCCTCATCTTCAACGCCATTCCTGCCTCGAATGCGGTGAACCCCGATGTCGTCGTCGGACAGGCAGGCTTTACTTCCGGCGCTTCGGCTACGACTGCGTCAGGCTTCAATGAGCCGACTGCGGTAGCCGTGTGCGCCGACGGCAAGATGTTCGTCGCGGATAGCCAGAATAACCGCGTCGCCGGCTTCAACCGCGTGCCCACAGCGAACGGTGCCAGCATGGATTTTGTGCTGGGACAAACCAATTTCACCACGGGGACTGCGACCGCAGTCAGCGCGACCACGCTGTCGGTTCCGTATGGCGTGGCCTGCATTTCGTCGCGGCTCTATATTGCAGATCGTGGTTATAACCGCATTGTGGTGCATAGCGCTGTTCCCACCGCCAACACGGCGGCGAGTTTTGCAATCGGCCAGGCGAATCTGGCCGCAGGGGGATCGGGTACCGACTACAGCGGCACCCCTTATCTGAACGAACCGGTTCAGGTTCTTTACACCGGCTCGCAATTTTTCATCACCGAAGCTCTTAACCACCGTGTCGTGGTCTTCAGTTCGTTGCCCTCGGCAGCCGGGGCAATGCCCACTTACCGCATTGGCCAGGCCTTGATTACAGGTGGTGCGGCAAATCAGGGAGGGGCGAATCCCACTCAGTCGTCGCTGTCAGGGCCGCTCGGTATGGCCTACCGCAGCGGAAAGCTCGCGATCGCCGACACCGACAATCACCGGTTGATGTTCTATGATTTGCCGATTACTGCAAACAATCCGAATGCCACACACCAGATGGGGCAGGCGAATTTCACAACGGGCACCTTGCCCGGTACGACCGCCAGGGGTACCTTTAACAGCCCCAAAGATGTACTCTTTGACGGCAATTATATCCGTGTACAGGACCGGGGCAATAACCGGCTGCAGGTCGTATCGCTTCCGTTTTAGTTCACTTTTTTTGCTTTATTTACTGAGTCCGTTACGTCAGATAGCTTATGGCACTGAGAATATGGGCATGCGGCCTGTGGGCGGCATTCGCTCTCGCCTGCGCGGCGGGCAAGAGTGCAACCGACAAGGCAAAAGAAATCCAGATCAATGACAGTGGCGTCGGCGTGACCAGCGGCACACCCGTCGTCGTGAGCGAAGGCATTGCATACCAGAATCAATCCCTGCCGCAGGATTTTTCGCTCAGCATGCCGGTGCTTGCCAGCGGCACAGGCAACACAATAGACCTCGGGCGCTGCTATATGGATTTTGCGCCGTCAGCCACAGGTCTCGACGCGCACACCCGCCGTCTTTGTGGCTTGCAATTCACGCAGGTGCAGCTTGAGCTGCGTGCGCTGTTTCTCGATCTCGCTTTGAGCGATATTCGTGCGTTCTGCCACAATAAACTCGATGGCTGCGATCTCAGTGCACAGGAATTTACCATCACAGTGTCTGAACCGGTGATGCGCCGCGTGCAAAAATTGTTTTCTTTCTATCAATACACAGGTCTTGAAGGCTATTTCCAGTATAACGGCTATGAAATCCGCAACGGTGCAAAGATTCCATTCCGCATTGATAATTATACAGAGGCAACCGGCTGCAAATACGACTACCGCGCCGTGATACGCACGCGCGTCATTGGCACCTGTAACGGACAGGCGCAGGTGCGCGAAAATGCCGGAGACGTGGTCATTCTGTGGGATAAGTCGCGGCATAACATTGTGATGGATTTCCGCACTTCCGTCGAACTGTTCGGTTTCCAGATCAATCTGCGCCGGACATATGATTATTCAGACCGCGATACCGGTGTGCGTTACACGTCTTCGGTCAACTACTGGCAGGCGGACAATACTCTCGTCAATGGCAATTCGCTGGTCGCCGAACCCTGCAGCAACGCGAACGACGGCTGCACCAAATTCCGGCACCTCGCCTCAGAATATATCGGCAATGATACGGATAAAAACGGCCTGACTTCGGCCGAGGCCTTCTACGATGCGCTGCGTTTCAGCGAAGGTATTGTCGATGCCAATGGCGGTATCATCGATACGTACCAGAACATCGCTGGCAGTCGCAACCGGGACCGCATTGTTTTCCGGGGTACGACCAACACAGATTTTATGTACCAGTCAGCGGCGGGACAGCCGCTCGCGCTGGTTTACGGCGACGCCGCGGCTGCCGCACAGAATTCATATGTGCAACATTTCGGTGCAGCACCCCGCCTCGGCGTGACAATGCTCGCCAATCTTTTTTCCCCTGTGGGGCTCGAATCGCGCAGCCTCAACTGGCTGGCGCAGAGCGATGCGCGCGAAGTGACGCAGGTCGGTGGCTTTGCAGTCGCCGGCAGCAGTGACGCCATGTCTTTGCGTTGGGGCAGTGGGATCTATAATTCAGGTGCTTTTAGTTTTGCCGGTACACAATCTTATTCCCCGGCCGCTACAACCGGCGAAACGCCGCACCCCCTTTTCTGACAACAGTTCCCTGCTATGGATTTCCATAGCAGGGAACAATTATTGTGAACAAGTGTTAATCATACTCGTTTGTCGTCGACGCCCGGTCACGCGCACGCGAACAGGCAATCCCGCATGAAAAATCTGCCCGAAGTATTCGCTGCGTCAGCGCAAAAATATCCCGAACAGGGATTTTACTCGAAAGATTCGCATAAGTTTTTCAAGCCCACAGCGTTTTCTGAATTGCACCGCCGGGCAGCTCAGCTGGCGGTTTACCTCGTTAAAGAAGGATTGAAGCCGGGTGATCGCGTCGCGGTTTTTGGCGATAACTCGGCCGAATGGCTCATCACCGACATGGCTATACAGATGGCGGGCGCTATTGTCGTACCCCGCGGCTCTGATTCAACGGCGCAGGAACTCGAATTTATTCTCAACCACTCCGAAGCGGATTTTTGTTTCATCGAACACCTGCGCCTGTACAAAAAAATCGCTGCAGTGCTGAAAAAACGCAACGAGCGGGTATTTGTGCTCGATGCCGCCTTCCCGGAGAAAACCGCGGCGGATGCAGGTCTCAGAATTCTTCCGGCTCTGCTCAAAACCCTGCCGGCCCTGACCGCCGCAGATGAGAGGGCACTTGCAGAGCTACGGGCCAAAATTGCTCCGGGCGACCTGTTCACTATCATCTATACATCCGGTACCACAGGCGAACCCAAAGGTGTGATGCTGACGCACGCGAACATGCTCTACCAGCTCGAAATCGCGCCGAAGATTCTCGAAATGTCGCCGCGCGACCGCGTGCTGTCGATTCTGCCGGTGTGGCATATCTTTGAGCGCTTCATGCTCTATAGCGTGATCTTTTCAGGCGCGCACTATTATTACTCAAACATCAAGGACCTGATGGAAGATTTTGTGCGCATCAAGCCGACGCTGATGGCGTCCGCGCCGAGATTGTGGGAGCAGATCTATCAGAAGCTGAGGGAACGCATCGACAAAACCGAAGCGTTTAACCGCGAGCTGTTCGATCTGTCATATGGCATAAAGCAGCGGCTGCACCGCGCGCTCAATACCGTCAACGGGCAATCGGGCGAAACGGATGAGAAAGGATTTTTACAGGGCCTGCTCGAGCCGATTACGGCAGGGCTCACCGCGCTCGGGCTCAAAGCGCCTGATCTCTACATGGACTCAATCTTTTTGGTGCGCGTGCGCTCGATGCTGGGCGGCGAACTCAGGGGCACTATTTCCGGCGGCGGAGCTCTGCCTGCGCACATCGATGAATTCTTCAACGCCATCGGCATTCCTGTCTATGAAGGTTATGGTATGACTGAAACTTCGCCGCTGATTTCGATACGCTCGCCAGGTAAGGTAATCATGGGTACGGTTGGCTTCGTGCCGGAAAAGACAACAGTGCAGATTCGCGGCGAAGATGGGCGCGTTCTGCCGCAGGGTGAGACCGGTGTAATATTTGTAAAAGGCCCCGGCGTGATGCAGGGCTATTACAAAAACGGCGAAGCGACACTCAAAGTGCTCAAAGACGGATGGATGGATACCGGCGACATCGGCGTCTTTACGCGCAGCGGCGCGCTGTCGATACGCGGCCGCGCTAAGGACACTATTGTCTTACGTTCGGGCGAAAACTTAGAACCAGTGCCGATTGAAACACTGCTTGCCCAGCATCCGCTGATCGAACAGGCAGTAGTCGTCGGGCAAGACGAGAAAAATCTTGGCGTGCTGATCTGGCCCGACTACGATCGTCTGCTCGATGCGGGTCACGAGGTAGCCGAATTCAATATTCAGGACGACCTGAACCAAAAACCGGAGATCCTCACCATTTTTAAAGAGATCTGCCATGGGTTAATCAGCGAAGAGCGGGGATTCAAAAGTTATGAGCGAATTTCGCACGTGCGCTTTCTGCCCGACAAGCTGCGCGTGGGCGAAGACATGACGGCATTGATGAAAATCCGCCGCAACGCGGTGCATACGAAATACGCGGCGCTGATCGCAGAAATGTTCGCGGAATAATCGCATGGTTCGACAAGCTCACCATGACGCATTGTAACTTAAGGAAGCATAGCATGGATACACAAACCGCAAGTCGTGTCACAAGGACAGAAATCACGATCCAGACTCCCGATCACTGGAAGATCGCGCTGTACCGGTATTTGCCTGAAAAAATCACGCGCAAGCACCCGGTGCTGCTGTTGCACGGTATTGCCTCGAACCACCGCGTGTGGGATTTTGGCCACGAAGAGCTGAGTTCGCGCACAGATGCCATCCATGGCAGCGCGAACCAGGGGGCATCCATGCCCCACACTGGTTTCGCACACCATCTCGCAAAGCAGGGTTACGCAGTCTATTCGATGGATTTGCGTGGCCGTGCGGGCAGCGATGGCCCGCACACGGGCCGCGGCAAGCAGTGGTCGGTCGACGACTACCTGCTGTGCGATCTGCCAGCGGTGACCGAATATGTCATTGCGCAGCACGGCACTGAAAAGCTGCACTGGGTCGGGCACAGCATGGGAGGTATTCTCGGCTTCTTTTACCAGATTCGGCACAAAGCTGCGAACCTGCATAGTTTCACCACCTTTGCAACCGCGCTCAATTACACATATTCCACGATCAACCATTTCCGCACTCTGCTCGATTATGTCAGCGCGCTGCAGTATTTTCCGATCAGGCAGTTGTGGAAGCCGATGCAGCCGTTTGCCGGCCTGAATACCGTCTGGAACCGGTTTCTGTGGAATCCCGAAAATATGAAGCCGGAAATCGGCGAAGCGATTATCGGTGAAATGATTGAACCCATTTCAGTGAATGAATGGAACCAGATCAAGGCAATTTCTTCTGCCGAGGGTATGCCGCGCCTTTCAGGCGGCTTTGCGCACCGCGCGGATGACCGGCGCATTCAGGTGCCGGTGCTGATGCTCGCGGGTGACCGCGACTGGCTTTGCGCGCTCGACGGCGTTGAATGGACCGTCGATCAGCTGCGCTGCGACAAAAAACTGATTGTGTTCGGGAAAGAATACGGCAGCGCCACACACTACGGGCACATGGACTTAGTGTGCGGCATCGAAGCCCCGCGCGAAGTGTGGCCGAAGGCAACGGCGTGGATTGAACAGCGGGATAATATGTGAACATTTTGGCCAAAGGCCAGAATGTTCACATTACAAGGCCTGAGGCAATGTTCGGGCTTTGCGGATTTACAATCAACTCACGTTTCAATGGATGAACGATCAGATCCATGTCTTCGAGGGGGATTGCGCCGAGCAGAACTTTTTCACCGAGTACAAGCGCGCCAGTAAAGCAGCTGCGGTTGGCGTAGTGGATCATGACCGGGCCGACATAGGAACAGATTTGTTTGCGATTATCGGCAAGAGTGACCTCCCGTTTTTCCAGCTCCGACAGGTTCAGTTGAATTCTGACATGCTCGGGGATACACAACATGAAAGCCCCAGTGTCAACAAGCGACTCGACCTGATAAGGCTCAAGAGCTGGTTCTTTCGGATTCGATAATTCAATGGTGGCGTAAACCATGCCCATAGTTGAAACTGCCAAAAATATCCCAGCTGTCAATCATAACGCTTTCTGCGTTTCGCCATGTCCGAGTCTGCCGTTTTGGTAGCATAACCGGATGAATTGTTTCACCACCGACGTTCAGAAATTCTTGGTACACCTCGAGAGCACGCACCGTGTGCGCACGCTGAAATCACCGCCGGGAAATCTGGTCGATCTGTGCTCGAACGACTACCTATGCCTGTCGAAAGACCACCGCCTCACCGCCGCGCTGAAAGCGGGCATAGACCTCTACGGTGCGGGTTCGACCGCCAGCCGGCTAGTGAGTGGACATCGCGATGTTTTTACACAGCTTGAGGCCGCGTATGCCGCCTGGGTCGGCAGTGAAGATGGATTGTTCTTTGCCAACGGCTACGCAGCGAACGTGGGTTCGCTTTCGGCGATCATGGATGGCTCGTATGCCGCGTTCGCCGACCGGTTGAGCCATGCGTCGCTCATGGATGGTATCAGGCTTTCCGGCGCGCGTAAGGTCTACTTCCAGCATAACGATCTGAACCATCTTGAAGAGCTGCTCAAAAAGGCGCCCGAGCGGCGGCGCATGATCGTGACCGAATCGCTGTTCAGCATGGACGGTGACTTTGCACCAATATCCGACTTTGTTCTGTTGGCACAAAAATACTCTGCCTTGCTTTACGTCGACGATGCGCATGCGCTCGGCGTCTACGGCAACGCCGGCAGCGGACTCAGTACCGGTGCGGATTTTCGCGTGGGTACCTTCGGCAAAGCGCTGGGACTCGAAGGCGCTGTCGTGGCTACCAGCGCTCTGGCAAAAAAGTATCTGCTCCACACTGCGCGTACTTTTGTTTTTTCGACAGCACCGCTACCGGCGATTGCACACGCAGCGCTCACTGCAATTGGTATTGTTAAAGGAATGGATCACGAACGGCAGGAGCTTCAGTCGGTTTCGGCGCACATCCGTTCGGGTATCACCGGACTCGGGTATTTGACGTGCAGTTCCGCTTCGCACATCATTCCACTGCTGTGCGCCTCAGAGGCGGAGGCGCTGTCGGCAGCCGAAGCGCTGCTTGGTGTAGGGTATCATGTGAAGGCGATACGCCCGCCGACCGTAAAACAATCGCGGCTAAGAATTTCAGTGAATGCCGGAATCAATGCCGCCGCTTCAGAAAAATTTCTGCGGGCGCTGGACGCCAGTCTCGGCAC
Source organism: uncultured Turneriella sp. (assembly GCA_964356715.1). Taxonomy (GTDB): domain Bacteria; phylum Spirochaetota; class Leptospiria; order Turneriellales; family Turneriellaceae; genus Turneriella. Next base: position 4,998 of record CAYHJO010000102.1, on the reverse strand, counting down.
AAAAGTCGTTCATAACTGAGATCTGAGTTTATGCCCATCTTCATCTCAGCGACCGGCACCGATGTCGGCAAAACCCTGTTCTCCGCGCTGATTCTCGCGCGCTATGGCCATAAGCTGCAACTGCAATACCTCAAACCTGTGCAGACCGGACCCGATGCAGACCGCGTGACCGTGCAGCAGCTGAGCGGTCTGAGCAACGGTTTTTTTCGGAGCGAAATGCTGAGTTTTCCGCTGGCCGCCTCTCCGCACTGGGCCGCCGAGCAGGCAAAGACGAATATCGATACGGGTATGTTAAGGCGCGAACTGGCAGCTCTCCGCAGTGCACCGATCATCATCGAGCTCGCGGGCGGGGTGATGGTTCCGCTCTCGCGGCGTTTCACCAATCTCGATCTGATGCGTGAGGTAGGATTTCCCACGATTCTGGTGGCGGCGACGGGGCTGGGGACCATTAACCACACTCTGCTGTCGCTGCAGGCGCTGAAGACAGCCGGCGTCGCCTGTGTCGGTGTATTCTTCGTCGGGACTGACAATCCGCTTTTTGCCGACAATGCACGCACCGTCTGCGAAATGGGCTCTGTGGAGTATTTGGGTGAATTTTTTCTCGATGGAAAAAAACTGACCCCCGCTGAATTTCAATCCCGCGCAGCGGCCTTTGATGTGGCTGGGAAAATCCGGGAGCTTTTTGCATGATCTGGCATCCCTTCACGCCGCAGCTGGGCGCCGAAGCACCGCTGAAAATCGTCCGTGCTGAGCTCGAGTATCTCTACGACGCGGAAGGCCGCGGCTATGTGGATGCGATTGCATCGTGGTGGACGATGATCCATGGGCATAACCACCCGGCGATCAAGCAGGCAATTAAAGCGCAGCTCGACACACTTGACCACGTGCTGCTCGCAGGTTTTTCGCATGAACCGGCAGAGCAACTGGCAGAAAAACTCATACAGCTTACCGGTGGTATCTTCTCGCGCGTGCTGTATTCAGATAACGGTTCAAGCGCAGTGGAAATCATGCTGAAGCTTGCGGTGCAGTACTGGCAGAACATTGGCGAAGCGGAAAGGCAAATCTTCATAAAATTTGACGCCGGTTACCACGGTGATACCGTGGGGGCGATGAGTCTTGGCGGCGAATCGGTCTTCACGCGTGCGTTCGCTTCGCTGTTGTTCCCGACGCATAGTTTTGCGTACCCGACCGAGGAGGCAGCTGCCGAACTCGTGCTGTCAGAGCTTGAAATTTATCTGCAACAGCATGAGAGCCGCGTCGCGGCAATTGTGCTGGAACCGCTGATTGCCGCCGCGGGCGGTATGGTGTTTCAATCCGCCCCAACACTGCAGCGGATTGCTGAGCTCGCGGCAGAATACAACGTACTGCTGCTCTTTGACGAAGTGTTCACCGGTATGGGCCGCACCGGTGCAATGTTTGCCATGCAATATGCAGATGTGAAACCTGACATGGTGGCGCTCGCGAAGGGGCTCACAGGCGGTGCGCTGCCGCTGGCCGTGACTCTCGCCTCTGAAAAAATCCACGCGGCCTTCGTCTCAGAGGATGCGGCAAAAACCTTTTATCATGGCCATACGATGAGCGGCAACCCACCGGGCTGCGCTGCCGCGCTGGCGTCGTTTGCTCTTTTCGATACGGAGAAACGACTGCCACAGGTGCAACAGTTGCAGACGCGCATGGAAGAGGGGTGGCGGCACCTTGTGCAGCGTTTCCCTGACAAACTGCGCGATGTGCGCGCTTTGGGGGGTGTGAGTGCGGCAAATCTCGTGAGCCATCGCGAAGAGCCAGGTTATGTCTTTTCGGCCACTAGGCGCATCCGTGAGATCGGCCTGGAACACGGGGTAATTTTGCGCCCGCTGGGAGACGTAATCTACGTGACGCCCCCTTACAATATTTCGGATTCTGCACTCGACCGGGTTTTTCAGGCCATTGCCGCGGCGGTGACAGATTACCGGGTGGAATAAAATGACCGAAGTAAAGACCGAAAAAAAGTTTTCCTCAGAAGCCAGCCTCATCGGCCGCGACGAGGCTATTGCCATCCTGTCGGGTGAGGTGCCTCTCTACGCTGCACTCGCTGACGCGGCGCGGGCACGCGAACGGTATTTCGGCCGCAAAGTACGCATCCATATTCTGGATAACATCAAAAACGGTAATTGTGCAGAGGACTGCGGCTACTGCGCGCAGCGCAAAGATGCCGCCGCCGAAATCCGTGACTATCCGTTACAGAGCGAAGACGAGATATTTACCGCAGCCACTCTGGCGAAGGCAAATGGCGCTTACCGTTTTTGCATGGTGTCCGCAGGTACCGGCCCGTCAGCGAACACCACAGCCAAACTTGCTAAAACAATTTCGCGCATCACGCATGAGCTCGGCATGCGCGTCTGCCTGTCTGCGGGTTTTGTCGATGCGGCAAAAGCAGAACAGCTCGCCGCTGCGGGGCTCGACCGCTATAACCACAACGTCAATACATCAGAGTCGCATTACGGCGGGATCTGCTCGACGCATACTTTCAAAGACCGCACGGACACGATTGCGGCCCTGTCGGCTGCCGGCGTGGGCTTATGCTCGGGAGTGATTGCCGGGTTAGGGGAGACACCGGCCGATCTTATCGACGCGGCTTTCGCCCTCAAAAGCCTGAGGGTGATTTCCATTCCGGTGAATTTTTTTATTCCGGTACCGGGGCATGCGATCGAAAAACCACAAGCGCTGGCGCCCGAATATTGCCTGCGCATATTGATTGCCTTCCGTCTGATCAGCCCCGACTCCGAAATCCGTATGGCGGCCGGACGCGAGGGCCATCTGCGCGGCCTGCAATCGACGGCGCTGATGGTGTCTAATTCTCTGTTTGCGTCAGGCTATCTCAACGTCAAAGGTTCGAACATGCACGAAACCATCGCTTTGATCCGCGACGCGGGTTATGAGCCGGAATTTGCAGATGGACTGGAGATCAGTCTGCCTGCGGAAGGCACTGCGCTGTACAAACCGGAAAATTTTCCGGAGCTGTTGAAATACCCCATGGAAAAGTAACATCATTGCGCAGCAATGATGTTACTGAAGCGTTTGAGATCGTGTTCTGTAAAATTCAAATGCGGCGAAAAGCGCAGGTTGCCTTCGCGGTAAGCGCAGATCACACCCGCCTTCATCAGCTTTGCGTGTAATTCATTCATATCGCCGTCTTTGCGTGCACAGACAATGGCAGTTTTATCGCCACCGAAGCCATCCCGGATTACCGTAAAGCCTGCCTTGCGCAAAGTGTCAGCGATGCCGTCTGCGAGCGACATCAAACGCTCCTGAACATTATTCAATCCGACTTCGTCGAGAAAACGCAGAGAAGCTTCGAGGTGCACCCAGTTCATATATGGGGCAGTCGATAACATGAAGCGCTCGACCGTCTCTTTATAGTCTTCGCGGTGCGGCAGATAGACTTCGTCGTTTTTGACCGACGAAGTGCCCGCGACGCGGATGTCGAGTTTTTTGAGGAAATCGTCCGCGACATAGAGGCCACCGGACCCCAGAGGACCCAAAAGCCATTTCCAGCACGAGAAGGCCATCGCGTCGACGCCGAGCGCGGCGACGTCGATATCGACATGGCCTGCGCCCTGCGCGGCATCGAGCAAAAAAGCGACGCCGCGGCTGCGCAATAGTTTCCCGATGGCGGCAAGATCGAACTTCATGCCGGTGAGCCAATCCACCGCCGAAAGCGACATCGCGCGCACATTCGTCGAAAGCTCCGCGCGGATGTTGTCGATAAATTCGGCATTGGACGCACCGGGTGAAACAAAACTGATCTCGACGCCTTGCCGCTTCAGTTGCAGAAACGGATAGACGTTGCTGGGGTATTCGCGTTCGACCAGCAGAATTTTGTCGCCACGTGCGAGCGGCAGGCTTTGCGCGATAAAGGTCATGCCTTCTGCGGTATTGTTGAGCAGAGCATACTCATGCGGATTGCCGCCGAAGAATTTGGCAAAGGTGTTCTGTATATTGCGCTTAATCTGGCCGTGCGGTTTTGCGGTCTGCAGCACGCCCGCTGCCGAAAATGCGTCGAGGTAGTCTTTCACCGCCGCGGCTGAACTCGCCGGCGGCACGCTCACGCCGCAGTTGTTGAGCCAGATCAGATCTTCGCGCAGCGAAAACTGGTTTCTAAGAGTATTGAAGTCTGCCATAGGGATAAGCTCTCAGGCGCTTTCTGCATCCGCCTGTGTCTGCAAATCATTTCTTCTTCTGTGTCTTTTTGCTGCGGGCGCCAGATGCCTTCTTGCCCCTTGCGCCGGCCACGGCCTTTTTTGCCGCCGCAGATTTTGCCGCTTTCTTCACCGGCTTCAGTTTCATCGCGTGGATTAGGTAAATCAGTTCACGCATCTTCTGCGCTTTCAGCCGGCCGGCGAGATGCAAAGTCTCTTTTTCCCCGAGAAAATGCACGAGGTCCAGGACATTGCGCGCACCGACTGAGTTGATGAGCGCGGCCAGATGGTCTGCCGTGTCGATGCGCGTGAGGTCACGCAGAAAATCCACCTTGAGGCGGGTGGCCAATGGTGCCAGCTGCGGCATCGGCACTCTTCTAACCAATGCCACCAGATTATCAACCGGCAGTTCTTTTGCGAGATGCATTGCGCGCTCGGGGCCTGTCGCAGTCAGTAGTTCGAGCATACGCTCGACACCGACGCCATTCACAATACGCACCAGCCGGTGCGTGTCGAGGGTTGAAAGGAAAAGCACAATGGTACCGACTTCGAGCCGGTTCATGAGCTCGACGGATGCATCGGCGTCGAGTTCGTTCATCAGCGTCACAAGCGCATGCATGTCGGTCTGTTTGACAATGGCAGCCACGGTGCGCACCGAGGTGCCCGAAAGGACGCGCAGGATTTTTTTGTGTTCGATATGGCGCGACAGGTAGGACAGCTTGTCACCCGGCATTGTCGACAACAGTACAATAACCTTGCCGGGGCCGAGTACCGTCAGGTATTCAAGCCCTTTGCTGAGCTGTGTTGCCATGTTCTTTTG
>CAYHJO010000101.1:0-14568 GCA_964356715.1 uncultured Turneriella sp. | reverse complement strand
GCCTGATCCCGGGAAATTCATCCGCCGCGTACCACACCTGAGCTTTGTCAGCGGCAAAGACAATGTGCGCTTTCTCGCCCAACGCCACGCGCTACTTTCAAATCATCCGCTGTTCAAAGGCATAAAGCTGACGCAGAAAGCGGCAGACATACGCAAATGGGCGCCCATCGTCATGGAAGGCCGCGGCGCCGATGAACCTATCGCCGCCACACGTATTGAATATGGCACCGACGTGAATTTCGGCGACCTCACCCGCAGCATGTTTGCCTGTCTTGCACGCCACAGAGGTGTGCTGGTGCATTACGACCACGAGGTGCGCGATCTCGAACGCGACGAGAACGGGCAATGGCAGCTGACCGTGGTCGACCTCAAAAAGAAACAGAACTTCCGGACCGAATCCAATTTTGTGTTCATCGGCGCCGGTGGTGGTGCGCTGCCGCTGCTCGAAAAATCAGATATTGCAGAGGCCGAGGGCTATGGCGGCTTTCCTGTCAGCGGACAATGGCTGCGCTGCAAAAACCGGGGCATTATCGGGCGCCACGAAGCCAAAGTCTATGGCAAGGCCGCCGTGGGTACGCCGCCGATGTCGGTGCCGCACCTCGACACGCGTTACATCGACGGCAAAAAAGAACTGCTGTTCGGGCCTTATGCCGGCTTCTCCACGAAGTTTCTGAAAAAAGGTTCGTATCTCGACCTCATGAAATCGCTCGAGTTTGACAACCTGATCCCGATGATCTCTGCCGGATTACATAATATTTCGCTGACGAAATACCTGATACAGCAGGCAACGCAGTCGCACGCGGAACGTGTGGCCGCGCTGCGCGAATTTATGCCCGAAGCGTGTGACGATGACTGGGAGCTGCTCGTTGCCGGGCAGCGCGTCCAGGTCATACGCGCCGACCATGAACAGGGCGGCGTGCTGGAATTCGGTACCGAAATTATTGCCGCACACGACGGTTCGCTGGTCGCTCTGCTCGGCGCATCGCCGGGCGCCTCGACATCCGTGGCCATAGCGCTCGATATTCTGGAAAAATGTTTTGAAAGCAAAATGCAGACTAACGAATGGCAGAAACGCCTGTCGCGCATGATTCCCGCCCGCGCGAAAAATCTCGAAAAGAATGGTGCGCTCGTCGCACGCACGCGCAAGCGCACCGCGCGGTTACTCGGATTAAACTAAATATGTTTGAGGCTACGCCTCAAACATAGCTAGTTAGCTTTTCCGGCCCACAGTTTTACTTCGCGCGCGGCGCGCGCCATTGCGCGGTAAAATTCTGCAGCGTTTACCTCGTCGCCCTGCTCCGTGATTTTGAGAATAATTGCCTGCGCATTGAGGCCCGCGATATCCTTGGCTAATCCGAGTTTCTTTATGGCCGCGTCATTGGCGTTCAAACGACCCACAACAGCGGCAGTAGGATTTTTATCTTTCGCGAGCGTGGCGCTGTCGTTCACGATGCGCATGAGTTGCACGAGTTCAGTCATCAGAGTAGCGATTTTTTCCGCATTGCCGGAAGCGGCTGCCTGTGATGCGGGGAACGACAGCCCCTGCTCTGCCGGCAGACCGGCCAGCGCGGCCGAGAGCGACATGTGCCTGAACCCGCGGATCTGCGCGCCCGATGCGGTCGCGTTGATGAGTTCGGTGCGTCCTGCGGCGTGGTCGGCCGCTTTGGATGAAAACCAGTCGAGAAAAATCCTGAGTTTGCCGTTTGTAGGCACCTGCGCTTCTCCGATACCTTTCTCCAGAAGTACCGGCATTGCCTTCATCTGCCGCAGGTTATGGTTTTCCATGCCGGACAGCCGGTGGCAATGCGCATAGACACGTGCCTCAAGCGCTGCGCCCGCGCAGTGAGCCTGTTTGTTACTGAAAGATAGGTCCTGCCCGACAAGAATGAGCCTGCCGGGTTGAGCAGTTTCAGCACGCCGCGCGAGCCACTTCAGCGCCACGTCAAAGGCATTGGTCGATACTGAACCGCCGTGCGCGACATCGCCGCGATCAGCGGCGCGCAAGATGCTGTCGGCGAGAAACGCATTGTTCCAGAAAAACATGCGGGCGCCCTGGCGCGCGAGAAAATGCGGAATTGCGGGGCAGACAACCGGATCCATGATCCAGTTTGAACGATGCGCTGCCGCGCTCTGCACGAAATAATGGTTCAGCCATTGCGGGTCGGCAGAAAATGCCAGGTCAGGAAATATTCCGGCTTTATTGAGCGGAATGACCGCCGTGTCTGCAGCCATAAGAATAAAACGCTCACGCTCGGCCCGCAGGACAGGCAGCGATGCGGTGAGCGACGGGCCGGCACCGGCCAGCACAATGGTGCGTGGGGGGACTTGCGAAAGAATCTGGTTCAGCGTCCCTGAATGCCGCATCGCCCGCTGGTTCAGAAAAATATTCTTATTCCACAGCTGCTGGAATTTGACCACCGTCGCCTGGTTGACGCTGCGCTTTTCAAACAGTGCGACGACGCGCTCATAGGCGCGCGTATAGAGGGGCTTATCCGCCGCCAAAAGCGGCGGGTGACAATAGATCAGCGTCTGTTTGAGATTCTTGCCCTGCAGCCAGGGCAGAATCTCTTCGAGCGCGTCGCTCTGCGCCAGATCATCGACGAAAAGCGTGATTTTGCCTGGAAAGCGCAGAAATTCCCCGGAAACAATCAGCGCCGCGGCGCAATATGGGCTTGGCTCGATGAGCAGTACATGCCTGACCGACGCAGCAAAATGGCCAAGCATAAAGCCAACGCCGAGGGAGACGGCAATCACCGCCGATGCATTGCTGAAATTTCCGGCGGCGCGCACAGCTTCGCGATCGGCATCGCGTTCCGAGTGCATCAGTTTACCGCGGTAATGCCAGCGGCCGGTTGCCAGACCCGCGCTTAAGGCTGCGAGGTCATCGCCAGTGAGGCGCGACCAGATCTGTGAAAAATCCCGCGGCTGCAGCAGGATATGTTTCTGCGTGAATATCGCCGCATGCTTTTCAAACAGCGCCTGCAATTCCATATCAGATGTGAATCAGCGGTAAAACCAGACGCAGGTCGCGCTCGAATATCGCCGCGAAGGTATTATCGAGCAGAGCGGGTTTAGCGCAGAAGGCGATGCCCAATCCGCTCTGCCGGCACATATCGAGATCGTTCGCTCCATCACCGACTGCCACGGTGGCCGCAACGTCGATCGCGTGTCCGGCGGCAAGTTCGGCTAATAGTTCGGCTTTGCGCTGCCGGTTGACAATGGCGCCCAGCGTTTTGCCTGTCAGCACGCCTGCCTCAATTTCGAGTTCATTGGCAAAATGCCCGGTCATGCCGAGCGACCGCGTGAAATGCCCTGTCACAAAATTAAATCCGCCGGACAAAAGGTAGGTTTTCACGCCGGCACCATGCAGGGTTTGCGTCAGCTCTGCTGCACCCTTAGTCAATGAAAGTTTCTCCTGACGGACAATATCGAGCGTTGCCGCAGGCAGGCCCTTTAGCAGCGCCACGCGTTCGGCCAGCGCTGCATTGAAGTCCAGTTCGCCGCGCATCGCGCGCTCGGTGATAGCCGCCACCTGCGGCTTGTAACCGGCAAACGCGGCAATTTCATCGATGACTTCTTCGTTGATGAATGTCGAATCGGTATCGAATACCACGAGGCGAATTGCGGACTCGTCTGCCGGGCAGATGGCATAGGCAGCAAGCCCTGTGCTATTCTGCAGAAGCAGTGCGCGTGCCTGTTCTTTCTTATACCCGGGGGATAACTGCAGCACCAGCTTTTGGTATTCGACTCCGGCGATGCGCACAGGTTCTTCTGAAACCGCATATTCAGAGACAGCGCCTGCACCATTCAGAGCAGCCATGGCTCCACTCAATGCATCACCCGCTTTGCGGGCAACAAGGGTCAGCCGAAGAGACGGAACCATTGTTGCGATCAGAAACGACGGTCGCCGATACCGAAAACAAATTCAAAACCGCTCTGGTTCGGATGATCCCTGAACCAGCCGGCACTGTCATCCCAGATCAGGCGTTTCGCCAGATAAATACGCAGCGGCAGAATCGGAATCTGCAGACGGAAACCGAAACCCCAGCTGTAACGGAAGTAGCTGAGAGAAAAGTTCTGTTTGTTCAGTTCGGCGGCATTGTATGCGGAAATCGTGGCCGAAGGAGTGGTCGAACTGAAACTGTATTCGTTCAGGTTCTGGTAGAGCGCACCAGCGTCGAAGAACAGCACCAACCAGAAGAGCGACGGTTCCACGGGAATACGCAATTCGCTGCCGAACAGCATACGATGGCTGCCGCCGTTACGCCAGGTAGTCGCATTACCCGTATAAAAACTATCAAACAGGGTCCAACCGCGCAAACTTTCGTAACCGCCGAGGTACAGGCGGTCCTGAATTTCCACATAAGGGTTCAGCGCATTGTCCTGGCTGCCATACGCGGGTTTGGTCGGCTGTGTAAACGTCGCAGAGCCACGGACTTCCTGCACGATACGCCAGCGGCGCAGTACGTTCTTGCGGATAAGATTGAAAAAAGTATAGTCCATTATCCACCAGAAGAAGTCCACCTGCGGATAGTAACGCATGAAGTGATCCTGGCCACCGAGAATGTTACCCACGAAATCATGCGAAAATTCAGCGCGCATACCGCGCGTTGTATTAAAGATATTGTCACGGTTATCGTAGAAGAGCCCGTTGGTGATCGTATTCTTCACCTGCCAGCCGCGCTGCACGAGCAGAAACACCGAATCGTCCACCATACTCGAAGCATTGCCGGCTATCGAAACCTGCGGCGAGTAGCGGTGGTAGTGTCCCCAGTTGATCCAGAAGCGATGGCCGACGCCGACCGTGGCGCCAATGATGTCGAGGTCGTAGGTCGCCGATTCGTCGTTGGTGGCGATATTGATCGAACCCGACAATACACGCCGGCGCACATAAAAACCGGTGAGCGTCAGCGACCACGGTTTATCGAAGAGCCACGGTTCTGTCCACGACGCTTCGAGTGCGGTACGCAGCGGGCCAAATTCCACGCGGCCCGAAACGCGCTGCCCCGTACCGTTCAGGTTGTTTTCCGCGACCTCGGTAAAGATCGAAAATCCCGTGTTGGTGCCGTAACCGCCACCGAGTGAGATTGTTCCCGTCGGCTGCTCTTCAACATCGATCACCAGGTTCATTTTGCCTTCGCTCGATCCTGGCCGCGCGTCGACGTTTACCTCTTTGAAAAACTGCAGATTGTGCACGCGTTCGCGTGAACGCTGCACGAGTTCTGAATTGAACAGTTCGCCTTCGTGGATAATCAGCTCGCGGCGGATTACCTTATCAAGCGTCTTCTTATTGCCTTTGACGATGATGCTCTCTATGTAACCCTTGTCGCCTTCAGCCACGACGAACTTGGTATGGACAAATTTGCGCCCCTTGAGCTGAGGATTGTTGTCCAGAATTCTCTCGAGCCTTTTCAGGTTATAATAATCTTTGCCGTCTTTTTCGCTCTCCTTCTGTTGTGGCGTGTTCTTTTTTTCGGCAATCGCCTCTTTGGTAAGAGGGATAATGGTGCGCTCCGGCTGTACGCGCGCATAGATATACCCTTCCTGCGAATACAGATAGTTGACGATACCGCGGTCGCGGCTGAATTTGCCATTGTCGAGCACTGAACCGACGTCGGCATTCGTGTATTCAAAGAACTCTTCGACCTTATCTTTGCGAAAAAGCGGCTCTTTCGCCTGTTTGCCATCCACCGGATGCAGAAAGCGCGGATCCCAGGTCAGATCGTAGCCGTTGTAAAAATACTGCTCACCCTCTTTGACTTTGTACGTGATGACGATAACGCGCTCTTCCTGCGTTTTGGGATTTTTCCAGCGGTAGTCGTAACGCGCGTCTTCGAGTTCGACGTCGAGAAATCCCTGGTTTTTGTAAAAATCGAGTATCGCGTTCTTGTCTTTCTCAAAGGTTTCGTTTTTAAAAGTACCGTCGGCGATAAAGCCGTCTTCTTCGAGCTCCATCACCGCCATGACGTCTTCGGGGTCAGCCCGCGTCACACCCAGCAGGTTGATTTTGGCAATCTTAATATGCTCGCCTTCGTCGATTACAAAAGTGATATTGATGGTATTGCGGTCTTTGTCGACTTCGCTCTTGCGCACGCGCACCGAGGCGTTAAACAAGCCCTTCTCGCGGTATTTACCGAGAATGCGCTGGATCGAATCGGAGACTTTGCGCTCGTTAAAGACTTCGTCTTCTTTCAGCGGAATCGCCTGCTGCACATCGGTCGAAGATAATTCATCGAGCCCCAGGAAAGTGATTTCCTTGATGCGCGGACGTTCCTGCAGATAGAAGGTCAGCTTCACGCCACCGTCGAGATCTTCGCCCTCAACCCGCGCGTAGGCAAAGGAACCCTCGCCAAAAATGGCCTTAATGTCACCGTTCAACAGCGGCAGCGTGAGCGTCTGCCCCTCTTTCATCTGGATGATATCCTGATACAGCGTATCGCGCGAAATATTGACGTTGCCCTTAAAATCGATTTTTTTGATCTTTTTGCCCAAAAAGCGTTCGGGTTGCGCATAGAGGTAGCTGTGCGTGGCAAGGCCAAGCGCCACGGCTGTGACCATGGCTGTTGCGGGTATCCAGGAGCGTGATATGAAACGAAGTGTTCTGTGCAAAAGCAGTAACCCGGCCTCAGTCGAAACCGGTATTTCAGAGTGGGCGTCAATGCTTCGATAAACTCTGCAAAAACCCCAGCACCATGCCGAGAAGCGCATCGCGGTGGGTATGGTGCAGCCAGTGCCCCGCGCCGGGCAGCGAATGCAGTTCAAGCAATGGAAAGGCGGATTTCATAAGTTCCGCGTCGGCGTCAGTGACATAATCGGAATCGAGGCCGCGCACGCAGAGCGCGGGCCCGCCAAAGAGCGGCGGCTTGAATACAGGAAAAACGGTGCGCTCAGGAGAATTTTCTATCGCCGCAACATTGTTCTGCCAGCGAAAGGTGCCGCTTTCACTGCGACCGAGATTCATCTGGAGAAACGCACGGATCGTCGCCTCGGGGAGAATTTCCGCCATTGCGGCATCGATCTCCCGGCGTTCGCGGAAAAGCGTCACGTCGATCTTTTGCGCGGCGATTTCGCGCTCATGCGCGGGCGCGTAAGTGCGGGGTGCGATATCGACTGCCACCAGCGCCCGCGGAACATCAGGAAACAGCCGCGCAAAGTTCATCACTGTTAATCCTCCCATCGAGTGGCCCATAAGCACCGGGTGTGCAATTTGCCGCTCGCGCAGAAAATCGGCGAGATCTTGCGTCAGATCAGCCAGCGTGTGCGTGGCTGTATGCGATGAGCCGCCGTGGTTGCGCGCGTCGTATGCGTAAACCTCCGCGGTATCGGTCAGCGCCGAGGCGACCGATGCAAAATTCTTCGCAGAACCGAACAGGCCATGCAGGAGCACCAGCTTCAGACGCGCATTTCCAGGGTAATGGTCGAAGCGCAACATTCAGAGCCAGAATTTGCCGCGCAGAAGCGGTGTAATATTCTTTACAAAGCCGGTTCAGAGAACGATATACCGCATGCCTTCCACGATACGCTTTTCTGCCAATAAATACTGGATGAACTGGCAGTCGCTGGGCCGCGCGCATGAGCTCGACCAGCTGATGCACACGGGAGCCAAAAAATGGCCGGCCTCTTTTTCCAAAGATTACATGAAAGTAGCGGATTTAGGGCCACTCGAAAAATGGGCGTCTGAACTGCGGCAACTCGACGCGCAGACGCTGATCGTCATCGGCATCGGCGGTTCTTCGCTGGGCGGCATCGCGCTTAAGGCACTCATCGATCCGCATTCGGACAAACTGATTTTCTGGGAGGGCCCGCACCCTGCAAAAATGCAGAAGATTGCGCAAATCGCCGAAAGCCGGCAGACCGCGGTACTCGTGGTATCAAAATCGGGCACGACGCTCGAGACACGCGCTAATCTGTCGCTGTTCCGCCAGTTTTTCCCGGGTGTGCCCGAATATTTTGTTACCAGCGAGCCCGCACAGATCAAAGATCTGGGTGCGACACCCAAAAATACATTTCTCATTCCAAAAGACCTTGGTGGCCGATTCAGCATTGTTTCGCCGGTCGGCATGATGCCGGCGCTGTTCGTCGACTATAACGTGAAAGCCTTCCTCACCGCCTTCGACGAAGCCAACGCCGAATGGGAAATTTCGATTCCCGTCGCGGAAAATGTCGCAAAGCAGACGGCAATCCACTTCTATAATCTTTTTGCCGCGCGCTTCACCGGCGTTGCTTTCTGGGTGTACGCCGCCGATCTTGTCGACTGGGGCCGCTGGCTTGTGCAGCTGTGGGCCGAATCGCTCGGCAAAAAGCCGCACATCGCTGCGCTGCCGATGATTGTGCAGGGGCCCGAAGACCAGCACTCACTGCTGCAATATTTCATGGAAGCGTCGAACCGCCACCTGCACTGCTTCGTGCACACCGAGAGCTATGGCAGCCGCGACAGCCTGATCACATCAGAGGTGCGCGGCGACTTTGCCGACAAATCGATGAGCCAGATTCTGAACGCGCAGATGCGCAGCATCGAATCGGCGCTGTCGACAAACGAACGCCCGGTGGCCGAATACCTGCTCAGCGATCTGTCCGAAGCTGAAATGGCACGCTGGTTCTGCTTCTGGATGCATGTCGTGACCTACCTCGGTTATCTGTGGGAGGTCAATCCGTTCGACCAGCCCGGTGTCGAAGCGGGAAAAATTATCTGCAAGAAACTGTTGCGCGGCGAAAATGTCGAAGAAGCGGTGCAGCCTGTTTTTGATCTGAGATAATATGGTCTACCTTCTGGCGGCAGCGATTGCTGCCGGCATTGTTGCAGGTGCGTACATCCGCCGGCACCAGTACAAGCCGCGCTCGTTTGCCACATACTTTTCCGGTTTCAAACCGATGGTGGCCTCGCACCGCGGCTACGGCAAGCATGGCCCCATCGCGGAAAATACAGTGCAGGCATTTCTCGCCTCCGAAAATCTTGGCTTTCACGCGCACGAGCTCGATGTCAGACGCACGCGCGACAATGTGCTCGTGCTGCTGCATGGGCCGCGGCTCGATAACACGACCGACGGTTCGGGCCGCATCGAAGAGCGCAACTATGCAGAAATCAGTAGGCTCAACGCCGCGCACTACCTGAAACACCAGACTCCGGGAAAACGCGTGCTCAATGCGAGCTTACCGACGCTGACGGATGTTTTCAAGGCGATAAACAAACGCTCGCTCGTTAACATCGAGATCAAACGCGACCGATGGGATTTCAGCCGGGGTCTCGAAGAATCTGTCATCGCCACGATTGAAAAATCCGGCGTCGCAGACCGCGTGTGCCTGTCGGGTTTCCATTTTCTCACGCTGTGGCGTCTGAGACGACTCAGCACGCGGCTGCCCATCGGTTTATTAATAGAACCTGGCCCATGGGCGCGTTTTAAACTCTGGCTCTACCAAAACATCCTGTTACCGGATAATATTCATCTGCACCATTATACGACAGCAACACCCAGACTCGTCAAGAACCTCAAGCAAGCCGGATTCGGCGTCGCGTGCTGGACTGTGAACGAACCCGCGATGGCAATGGCGCTCTTTGCCGAGGGCGTCGATGTGGTAATCACGGACAATATGGAATTCGCCGCGATTTTTGGGGAAGTAAAGAAGAAAAAAAGCCGTTGATTTGGGCGGCCGCGTCACAGGAAGGCGTCGCGCAGAGCGCAGGCGCTGCGGTAATAGCCGCCGCCGAACAGGCGCGCATGCACCAATAGCGGATAAAGCTGGTAGATGCGTAAAAGATCCGCCTCATATTCACGTTTGCCGATCACTGCACGATAGGCCTGATAAAAATCATCGCCAAAACCACCGAACAAGCGAGTCATCGCAATATCTATCAGCGGATCACCGAAGTAACACGCAGGATCAATAAAGACCGGGCCGGTCGCTGAATAGTACAGATTGCCCGACCACAGATCGCCGTGCAATAATGCCGGTGCGCCGCAGCCCGCGACAAGCGGATATACACGTTCGGAGAATTTCTCCCACTGCGCAGGATCGCTCACCGCCAACTCCCGGAGCAGCGGAAAAATACGTTGCCGGAAATACAAATCCGCCCAGTCAGCATTGTGTTTGTTATTCTGTAAGAGCGTCGCAAGATACGTGTCACGGTTCAGACCGAACTTTTCAGCGTGCCGGCTATGCAGACGCGCCAGCATAGCACCGGCCGAACGCTCATCGCGTCGCCCGGGAGCCAGATAGCGCATCAGAAGAAAATCTTCGTTTTGTTCGATAATTTCCGGCGTGGCAACATTGCATTCCGCCATGAGCCGCAATCCAAAAGCTTCAGAAGCAAACATGCCTTGCGGCAGGCGCTCTCCGCTTTTCAGCGCAAAATCACCGCTCTGTGTTCGCAGGTGATGAATCGTCGCAATATCACCACCGCTCAAACGGCCAACAAGTTCAAAGTTTCCGATGATCTTCGCGATTTTTTCCCGCGCGGGAAGCATCAGTTAAATTTTTTCTTTCAGCAAGAGCGCCGGCGACAGACGCGAATAGAGAATCAAAAAACTCCCGAACGACAGCACCAGAAGCACTGCCAGCAGAAACTGCGCGGCGATGACGCGCTCAAAACTCGCAATCGGCATGCTCTTCTGCGAAAAAAAATTGGTCAGAATCAGATCGGTCGACACCGCGGGCAAAAGTGCCAGCAGCACCACAAACAGGTTCTGCATGCCATAGTAGCTCAGAATCTTGAAGCGTGTGAAACCGAGCGTCTCAAAGTTGCCGACTTCGTATCGGAGCGACCGGCACAAGATCGCCTGCACCATCAGGACGCCGAAAGCAAAGCCGATTAAGAGCAGCGCGAACGCATAGAGCAGCAGCGGATTATTCGTGGTCAGGAATTTCTGGTAGCGCACAAAAACCGCGACTTCGACGTAGGCAATCAGGTACAGTACACCTGCGAGAATCCACATCACCGGTGCGCGCTTGAGACCCAACCGCCAGAAATGGATCATTTTTTATCCGCAGCGGGTTTTGCGGCGATTTCATCTTCCGGGTTATAGACGGTCATGTCGGCGACTTTGTCACCAGCCGCGATATCGACCACACGCACGCCCGAAGCTGTGCGGCCCTGCAAGGCAATCTGCTTCACTTCACTGCGCAGCACCATGCCGCTCAGTGTCGTGACGATAACCTCGGCATTCTCTGTGACAGTGCGGATGGCAACCGCTTTGCCGGTTTTCTCCGTCGATTTGAAGAACGCCATGCCTTTACCGCCGCGGCCTTTAGTACCGAACTCATCATACTTGACGCGCTTGCCATAACCGCTTTCGCTCACGACCAGCAGGAACGATTTGTTGCTCTTGACGACGTCGAGGCCAGCCATATGATCCTGTCCCTCGAGCGTCATGCCGATAATACCCGACGCCGCGCGGCCCTGCGCACGCATCTTGCCGAGATTGGTTCTGAGCCCCGCACCTTCGGCTGTCGCCATAAAAATATCGTCTTTGTCAACGACAATCGCGACATCGACCAGGTAGTCTTTTTCCGACGCCTTGAACTGCATCGCCATCACGCCGCCTTTTTTGGCGTTGGAGATCTGCGCGAGTTCGAGTTTTTTGATAATGCCCTGGTGGGTCAGCATCAACAGATATTTCTTTTCTGAAAATTCGGTCACCGAACGCACCACGGTGACGACTTCGTCGTTGCCGAGACTCAGGAAACCTTTGATGTGCTTACCGCGCGCATCTTTCGAAGCCTCTGGCACCTCATATGCCTTCATATAGAAGACCTTGCCGCGAGTAGAGAAGAACAGCAGGTAATCGAGGCTCTGGCAGAAATGCACGTGCTTGAGCGCATCTTCTTTTTTACCGCCTGAGATCACGCCTTTGCCGCCACGGTGTTGCCGTTTGAATGTGTCGAGCGGCATACGGCGGATATAACCGCCTTCGGAGATCGTGATTACTTCGTTCTCATTCTGGATGAGATCTTCGGTATCCATTTTCACCGATTCGGCGTCGACGAGCGAAACCTGTGAGCTGCGTTCGATGCCGTGCTTCTGTGCAATGGCTCCCATTTCTCCCTTGATGATGCCGAGCATCTTCGTTTCGGATTTCAGAATATCGCGCAACTCTTTAATGAGCTTTTTGATCTCGGCGAGTTCTTCGAGAATCTTTTTCGATTCGAGGCTTGTCAGTTTCTGCAGGCGCATCTCGAGAATTGCGTTAGTCTGTATTTCCGATAGCTTAAAGCGCTTCATGAGCGACGAGCGCGCGACGTCGACAGTTTCGCTCTTACGGATAATCTTGATAACTTCGTCGATGAAATCGAGCGCAATCTTCAAGCCTTCCAAAATATGCGCGCGTTCTTCTGCCTTTCTCAGATCGTATTTCGTGCGGCGCTCGACGACTTCTTTGCGGTGATCGAGATAGTGCTGCAGCATCTGCTTGAGGTTGAGCAGTTTCGGCTCATAGTTCACGAGAGCCAGAAAGTTAATGCCGTAGCTGATCTGCAATGCCGTGTGCTGGTAGAGCTGGTTCAAAACAATATTCGCCTGCGCGTCTTTTCTCAGTTCAAAGACAATGCGCATGCCGGTACGATCCGATTCGTCGCGGATCTCGGAGATACCCTCGATCTTCTTATCGTTCACGAGGCTGGCGATGCGTGCCAGCAGATCGTTTTTCCGTACCTCATAAGGAATTTCCGTCACGATAATCACTTCGCGGCCGCGTGAATTTTCTTCAATATTTGCAACCGCGCGGATTTTGAACGAGCCGCGACCGGTAGTATATGCCTGCTTGAGACCGTCTTTGCCGATCAAAATGCCGCCCGTCGGAAAATCCGGCGCGGGAATTTTTTTCATCAGTTCTTTGATGGATACATCGGGGTTATCGATCAGCAGCTCGAGTGCAGAAATAACTTCTTTCAGGTTATGCGGCGGAATTTTCGTCGCCATACCGACGGCAATGCCCGATGAACCGTTCACCAGCAGGTTCGGCCAGGCCGCGGGCAGCACTGAGGGTTCGCGGCGCGTGCCGTCGAAGTTATCATTAAAATCGACGGTCTCTTTATCGATGTCTTTGAGCAGCTCTTCTGCCATCGAGGTCAGCCGGGCTTCTGTGTAACGATATGCAGCAGCACGGTCTCCATCCACCGAACCAAAGTTACCCTGCCCGTCGATCAGCAGCTCGCGCAATGAAAAAGGCTGCGCCATACGCACCATGGTATCGTACACAGCCGTGTCGCCATGCGGGTGGAAGTTACCGATGACTTCACCGACAATTTTTGCCGATTTGACATACGCCCGGTCTTGCCGCCACGCACGTTCGTTCATCGCATGCAGAATGCGGCGGTGCACGGGTTTTAACCCGTCGCGCACATCGGGCAAAGCACGACCGACGATAACACTCATGGCGTACGCGAGGTACGACTTCTTCATCTGGTCTTCTATTTCAACGGGGATGATTTCTTTCGCGACAACATCGGGTAACTTTTGCGCGTCTTCCCCCGTGTTTTTCCCCTTCGCTTTCGCCATGTGACATAATAGCAGGCGATTTCAGGCGGTCGAGTGAAAACCAGACTACCCCCCGCGGGTAAAGGCCGTAAACTGGGGGAACTGGTTCTGCAGCGCGCGCACAGCCAGATCGATGCTGCCCGAAACCTTGTAGCGTTCAAAGAAAACTTCGACGAGCCGCCGGTCCTCAAAATCGGGTAACAGGTTGACGGGTGTCACCAGCCGCGGCGCGGGCAGGTCTTCCAGCTCGAGCTTATGAAAATTCGTCAGGCAAGCAAGGTGGATATAGAGCGAACAGGAGAGCTTTGGCAGCTTCCACAGCCCGTCGGACAATTCGAGATAAATGCCACCGGTGCGCGCACGACCGTGCCCGCGGTAAATGATGCAATCCCACTCGCGCTGCACGATCGCATTTTCCAGTCGCTTGCGCGACAACTGGCCAAAGACATGCCTGAAGCGAAACCCAGCCATGCCGCGCGACCAGAAATCGAGATGCTTTTCCACGTGCGAAAGCCGCGGGCCGGAAATATTGCTCAGTACCAGCACTTCACGTAACTCGCGCGGTTTTGCGGCATCGGGTTTTTCCATTCCTTCGCGGTAAAAAGCCACTGGCAGCCCAAGGCCAAAACCGACGATGCGTTTCAGCGTCGCAAGATTCTTGCCCAGCAGCGTCAGGCGAACCGAACGGTATTTTTTTCTGAGCGCCACGAGCATCGTGCGCAATTCGCTGCCGTCGCTGGGCACCGTCTCTGCGCTGAGAAAACCCGCCTGCTCGGTATGCACTAAGGAACGGTCGCCCATGCTGTGAATGCGGATTTCGACGGGCTCCGCCGTTACCCCGCGCCGCGCGGAGTTGATGAGCGGCGCGAGTTCATGCGCGCGCAATTGCTGCGGCAGCGGGTTCTGCAGCCTGAGCGGCACGTCGGCGGGAATCGACCGCCGGCGCCGCAACCACGGTGTCAGATTGCGGTTCTCGGTCAGATTCTGTATACGCAGAAGAAATGCAAAATCATCGGACACAACAGCCGCGATTCCAGTGCGCGCCGGAGCGCTGTCCTTCGCGTGAAACTGCGACTCGGTCAATAGCCAGAGATCGG
>CAYHJO010000100.1:0-14742 GCA_964356715.1 uncultured Turneriella sp. | reverse complement strand
AGCTTCGTCGAGTTTTTTTTCTGCCACCAGCACGCGCAGTTTTTTTTCCTGTGTACGGATCGCTGATTTCTGCGCCTGGTTTACCTGGCGGCGCTTTTCGCTCTGGCGTGCACGTTTTTTTGCTGAAGCTATATTGGGCATTTCTTAACCTTTCCTGATTCTATTGTGCAGGCAAAATCAGACTTTGAGTCACGGCGTCAAACCAAGTTGGCAGTTCAAGGCTTATGCCTTGAACACGCCCGCCTTGTCTGTTTTTTCCCACGTGAACGAATTGTGGCCTTCGCGCCCGAAGTGGCCATAAGCCGCCGTTGGGCGGTATTTGATGTTACGCAGATTGAGCGTTTCACGGATTCCACGCGGAGTCAGGTCAAAATTCGCCATGATGATTTCTTCGATCTTTTCATCGCCGATTTTTCCGGTGCCGAATGTATTCACGACCAGCGACACTGGCTTGGCAACACCGATGGCATAAGCCACCTGAATTTCGCACTGGCTCGCGATGCCGGATGCCACGACGTTTTTCGCCACATAGCGCATCATGTACGCTGCGCTGCGGTCGACTTTTGAGGGATCTTTGCCGCTAAATGCACCGCCACCGTGGCGCCCATAGCCACCGTAGGTGTCGACGATGATCTTGCGGCCGGTCAGGCCAGCGTCGCCGTGCGGGCCACCCACCACAAAACGGCCGGTGGGGTTAATATAGTAGTTTGTGTCCTTTAGCAGCTGCGCCGGGAGCACTTTTTTAACGCACATTTCAATCACCTGCTCTGACAGCTTGCTGTGCTCAATATCAGGTGTATGCTGCGTTGAAACGACGACGGTCTGTATACCGGCGGGCTTGCCCTTCTCGTATTTTACAGTGACCTGCGACTTGGCGTCGGGCCGCAGAAACGGGAGCTTGTTGGTCTTGCGCAGCACCGCGAGTTCTTCGAGAATTTTGTGCGAATAATAGATGGGCATCGGCATCAGCGCATCGGTTTCGTTGATCGCAAAGCCGAACATCATGCCCTGGTCGCCCGCGCCTTCTTCTTTGTGCAGACCTTCACCGATCACACCCTGCGCGATATCCTGCGATTGCTCGTGCAGCAGAACGTGCACTTTTGCCGTTTTCGCGTCGAAACCGATATCGTCGTGCACGTAACCGATGTCCGTCATCACATTGCGCGCAATCTGTTCGATCTGGTCTTTGCCAATATGACCCTTGGGTGACGTGGAAATCTCACCGGCCACAGTCACATGGTCAGTAGTTGTCAGTGACTCGCAGGCGACGCGTGTCGTATTATCGAGCGCGAGATAGGCGTCGAGTACCGCATCGGATATCTGGTCGCAAACTTTGTCGGGGTGTCCCTCTGAAACAGATTCAGACGTGAACACGAAATCGCGTTGTTCAAACATGCGCTCAGAACGGAGAGTGAGACTGCGTGTAAATGCATTATCGCAGCTTGCACGGTAGGGCAGTACGTAAGGTTTTGCGCGCCTACGACATTACCGCTGAATTTCCGGCGCTTTCTGACGGCAATAAGCGCGCGGGAAACGGCAGCGAAAGACTTGACGTAAACACGTCTTAATATACACGGCGCAATGTCTGAATTGAAGAGCGAGGCGCAGGTTGCGCTCAAGGGGCGTTTTCGCGCACCGAATATGCGCTATTACGGCCAGTTTTTCTTCCTGATCAACCAGAAGGGCGGCTACATCGACGTTGCGTCGATCGTCATCACCGTGGGGTCCGATCTTTTTAATGCGCTCACGCCCAGCGATTCGTGGAAAAAATACGAAGCGCTGATCAATAAGCTGAAATACGAGAACAAATTTTCACAGGCGATCACCAATGAATTTCAGGCAAAACTCAAACAATTGGCTCTCGATAAACAATTTTTCTCCGATCTGCTGAAAGCGCTGCACGGCGGCAAACAAGAGACGCTTAACTTTTTGCTGGCCGGTCTTTACCGGCGCGTAATCAAAGACGACGAATTCTATCTCGAATCTCATCTGGAAAAGGCGGATCTCGGTGGCCCGGCAGATGCCGCTCCCAGCGAAGCCGGCGGCGAGGCCACACCCGACGGCGGTGTTTATATCCCGATCAAACTCGACCTCGATCCGATCGGCGGCAAAGACGTCAAAGAGATACGGCCCGGGGATAAAATTCTCGTGCGCGTATTGCCGCAGAACGACAAAGCCAACGCCTTCATCGACAGCAACGAACTGCGCACCGAAAGCGGTTTTATCAAATCAGCGCCGTTCACTGTTACCAGCGTTACCTACCCGGGCGTCGGGGTTGAACTTGTCGGCAAGCTTACCGACGGCATCTACGGCCGCATCGTCGAAGAACAGAACGTGCTGGTGAGAACCGAGGAGGTCCGGAAAAAAACCGCGACCGCAACTGTCGCTGCTGCACCGGTCGCCGCCGCTTCGCAGGCCGACAAGAAACAAATGATGGTGATTATCGGCGGGGTAATCGGTATCGCCGTGTTGGGTATTATTCTCTACAAAATTCTTTCATCGCTTTAGTGAGCCGTGCAATCGTATGGCCCTCGCCGCGTATGACTTCTGCGGAATTTCCCTAGACCAGCGTAAAAACCGTTACTTCGGGCGGACAGGTGATGCGCAAAGGGAACCAATGGCCGAGACCACGGTTAACATAGAGCTGCGAACCCTGTTCGGCGTACAGGTCGACATAATATTTGTAGCCCCAGCTTGCGCCGTTCAGTAATGAATCCCGGTGCGATGAAAAATTGATCTGACCGCCGTGCGTGTGACCTGAAAGCACAAGATCCACCTTCTGGTGTTTCAGGTATTCAAAATCTGACGGGTGGTGGTTCATGAGCACAAGGGGGATTTCCCTCCTGAGCGCCGGTGCGAGCGCCGCAAAATAATTCTGCATCGCAGCCGGCCGGCTCTGCCCGAGCCGCGGATAATCCAGGCCGCCCAATTGCAGCTTTCCCCGCCCGCGCTTCAGCGTAACCACCTCATTCAACAGAATGCGCAAGCCCGCTTCCGTAAATGCCTTCGCGGCCGCACGTCCGTCGTCGATGTAGTCATGGTTGCCCAGCACGCCGAAAACTCTGCCTGGCAGCAGCGCATTCAGCAGCGCGGAAAAAGCACCCGCGGTCGGCAGAAAGGCATTGTTGTTATCGATAATGTCGCCGGTCACCAATACATAATCGGGTTTCGCGGCGCGGATTAATCCCAGCGTAAAATTCAGGTATTTTTCACCGATGAGGTTGCCGATGTGGATATCGGAAATCTGCACGACACGCAGCCCTTTCAGATCATCGTGCAGGTGATTCAGCGTGATTTGCTTTTCATTCACCCAGATTTCACGCGACCCCAGAAACATGCCGCTGATTGCGCCGACAGTGGTGGCCGCCGGTATCAGATTAACGCCAAAGGCAGCGGCACCGGCGGCGCGCTTGAAAAAATCGGCACGAGAGATATTACTTCCCCGTTGCCCATGAATGAATTCATGGGCAACGGGGATTCGCTTCAAAACCATGCCGATCAGCCAGAGAACACCGATTGGCAAAATCCAAAAGAAATGCGAATAGTTAATCGCGAGCACAACGCGATGGATCGGTTCATACCACTCGGGAAAACTCGTGGCCAAACCCCGACCGGGATAGAAGACGCCGATCCACAGAACGCTCTGTCCGGCAAAGACCATCGCGAAATACAGTGCACGGGAAATTTTCCCGAAGCGCCACGACAGAATTTTCGGCGAGATCTTTTTCCAGATCACAATCTGGAACAGCAGCAACGTTACCGTCACCACAGCGAAAATGAGTTTAAACACAAGTAGACGCGTCATATTTCAGCAGCGGAAGGTTTATGCGCTTTTCTTGCGCTTGCCCGCAGGTTTTTTATTCTTCACAGCTTTCGCTTTGGCACTCTTTTTCGCCTTGGCTTCGGCTTTCACCGGAGCTGTCGCGCCCGGCGCCTGTTTAATATCCGCAATCACAAGCTTGTCGTCTGCCAGCGTCACAAAGACCGTTTCGCCACCGGCGATACGCTCGTCGATAATCGCATCGGTGATGAGGTCGCGCAAAGTATCCTGAAACAAGCGCGCCATCGGGCGGGCACCCATAACAGGATCGTAACCTTTTTTACCCATGTAGGCGCGCGCAGCAGGCGTGAGATGCACCGTAATCTTTTTCTCTTCGAGCTGGCGGTTGAGTTCGGCGAGATTTTTATCGACAATTTTTTCGAGCACGTCGTCTGAGAGGCGGTCGAACACGACAACGTCGTCGAGGCGGTTCAAAAACTCAGGTGTGAAAAAAGTTTTGAGCGCTGATTTTACGTGCTGCGCGCCCTTCGACTTGTCTTCAAAACCAATGCGCGCCGTATTGAGTTCAGACGAACCGGCATTCGAAGTCATGATGAGCAGCACATGCCGGAAATCCGCTTTTTTGCCGGTGGCATCGGTTACCGTCGCGTAATCCATAATCTGCAAGAGAGTATTGAACACGTCGGGATGCGCCTTCTCGATTTCGTCGAGCAGCAGCACCGCGCGCGGATGTTTGCGTATCGCATCGGTCAGCTGTGCGCCCTGATCAAAACCCACATAACCTGGCGGTGAACCCAACAGGCGCGAGATCGAATGTTTTTCCATGTATTCGCTCATGTCGAAGCGGATGAGATCAACCCCAAGCTCGGCGGCAATCGCACGCGTGAGCTCGGTTTTGCCCGTGCCGGTGGGGCCGGTAAAAAGAAAACTGCCGATGGGCTTCTGTTTGTTGCCAAGGCCCGCGCGGTGTCGCTTGATCGCGCGCGCAATTTTTTCCACAGCCGCGTCCTGACCGTAGATTTTCTTTTTCAGATTTTCTGCAATCGATTTGAGCCCGGCACTTTCGCTGCCGCTGAACTGTTCGAGATTCACGTTCGCAAGCCGCGAGATGATGCCGCGCAGGTCGTCTTCGGTCACCTCGCGCTGCGCGGGCTTATAGATATGCAGCGATGCGCCCGCTTCGTCGACAACGTCGATCGCCTTATCGGGCAGATAACGCTCGTTGATGTGCTCCGCCGAAAGATCGACTGCGCGGCGCAGAATCTCGTCTGAGTAAGTGACCTTGTGATAGTCTTCGTAAAGCTTTCTCAGACCAAGCAGGATTGCGTATGCATCGTCGCGCGACGGCTCGGGAATGTCGATTTTCTGGAAGCGCCGCGAGAGCGCGCGGTCTTTTTCAAAATAGCGGCGGTATTCTTCAAACGTGGTGGCACCGACACAGCGCATGTCGCCGCGCGTCAGTACGGGCTTCAGCATATTCGCCGCGTCCATGCTGTCGCCGCGTGTCGCACCGGCACCGACGATCTGGTGTATCTCGTCGATATAGAGAACAACTTTCTTCCTGGCACTGAGTGCGGCGATAATTGCCTGCATGCGCTCTTCAAAATCGCCGCGGAAGCGCGTGCCCGCAACCAGCGAACTCACGTCGATCGAATAGACCTGATAGCCTTTGAGGCGTTCCGGAACCTTGCCGTCGACAATCCGCTGCGCGAGGCCGCGCATAAGCGCGGTTTTACCCACCCCGGGTTCGCCGATATGCAATGCATTATTCTTGTTTCGTCGGCAGAGGATTTCCATTGTGCGATTGAGTTCTGCTTCACGGCCGATGAGAGAATCGTACTTACCGGCGCGCGCTTCGTCGGTCATGTTCACCGTGAAGGCCTTGAGCACGCGCTCGGGGCTTTCGTTTGCCACGCCTTCGCCGCCGCCCTCCTCGGCATGCTCGCTGATCGGTTCTTCCCCCGCGGGAGTCGCGGCATGCGGCGTCATACCGTGCGTAATGTAGCGCAATACTTTTGGCCGCGTGATACCCTGCTTTTCGAGAAAATAGGACGCATACGAATCGCGTTGTCTGAAGATGCCGTCAAAGATGTCGGCGATCGAAAGCTCGCGGTTGTTATTCAGAATCATACGCACGAGCAGCATTTCACGAAAATTCGACAGCGCATTGGATTCTGTGATGTCGTTCGCAGCGTCGAGATCCTGATCGAAAGTCTGAATATGATTGATAAGGTCGTGACGCAGCTCTTCGATATTGCAATGCAGGTCGCGCAGAATCTGCGCTCCCTCGTCGCTCTCGGTGACGGCCAGCAGCACATGCTCGAATGTAATGACCGAATTCTTAAAATCACGCGCGAGATCAAATGCGCGCTGGTGGATTTTTTCAATCGCGTTGGGCATCTATACCTACTCGGGCTCCGTCTTGCAGGCAAGGGGAAATCCCTCTTGTTCTGCATGCGCCATCACCTGCTTTGATTTGGTCTCGGCAACCTCGCGCGGATAAATACCCGCCACGCCGCTGCCGTTATTGTGCACATCGAGCATAATCTTACGCGCTTCGTGCTCGTTTTTCTGGAAGTATTTTTGTAACACGTAGACCACAAACTCCATGGTCGTGTAGTTATCATTCAATAATATAACCTTGTAGAGTTGGGGCTTTTTCACCCGGGTCAGCACATCTGAATCTTCGTCGCGGCGAGCCCCCACTGACATAGCGCCTGAAATATACTAAAGAATGAATGGAAAATCAAAAATAAGGCCCGCCGGAGGTCGTGGTCAGCAACTTACAGATATGCGGCGGAATTCTGCTTTGCGCCCGCGAACGACTGCCGGCTGGCTGCCGCGAGAGTGATGCGCGGACGGCTGAGAATTCTGATACTTCTGGGGCAGTGCGCTGGCGCGGCTGTCTTTGCGGATGTTCCGACGCTTGAAGATTACGGCGTGCCCGAGCAAGCAAAGAAGAACCGGTTTTCTGCGCGCGCGCTGTTCCTGGAAAGCGTTGCCGGTGCAGGAATCGAGTACGAGCGCGCCATCGCCTCCATGGACTACACCAAAGCAGCGATCGCGACTTCGGTCAATACCACCTATCAGGCTCGCGGTGACGGCCTGAAAGCTGTGAACACGGCAGAGTACAGCTCTTTTGTGGATGTCGCGCTGCGTTTGACGCTCATGCCGGTAAGGTATGTGCAATTTTTTGCCGGTGGCGGAGCGACCCTGTATTCAACGACCGTCAAACTATCCGACCGTGCCGGTGCAACTCGTTTGGCCGAAGGCTCTGCCAGTTTTGGCGGTGTGGCCTTGCTCGGAGAACTCGGAGCGCGTCTGACCTTTGGGCAGTTTTCCGTCGGCTTAAGCCTGAGCGCGGCACGCTTTGCCGGTCAGGATGTCAATTTCACCTATCAGTCAGCTGGCCTGTTATACCGCGATGCAGTCTATTACCGGCCGCTGGCGAACGAACGCGTCAATATTTTTGCAGGCTATTTGTTTTAAGCGGGCTGGAATTTGCATTCCTTGGATTGCCTGCCTCGAACTCAGGGACAAAAAACATCTTGAAAAGCCGACTTTGCTTTGATTTCTGGCGGGAATGGACAAAGTGCAGATTAAAGATGTGGGCGTCGGTTCAGCAATTGCCTATCTGCACGGCAGGCTGGATGTGGCTGTGTCCGGCGAAGTCGAAGAGCATCTGCTTAAGAGCATCGACACAAAAAGTATAAAACATCTCATTCTCAATATGGCTGACGTTGAATATATGTCCAGTTCCGGTTTCCGCGTCATGATTGCGCTGCTGAGAAAACTCAAAGACCTGAAAGGTTCGCTGAAAATCTGCTGCGTGCGTCCGGCTGTGAAGAGGATTTTCGACGTCATCGAGCTCACGACGCTCTTTGACATGTTTGAAACCGAAGAAGAAGCGATTACCGCAAAAACCTGAGGCGCTTTTTAACCATGCTTAACCCGAGGCGCGCATTTGCCCGCTGCCTTGCCGTCGGCCTGCTCTACCTGGTTTTGCTTTGCTGCACCTGCGAAGCGCGTAAACCCGCGGCAGCCGAGATCAAGGCCGGCAGCCGCAGTGCGGGTAACGCGGCAGCAAGCCCGGCAGAACTTTCGCTTCTCAGTGGCAGGTTTGTACCGGAAAAAAAATCCGGCTTTGCCGCAATACCTGCAAAGTTCACAGCCGGCAAAACCCAGTATCTCGATAAACGCACGCTGGCAGCGCTTGCGAAACTCGCGGCCGCGGCACACGCAGCCGGTTTTGACATACGGGTCGTATCGGCGACGCGCAACTTCACGACGCAAAAGGCGATCTGGGAACAAAAGTTCAACGGCCAGCGCTCAGTCGGCGGCAAAAATCTCGCTGCCACTGTCAAAGATGAAGAAAAGCGCGCTCTCGAAATTCTGCGGTTCTCTTCGATGCCGGGTACCTCGCGCCACCACTGGGGCACAGATATGGATTTGCATGAGGCGAAAATCACCGGCCCCGCGCTGCACAACAGCACCTTCAAACACGGACGCGGCAAAGAATTCCACGACTGGCTGAGAGCAAACGGTCCGAGTTTCGGTTTCTGCCAGCCGTACGGTGGCGATCCGGCAGTACGCAACGAAGGCAAATTTGCGCACGGCTACCAGGAAGAGCGCTGGCACTGGTCATACCGGCCCGTATCTGCCGACTATTTGCGCGATTATGAAAGCAATGCAGCGGCCCTGATGCCAAAGGGGTATGCGGGTGACAAAGCCGCTGCGCATCTGTATATGGACTACGTCCGGAATATCGATCCTTCTTGCAGGTAACAGCCATGACCATAGAAAAATCCCTTAAACTCGCATGCGGCGCAACGCTGCGCAATCGCCTGGCAAAATCGGCTATGAGCGAAAATCTTGCCGATAAAAATCTGCCCGGCGAAAAACTTTGCCGCCTCTATGAAACCTGGGGTGCCGGCGGCCTTGGCCTCATCATCACGGGCAATGTGATGGTCGACGGCGAAGAATTGGGCGAACCAAACAACGTTGTGCTCGAAAACGACGCAGACCTGGACAAGTTCCGTGCGTGGACAAGCGCTGCAAAAAGGAACGGCGCGCAGATCTGGGCGCAGATCAACCACCCCGGCCGGCAGGCGCCGTCGGCGATCTCGCGCGTGACGGTTGCTCCATCGGCAATCAAACTAAAAATCGGTAACCTCGCATTCCGTAAACCGCATGCGCTCAGCGATTTCGAAATCCGCGGCATCATTAAAAAATTTGCGCGCACGGCAGAACTCTGCAAACAGGCAGGCTTCGACGGCGTCCAGATCCATGGCGCGCACGGTTATCTCGTCAGCCAGTTTCTTTCACCGCTGGCCAATGTACGCCACGACGAATGGGGCGGTACAGTCGAAAACCGCATGCGCTTTCCTCTCGAAATTGTGCGCGCGATTCGCGCAACTGTGGGCAAGAATTTCCCGATCGGCATCAAGATGAACTCGGCGGATTTCCAGCGTGGCGGCTTCGCCGAAGAAGATTCGGTACTGGTAGCAAAAGCACTCGAAAAAGAGGGCATTGACCTGATAGAAATATCCGGCGGAACGTATGAGGCTAGTGCGATGACCGGGCGTCTGGAGACGCAAGGGTCTGCGACTGACAGGATGTCATCGTTGTCGCAGACCGGAACTGGGGTATCCTCCTCAACTGCTGCGCGCGAAGCGTATTTTCTGCCCTTTGCCGAAAAAATCCGCAAAGCTGTCAAAGTGCCGCTGATGCTCACCGGGGGCTTCCGGTCGGCCGCGGCAATGAATGCGGCGTTGGAATCGGGTGCGATCGACATGGTCGGCATCGCGCGCCCATTGGCCATGGAACCGGCGTTGGCAAACAGGCTGCTCGCGGATGCAAATGCACGTGCCGAACTTAAGCCGGTCAAAACTGGCATTGCTGCCATCGACAAGATGGGAATGCTCGAAATCGGCTACTATTCGCTGCAGCTCAGGCGCGTCGGTGAGGGCAAGTCACCCGACCCGGATCTGAGCGCTCTGCTAGCCATACCGCTCCTGGGCTTCAATTACACATCCGGCATTCTCAGCCGCATGTTTCGCTAAGCAGCCCTGATCTTTGCGCGCCTGAGTTCAGCAAAAATCAGGCCATAAATATCTTGTCGCCGCAGCAAATTCACCCGAAATAAACAATGCCGCGGGCAGTTGCAGAAAAATCTACCGGCGAAGGTACGGCCGAAGCCGGCATTGCGGCGACGAAATCCAAACCTGTTATCGCCAAAGACGCGCTGAAACTCGAGGCTGTCGGTCTTGTGAAGCAATACGGCAAACGCACCGTGGTGCGTAATGTGTCGTACAATGTCAGACAGGGTGAAATAGTCGGCATTCTCGGCCCTAACGGCGCCGGCAAAACAACTTCATTCTATATGACGATCGGCCTCGTGCGCCAATCGGGAGGGCAGGTATTCCTCGGCGGTGAAGATCTCACGCGCATGCCGATGTACCTGCGCGCGCGCCGAGGCATCGGCTACCTGGCGCAGGAGGCGTCGATTTTCCGCACGCTGTCGGTGCGCAAGAATATTGAAGCGATTCTCGAACTGCGCGGTTTTGACAAAGAAGAGATACGCGTGCGCACCGATAAGCTTTTGAAAGAACTCGAAATCGAGCACGTGCAGACACAGAACGGTATCACTCTTTCAGGCGGCGAAAGGCGGCGTGCTGAGATAGCCCGCGCTCTGGCGTCGGATCCTAAATTTCTGCTGCTCGACGAACCGTTTGCCGGCGTAGACCCGATCGCAGTCAAAGAGATACAGCGCGTCGTCTGGCAGCTGAAGGACCGTGGTCTGGGAATTCTCATCACAGACCACAACGTGCGCGAGACCTTGAAACTCACCGACCGCGCCTATATTATCTTTCAGGGGCAGGTGCTCATCGAAGGGACCGCCGATATTCTCATAAAAGACAAAAAGGCGCGCGAAATTTATCTGGGCGATGATTTCAAAATCTAATAAATTCCGCGCGGATGCGCAACTGACGGCGTATATCTGCGCGCACGAATAACAATGCCAAAAGCGCAGCTGAGACAACATTCCGCACTTAAGACAACCGTCCGCCAGAAACTGCACGGCACTCTGACACACGCGGTGCAACTGTTGTCCCTGCCGCAGCATGAATTGCGCGAAGAGATTCTCCGTGTCATTGCCGAAAACCCGTTTGTCGAAGAGATCTCCTCCGGAGAAGCCCCGCCGATCTCTGCGGGCGAAGGTAAAGATTTTATCGCGCGTGCGCATGTCGGCTTGCAGGAGAATCTGCTGCTGCAACTCGTTGATATGGGCATGCCTGAGCGCATCTACGATCTCGCGCGCATTATCGTCTCGACTATCGACAACGACGGTTTCTGCGCATTCCCGCACCGCACAATCATTGCGGACTATAACTTTACCAGCCGTGATCTGCGCACCTGCGTTGAATTCCTGAAGCAGCTTGACCCGTGCGGCGTCGGTGCCGAGGATCTGTGGCAGAGCCTGCGCTGGCAGGCTGAAGCGCGCTATGGAAAAGACGAACTGCTTTTTGACCTGATAGACATGCTGGCGCAGGCGCGCGAAGGACTTTCGCGTTTTTCTGCGCAGGAGAAACAGTCGCTGTGCGAAATTCTCGAAGTCGACGGAGAGACGCTGGAGGCAAAATTAAAACTGCTGACAGCCCTCGATCCACACCCCGTGAACCGCAGTGACGGCAGCGATGCCGAATGGGCGCTGCCTGAAATTTTTTTCGAGGTAAAAGAGAAACAGATCTACGTCAAAGTTTCAGACCAGTACTTACCACGCTTCAGGGTAAACCATAAACTCTACCAGCAGATGCAGGGAAAAAAAAATCCGGACGCCGGGAAGACTGCAGAATGGCAGGCAACTTACCAGACGGCCAAATCACTGGTCGAAACGCTGCAATTCCGCGCGGATACGCTGACACAGGTTTCGCGCATCATCGCCGTGCGCCAATATGCCTTCTTTACCAAAGGCTCTGCGTATATACGCACGATGAGCCTCAAGGACCTCGCGCATGAAACAAAGCGCCACGTGTCGACGATCAGCCGCATACTCAACCGCAAATACTTCCACTGCGCATGGGGAGTATTTCCCCTCAGGCTCTTTTTGATGCGCAAGATCAAATCGTCCGATGGAACTGAGCGCAGCGCGGAAGATTTGAAAACAGCAATACTTACTCTGCTGGCGCAGGATTCAGAACGCAAGAAATCGGACCGCGTCATTGCCGACATTCTTCAAGAGCAGGGATTCGAGGTAAAGCGACGCACCGTGAATAAATACCGACGGCTGATACACCAGAGCGCATCACGCAAGAGAACGAAATGAATATTCCTTTCAACAAACCATACATCACCGGCGGGGAAAAACCCTATCTCGATCAGGCACTCGGCTCTGGCAAACTTTCTGGCAACGGGGATTTCACCCGTAAATGCCAGACCCTGCTCGAAAAACGCTATGGTCTGCGCAAAACCCTATTAACGACCTCGTGCACCGATGCTCTCGAACTCGCTTCGCTGCTGATCAACCTTAAACCCGGCGATGAAGTGATCGTGCCTTCATACACTTTCGTATCGAGCGCAAATGCATTTGCGCTGCGCGGCGCGAAGCTGGTGTTTGCCGACAGCAGAAAAGACCATCCGAATCTCGACGCCGGGGTTATCGAATCGCTCATCACACCGCGCACGCGTGCGGTTGTACCGGTGCACTACGGCGGACAGGCCTGCGATATGGCTCAGATGATGGCAATCGCCGATCAACACAAACTCTGGGTGATTGAAGATGCGGCGCAGGCTATTGATTCGGCGGCCGGAGCACAGGATGTGCTGAGGTCGGCGCGCGAAACGAAGTCGCTCCATGCGGCGACGGATGGAAAATTTTTGGGCAGTATTGGCCACCTCGGGGCATTCTCGTTCCACGACACGAAAAACATCATCGCCGGCGAAGGCGGGGCTCTTGCCATTAACCATGAGCCATTCGTCAAACGCGCCGAAATTCTGTGGGAGAAAGGCACCAACCGTAGCGCTTTTTTTCGCGGCGAAGTCGACAAGTATGGCTGGGTCGATGTGGGTTCATCTTTTTTGCCTTCAGAGCTGATCGCCGCCTTCTTGCTGGCGCAACTCGAGCAGGTCGAGAAAATCCAGCAGCTGCGCATGCAGGCATGGAAGACCTATCGCACAGCGCTGGCATCACTGGAAAGCAAAGGTGTGCTCGTCATGCCGGAGCAACCGCATAACGCACATCTGTTTTACCTGATCTGCCGCTCGCTCGATGAGCGCACTGCTCTCATTGCGCACCTGAAGGCACGGGGCATTGCCTCGGTGTTTCATTATCTTTCGCTGCATAAGAGCCCGTATTTTTCCGACAAACATGACGGGCGTGAGCTGCCGAACGCCGATCGTTTCACAGATTGTTTACTGAGGTTGCCGATGTATGCCGAACTCGGTGTCGCGGGCGCCGAACGCGTCGCGGGTGCGGTACTGGATTTTTACGCTGCACGGTGACCCGGTTTTCTATTTCGCCGAGTGACGGATCTTGCGCACAACCGCGCGCACCGTGCGATAGAGCAGATACAGCAGCACGAGAATAATCACCGAGGCGTATGCGAGAATCGCGCCTGCAGACGCATAGACAGGAATGCGCTTGGCGGAGAGATGGCCAATGTAGACGGTCTCGCCGTCAAAGAATACATCCACCCCAGCGAGCATCGATTGATCGAGACGAAAGACGCCCGGCGCAAGAGGTTTCAGGCGCCCTTCTTTCAGTAATCGTGATTTGTACCGCAAAGTATTGCCTTCGACCGTGAGTTTGAGATCGATGCCGTAGCGCAAAAACCACAATGACGGATCGACGGTGTTGTAGAAGCGATAGCTGCCGGTGTGTTTCTGCAGTTCATCGGTTGTGGGTTTGTACGCTACTCGCACCGTTGGTGGCACGAGCAGATCGAAAATCGCGTTCGCCGCTTCGGACGATGCCGCGTTTTCACTGAGGTTCGACAGCAGCACGACGCCGGTTTTCGTCGGTACATGCAGAATCATGCGGTGCGCCGCGCCGGAAAGACCTCCGTCCCACCATACGAAGCTGCGCCCTAACTCGTCTTTGATGGCGAAACCCAAACCAAAACCCATCGGCGAACGCGCGTGCGGCTTCGCCTGTATCTTGAAGAGTTCAGCGACCGACTCAGCCTTCAGGTAGGCTTTGCCTTCAAAATGCCCCTCGTGCAGCAACATGAGGGCAAAACGCGCAAAATCGGGTGCCGTGGTGATGAGGCCGCCCGCGGGTAACGCAGCGGTCACGTCATTGTGCATACCCGGCGCATTGCCGCCCATGAGACCGCCGTATGCCTTCGACAGATTTGTCGAGTTCAGCTTCCAGGGAGACTCAAAATTCGACGCGTTCATTAGCAGCGGCTGCAGCAATACCCGCGTCGCATGCTCAGCAAATTTTTCTTTTTCGACAACCGCGGCGATGTAACCGGCAAGCGAGAATGCATCGTTGGCATAGATAATGCGCTCGCCGGGTGCAACCACGCCTTTTTGTCCGCGAGACAAAAAATTATCGAGCGATTGCGGAGTGTCGCCTTTCGAAGCGATACCCTTCCAGGAAGTCGGCAATCCCGAACTGTGCGAGAGCAATTGCCGCAGCGTCGCGGACGAAGCTGTACCCTGCGGGGATTTCACGTGGAATGACGGCGCAAGATAGCTGTTCACCGGCTTGTCGAGATCTAGTCGACCGGCTTCGACCTGGCGCATCACCAGCGCCGCGGTCATCAATTTCGTCAGCGACGCAGCGGGCAACTGCGTGTCGGCGCGCATCGCCTTTTGGTTTTCCCTGTCGGCGAAACCCACGGCAATCGTTTCAGAAATCTTACCATTACGGATGATCGTCGCGACCATGCCGGGTGTGCCATAGCGTTGCATCTTCCCTTGCATGATGCCGCGGATTTTTTCTGACTCGGCAAAAA
>CAYHJO010000099.1:0-14743 GCA_964356715.1 uncultured Turneriella sp. | reverse complement strand
GATCTGTGCCATCGGCACGATCTCATCGCGGCTCTGCCTGATGAACACCGTGCCAACACTGTATTCGCTCTTGGGTTCGATATTCCTGCCAAGTGCTAACGCGACATGCATCGCCGGCAGGTTTATGCCCGCTGCGGTCGCGAGATAGACCCACGCGGGAAAACGCGGATTCATTTCGACGAGGTACACATCGTCGGTCTTGGTTTCGACGATGAATTCGAGTTCGAAGCCGCCGTCCCAATTCAGGAAACTCACCATCTTGCGGGTGATCTCGAGAATCTTTTCGTTATAGATCGTGACACCCGACCAGGCTTTACCCTTGTCGGTGAGAAAGAGTTTCTTCATCGCGACGGCGCCATAGAGTTTGCCGCGTTTCGCGAGCCCCGCGACATTACACTCTTCGCCGCGGATCATCTTCTGTGCGATGACGGGAATCCCCCACTGCGAAGCCAGCTTGTAAAACCAGCCCACTGCCTCTTCGGGTGAATATGCAGCGTACGCTTCGTAGTACTGCCCCTTGACCAGCAGCGGAAAGCCAAGTTTGTCGAAACTGTCGCGTAGGCCTGACACATCCGACAGACGCACCGTTTCTGGTGTGCGTACGATGTCGGCGGGGATCTTCTCCGCGAGAGTCGGTTTGTCGCGCAGCGCAAGGCTGTTTTTCTGAGGCAGCAAGAGTTTGATACCGAGATAACGCAACTGTGGTTCGATTTCGATGTAGTTGTCGAGTTCAGAGTCGAGCGTCGGCAGCATTACATCGATGCGTTCGGTCTTGTGTATTTCGCCGATGCGCTCGAGCAGCGCATGCGGGCCGGTATTGGGGTAGGGCGCGAGGTAGCAGGCCGACACAAGATGCGTCATATAATTGCCGGCATCGAGTACGCCGTAGCTGATTCCGATATGGCGCAACTGCATGCCCGATTCGGCGAGTGACCTTAGAACGGCAACACCCGGCGCGGGACTGTCTGAGGCGCTCAGACCTGTGACGCAGATAACCGTCGGTTCGGTCGCCGGTTTGCTTACCATGTGGCACCTGCGGCGATGAAGCCCGCCTCTTTCAGCTGCAATATCGCATCGCTGACGTCTTCGTGCGCCTGTGCCGTATTCACTTCGAATTCCGCCGTCAGCGCCCCCGCAATGTCAGTCGGGGATTTTCCGTCTTTGAGCGCCTTGAGTATAAACACTGCAGATTCGTTGAGTGTGTAGGTATTGCCCGTTGCCGGGTCGAAAAGAAACCCCGTTTCTGACAAAGCGAGGTTTTTGATCTTGTTGAGGTCCATTGGCTGCTCCTGTCATAGACGAGTGCCGGCAGGCGCAAACCGGACAAAATTTTCTTGTCTGCGCGTTCAACCTGCATTTTTTGCGGCTCTGCGCCAGGTTGAAGATGCAAGAAGTTCCTCTGCACCAGATTGATAATTTTCTCATGCTGCTCAAATGGACGCACCAGAAGGGATTTTCTGTGGCCGAGCCGCATATCATGCAGCCATTGCAGCTGTATTTCGGCCGCAAAGATACCGAATCGCACGAAAATCTCTACAAGAATCTCGAAATGCAGCGCAAGGTGAAAGAATGGCGTATTGTCGCCAATATCTATCGGCATCTTTTTCATGTCCTGTGTTACGAGGCCGACCATCATCCTTTGTTCAAGATGCTGAATTCGTTCTTGTTTGATCTGCAGTCAGAAGCCGCGCTCAGACGCACAACATTCGCCTATGAGTTTTTTAAAGCGTTCGAATGGCCAATGAAGAATCTGCAGGGCATTGTTTCGAAAGAAGTTATGGCGAGCGCAGAAACCGTGTTCGAAGCCAACGACGATCTCGATATCGTTGTGTCGCACAACCTGACTACCAACCAGCGCGACAGCCTCAACCGCGAGGCACACGAACTCTATACGCGTATTGAGCTGGCGTATGCGCGCGGCGATGAATCGCAGCTGAGTTATCTGCTGGCGCAGTTTACGGGCCGGTTCTGCAATTATCCCGAAGTCAGGTACCGCGACGAAGTCGACGCCATCATTGGCAAAATCGCGGAAAATAATGCGGAGTTCAAAAGCGACATGCGCTCGCGGCTCGCAGTACGCCTCTACCAGTCTATCTCGCGCTCGATCGAGAAAATGGAC
This sequence comes from uncultured Turneriella sp., assembly GCA_964356715.1. GTDB lineage: Bacteria > Spirochaetota > Leptospiria > Turneriellales > Turneriellaceae > Turneriella. Next base: position 12,624 of record CAYHJO010000099.1, on the reverse strand, counting down.
CTTAAAACCGCTGTGCGCGGCATCACGACTTACGTGATCACATTCCAGGATGATCTCGGGCTGCCATACCGCGAAGACCTCGATCATCTCGAAGAGAAGATGTACCGGTTCATTCAGCAACACAATCTTTGGCATCGCGTCAGACTGCAGCACCCCGGCAATCCGCACGCCGCGCACTAACGGAGAATTATGAGTATCAAGGTTTCCAAACGCAATTCAGACAAGGATTTTGTCTACCAGCTCGAAGGCAGGCTCGATACCGCGGGCAGCGCGGTGCTGAAGCTGGAATTCGACATGGCGACGGCCAACCCCACTGGTAACATAATTATCGATATGTCGCGGGTGACTTTTATCAGCTCGGCGGGTATCGGTGTTACCGTTAAGGCGCATTCTGTACTAAAGCAGAAAGGCTTCGAAATTCGCGTGGCGGCAGCGAATGACGAAGTGAAAAAGGTCTATGATCTGCTGGGCTTCTCGCACGTTGTAAAGCTTTACCCGACAATCAACGATGCACTCAAAGGCTGATCAGCCCGCAGCCACTGCGCCGCGGCGCAGAATTTCGATCATCACGAAAATTTTTTCCGTATTCTTTGCCATCACTGCGCTCGACATTTCGGCGATATACGTGTTTGTCGGCACCGGTCAGATCGACCAGCTGAGCCGCAACGGTCTGCTGATCGCTGAGAACGCCGCGCTGCGCATTGTGACCGCGATATCGCGCCATGCGGCTACGGCGCAATTAAAATCAGACAACGCTCTGCTGCTGAAGCATATTGCCGCTTCGGCCGAAGGCTCCGAGGTGCACCTGTCTGCTTGTCGCGCGATTCAGGCAGATGGCCGGCTTGCCGGTGACGCGACAGGTGCTGTGTCGGGTCCCGCGCTCAAGGCACTGCGCCTGTACGAGTCGGAGCAGCGCTTGTTTTTTACCGATCTCAAAGCGATCGATTTTACGGCTGCAGTCTACGTTCCGTTTAAGCTACCCGGTGCAACGCAGCTTTCGGTAGTCGGCTGCAATGTGGCGCTTGAATCGATCCGCGAGGCATTTGAACGCCTGCTGCGGCTGAGCCTCATTATTCTTACGGTGACGCTGTTCATGCAGGCGGGCCTTGCCTGGTTCATCTATTTCGTGTTTTTGCGCCGCCTGCGCGTGCTCGAAAAATCCACTGACCTCATCGCGCGCGGCGACTTTTCGGGCGATTGGCAGCCGGGCAGCCGTTTTGATGAAATTGACCAGCTGGGGTACCGTTTCAACGAGATGCGGCTGGCGCTCGCCGAAAAAACGCGCGTGCTCGAAGACACGCTGGTAAACCTTGAAAAGGTCAACTTTGACCTCGAAGGTGATCTCATTCTCGGGCAGGAAATTCAGCGCAGCATTCTGCCTCCTGCGGTGGCAGGCCGCCATGTGCGCTGGTGCGTCACTTACCGGCCGCTCAGCAAAGTTTCGGGGGATTTCTACGATGTCTTTGACCTCGCGGACGGTGCGACGGGCATTTTACAATTCGACGCTTCGGGCCACGGCGTGCCGGCAGCGCTGCTCACGATGATGGCGAAGATCAGCTTTGTCGAAGCGATACAAAAAGTCGAGCAACCGAACCAGGTCATCGCCGCCGTCAACGATGAGTTGTCGGCACACCTGCAGATGACGGGAAACTTTCTCACCGCGTTCTATGCGGTCATCAGACCGCACGGGCGCATGATCTATTGCAACGCCGCGCACACCAGTATCCTGGTTTTGCGGCGGGACAGGGCCGGTGCAGAGCTGCTCGAGCCGACTTCGCTGAGCGTCGGCTTTTCGCCGCCAGGCCCCGGCGCTTTTATGAACGGCGAGTTGCTGCTGCGCAAAGGCGATCGGATCATCGTCTACACCGACGGCCTGACCGAAACAATTGACAAAACGGGAAAGCAGTTTGGCGTCGCAGGCCTGCTGCGCCTGGTTGAGCGATTCGGAAAACTCGAATTGCAGGAGATGCACGCGGCGATAGAACGTGAATGGGCATCGCTGGTTGAGCGCAGCGCCATCGACGACGACGTCACGCTTATTTCTGCAGAGATGGGGTGACATGCGTTTGCCGACAGTGTACCATGTGGTGGTAATTCCCGGCACTGCGCTTGCGGCCATTCTTGCTCTGGGTTTTTTGCGCTATACTTCGGCGATTGAAACGCATGAATTGCGTTTTCGTCTAAACTCTTTGTCTGTGCGCAGCGATTGGGCCGATCCCGCAGATCTGCTGGTGCGCCTGAAGGCCGAACAAAAAGCCAACCAGCTTCCGGACGGTAAATCTGCCGAAGAGGAATTTCAGCTGCTGGCGGCATTCAGCGAACGCGGCGCTATGGAATCTGCCGCAGCAGGTGCCGCATCGCCGCCGAGCCGTTTTTACCGCAGTCTGATCATCGCGCTGCAGCGCGTGGCAGGTATTCGCCCCGCGCAGCACATGTATCTTGAATCGGGGCCCGACGTGCTGACCCTGGCGTATAACCTCGAGCGCCGCCGTCTGTTTTCCGAGGCACTGCTGACTTTCCAGAAAGGTCTCAACGATGCGCCCGCAGCCGCCACGCGCGATTTTATACTTCTGCATTCGGGTTACTGCCAGTTCTTTCTCGCCGACTACGATGCTGCGGAAAAATACTGGGCGCAGGTCGAAGCCGCGCCGGCGAATGCCGCCAATGCCGATCTCGCGGCTCGCCTGCGGCAATGGCTTGCGCAATTCAGAAAAAGCCGGGCGGCGGCCGCACAGCAGCATAACAGCAAATTGCGCGCGAAAGAATATTACCGTATTCTTGCCTACAAAGAGAGTCTCGACGCGCTGCTTGCGGTGCGTAACGCCGAGCGCGATGCCGCTTATTACCTGCTGCGCGCGCGGGTCAAAGAGGCGCCGGGCGATTTTGCCGGTGCCGTCGAGGATTACGCGGAAGTTATGAGCCGGTCAAAAAGTACACCGGAGCTGACCGCTGCCAATCGCCGCCTCTACGCGATGTCGGCGTTTTATCGGCCACAACCCAGACTCGCCGAACTCGCGCTCGGCAAAGCCGACGCGTTGGGCGACGGCGCTTTTTTGCGGGGCATATCCGCCTACCGCACTGCCGTGCCCATGTCGGTGGGCGCCGGCAAAACCGCGGATTACGCGGGCGAGCAGGCCTATCGCCGGCTCATGACGGCAACCGGCGAAAAAATTCTGCAGAAAACCGGCGTTTCGCGCGCCAAACGCAGAACGCTGCGCGTCAAAACGCACAACGGCTCGGTAATTACGGGTCGCGAAGTGGCGAGCGGCGCCGGCGTGACCGTGCTCGAAAACGAAAACGGGCGCTTCCGCATACCCGCAGCCGACATAGAGAGCAAAGAAATCGTGTCCGGTAATTGAACCGGTGGACTCTTCATAACTGAGGGTTAAAATCGCCGACGGGGTATCTGTCAGAAAAAGACGCGGATTCATAACGATTCACGACCGATTTTCGTGAATGCGGACAATCCGCCTTTCTGCGCATAATCTTGCCGTCGATAAAATACTTGTTCGACTTGTTCTGTTCGCAAAAGTGGTGCGCCCGTGCCCACCGCCCCGCAACAAGACAAGCTACTAAAGGAAATATACAGCGCGGAGGCCCCCAGGTTGTACGGATATTTACTCAAAAAAACCGGCCCCGAACTGGCGCAGGATATTATGCAGGAGGCGTTTACGCGCCTGTACACAAAGCTGGCAAAAGCTGCGGTTATCCACAACGTGCGCGCGTATCTGTTCCAGATTGCGCGCCACCTGCTGTACCATGAAAGGCGCAGCGCGGGACGTATCACGTTAGGAGACGCGCTGCTTGAAAATCAGGCCGCGCCGCCAGCGTCAGAAGACCCCGACCGGCTCGACGAGCGCGAACTTCTGCTGACGCTCAAAGAAGCCGTGGGTGTGCTGAGCACGGCAGAAAAGGAAATTTTTGAAATGCGCTGGGAACACGGTTTGACACAGATAGAAATCGCCGCAGCGCTCGACAAGAGCGAGCGCCAGATACGCCGAGATCTCGAAAAAATTGTGAATAAGATGCGCAGTCATTTTCAAAGTAAAGGCTGGGGGGGCGCGGCCTAAGCGATCTGTCTATGGACAAAGCGAAAATCAGCGAAGAACTGTTCAGGCACCTCAAGGAAACCGCATCAGCGGGTAAAGAGGCAGATAAGATCAGGGCTTTGTCACGCGCAACCGCCGAGCAGAGCGCGGTCACTCCACCCGACGCAGTGTGGCGCGGCATACAGCAGCGCATTGCGCAGCAGTCGGCGGCGCCGGCCGGGTTTCGCGGCATACTGAGAGGTCTGGTGTCGGCACCGCTGTTTCCGGTTTATGCGCTCATGCTGCTTGGCATTCTGGTCGGTGCGGTTGTTCTGCTGAACAATGCGACCTCATCGCGGCAATTGCAGATTGTGGAAATTGCCGCGCAGCGGCCGCAAAAAAAAGGCGACGTGCTGATCGCAAAGGGTTTGCGCATCGAAAACGCGCTCGCCGGCGGTATTTCACGTCTTTCGTCTGCCAGCGAAAAAATTGTGTTCCACAGCGGCGACTGGAAAGTCTCGTTGCGGCACAGCGAGCTCGATAAACCGTTGCAGTTCATTTTCCCCGGCGGTGCGCTCGAACCGCTGGGCACAGCGTTCACTATCAGCATCCGCCCAGAGGGCACGGATGTACTGCTGACCGAAGGCAAAATCAGGCTGCTGCAGTACCATTCGGAGAAAAACCGCTGGCAAGGTCGTGAGCTTTCGGCACCGTTCCACGGTGTGCTGACTCCCCAGCCGCTCAATGCCGAGCCCGTGATCGAAACGCCGCAGGCGGCCGAAGAGAAAAAACCGGTAACTCCCGCTCGCTATGCACCTTTTTTGGGCCGCGAGATTACGATCGAGCTTAAAAATGGCGACCGTTTGACCGGCAAGCTGCGCAGCGCGACGGGCGGTAAGATAGTGCTGGCCGGCGCGTCGGGAAATTTGACCGTCCGCGATACGGATGTTGTCGCAATTCAGCGCAGATGATTCGTCACACCCACTATGTCCAGATACAGTAAGATCATAGCTTTGTTGCTGGTGCTTGCAGCTTTGCTGCCGGTCGCAGCGACTGTCATCGTACAGAAGAACGGCGATGTTATCAGTGGCAAAATTCTTTCAGAGAAAGCCGATAAATATGTTTTTCAGAGCCCCTACGGCACGCTACAGGTTGCAAAAAACAGTATCAGCAAACTCATTCTCGATGAAAAAACCATCGAACTGAAAGAAGTGGAGTTCAAAGACAAAAAAGTCAAGGCCCGTCTTGTCTCCGAAGAAAACAATACCGCGGTCTACCTGACCGAAGACGGGCAGACAATACGCAAAGAGCAGACAAAACCGGCCGAGGTAAAATCCGAAGAGCCCGCAAAACCAACGGATAGACAGAAGTTCCTCTTTGGCGTTACCGGCTCGTATGGCTTTTCGACCTTTCAGCAGGTCGACACGGCGCCGGGCGCCGGCGGCCCGGCACCGCTGGAACAGTCGCCGCATGCGAATACGCTGGGCCTTCAGGCATCGGGGCATTATGCGTTGTTCCGCTGGCTCGGTGTCGGCGCCGGCTTTTCCTTTTACCGCTGGAGCGGCAGCGTTTCGCTCGTGCCGCAGCAGACGCAGCAAATTGCGTACGATGCGCAGACAATGAATACGTCCATGGCGGTGACCGGCTCGGTGCTGGTCTCTTTGCTGGGCCACCTCGGGGCCAAAGATCAGGCGCACGATCTGCGCGCAGAGCTCGCGTTCGGCGCAGCGAATAACGCGGCGAATATGGAACTCGCGTTCAAAAATCCGCCGCAGAATTTCCCGGCGGTTGCGACCGCCGGCGGCAAGGTAAAATCAACGGCTTTGCAGCTGCAGTTATACTATGCTTACAGTCTCACTGCATCGCTGCGTCTGAAGGCGGGGCTTGGTTACTACCGTGCCTTTTACACACAGATTTATGACGCAGTCCTGCAGAGTAATCCCCCATTTCCGTCCGGCGACAAATTCAATTCTGATTTTGCCCGGCTGCTCGCTGCGGAAGGGCAGCACCCGCAGGTTTTTTCACTACAGCTCGGCGCAGAATACGGTTTCTAACGGTAATCTGTAATTCCGGCGTAGCCGGAATTACAGATTACTTCGGATAGTAAAACGGCAGGCTCAGCGTCTGCCCCATCAGCGCGACATCGACGGCCGAAGTAAAACGGTAATCCGTTGTGCTCAGGTCACGCAGTTTGGGCACGAGATCGATGATGTCTTTGCCCCTGAGATTGACGGGAATCGACAGCGTCGCATCTGCCTGTTTCGGTAAGGTCTGGTTCTGCTTTGTGCCGCTCACCACGCGTGTGCCGGCCGCTGTGAAATCGTATTCGATGCGCGGAATCTTAATCTCGAACGGGTTCGGGTTGCGCACGTTGAATTTCAGCGTAAATGTCGCCTGCGGATTGAGCGGGTTGGAAAGGTTCATTTTGTCAAATTCGAGGGCACCGAAATGCACCTGCGGCAATTTCGGCACGGCAACGACCTTCGCACCTTCTATCGGCACGTTGACTGTACCAATGAGTTCATTGACGTAGATACCGACATTGCCTTTGAGTGCAATTTCGACCGCATCTTTTTTCGCGAACTCAATAAATGCCTCGGCGGTTTCGACGTAGCGCACGCGCTGCACGATCGAAAATTCCGTGGTTTCTTTGGCCTTAATCACGACATTCTTGTCGTTCTGCGCATCGATCATGCGGCGACCGTCGACGCTGATCTGAAAGGCCAGTCTGGTGAACGTGATGCCAAAACCGACTTTGTTGCGGATGTTGTAGATGTATTCTATATCCGCACCTTCGAAATCGAAGCCTTTCAACTGCACGTCTTTTAGCGTGATATCGGGAGCGTATTCGCTCAGCGTGCCCTGCAGCAACGCGCAGGAAAGTTGCGGGATCAACAGCGCTGCCAGCAAGACCGAACGGAAAACATTTTGCATCGCTCCAGAGAGGGGATCGAACGGCTGCGTCAAGATATTTTGGCCCGCGGCTCAGCGGGCGATGCGATATTTTTCCATCAAGGCTGCAAGCTCGGCCAGCCGCACGGGCTTGGGTAGAGCCGCGGTAAAGCCGTAACTGGCGGGATCAGACATGATCGCCCCGGCGGAATATCCGCTCGAAACAAAGACCGGCGTTGTCCTGTCTCTCTTGCGTATTTCCGCGACGACGGCTTCCCCGCCCATGCCGCCGGGAATTGTCAGATCGAGAATGATTGCCACAGGCAATCTGCGCTGCACGAGCGAGCGCGAGTGGAAATCCAGCGCGGCCTGACCGCCGGCAACTGCGACAACCTGGTAACGCAACGATTGCAGCAGATCAGACAGGGATTCACGCACCATTTCTTCGTCGTCCATGATTAGAATTGTTCCGGCGTCGTTGCGTGGAGGTTCTTCAGCTGCGCGCGCGGTCTTGCCCGTAATCACCGCATCGGGTGAAGCGGGCAGCCATACATGGAACACCGAACCCTTGCCGGGCGTGGAAAACACTTCGAGTAATCCGCCGTGGCGTTTGACGATAGAGTAACTCGATGCGAGGCCCAGGCCGTGCCCGTCGGGTTTTGTCGAGAAAAAAGGATCAAACAATCTGCCGAGATTTTCTTCGGGTATGCCTGAACCCGTGTCTGCCACAGAAACGCGCGTATAAGAACCGGCCGGCAGTAGCATGCGATCACCTTCACGGATCTGTTGATTCCGCGCCATGATGCTAATGAGGCCGCCGCCAGGCATCGCCTGCTGCGCATTGCGTACCAGGTTGTCAAAGACCTGCGCGATCTGTACCGGATCGTATTCGCAGGGGTGAATATCCGCGGCGATGTCAAAATGCGCCCGGCAGTTAGAGCCGCTGAGCACAAATGTGACCGTGTCGCGCACGTAGGGGAACAGGTACCCCGTGACGCGTTGCGGCTGACCGCCGCTGGCAAAAGTCATGAGTCTGTGCGTCAGGCTCTGCGAGCGTTCGAGGCCCTCGAGAATGCGTTGCAGATAATGCGTAATGCGCGGATCGGTGCTGAGCTTTTTCGCGAGTTCGGCGTATCCGAACATGCCGCTCAGCATGTTGTTAAAATCGTGCGAGATGCCGCCCGCCAATACCGCCAGCGATTCGAGCTTGTGCGCCTGCAGCAGACTCTGTTCGAGTTGCCGTTGCGCAGTGAGATCGCGTATGGCGGCAAAAAATCTGCCGTCGGAAAGCAGGCGGGCGCGAATTTCGGTTTGAATCCGGTCACCGTTCTTCTTCAGCATTATGCGTTCCACAGTCAGCAGGCCCGCACTCAGCAATTCTGCGAAGCGGGGCCCCTCTTCTCCCGAATATTCAAATAGGTCACGCACATTCATTGCCAGCAATTCTTCGCGGCTGTACGCTGTTAGCTGCACAGCGGCGTTGTTCATATCGAGGAAACGGCCCTGTTGATCAGCGATAAACAGGCATTCACCCGTCTGTTCGAACAGGCGCTGGTAGCTTTCGCGGGATTCGCGCAGCGCGAGTTCCATTTCGTGTCGTTCGGTGGTATCCTGATAGGTGCCCTGCATGCGCACCATGTTGCCTTCGGCGTCGTATTCAGCCTCGGCGTGGCTGCGCACGTACCGTACGCTGCCATCGCCTAAAAGTATTCGCGCTTCGAGGGGCTGCGGCTTCTTCTCCCGCAGCGCACGGCGCGTGGCTTCCTCAACATAGGCGCGGTCTTCCGGATGGTACGCATTGATCGCCGCTTCGGTCGAACCATCGAAATCCTCACGCGCGATGCCGAAAATGCGGTGCATTTCATCGGACCAGTAGACTTTCCCCGTCTCGGGATCCCAATCCCAGCTGCCGGTTTTGCTGATACGCTGCGCTTCGGCAAGGCGTCGCGCCGTATCGAGCAGAATTTTCTCGTTGGCCTTGCGCGCCGTGATGTCCGTGCGTATCGCCAGAAACTCCACCACCTCGCCAGTTGTGTCAGTGAATGGCACAATGGTGGTGTCGACCCAGAAAAAAGAGCCGTCTTTTCTGCGATTTCTGATTTCAGCCTGCCAGGTATGCCCCTGGCGGATCACGCTATACATGCCGCGGAAAAATTCTTCGCTGTGGTGGCCGGAATTTAACATGCGGTGGTTCTGGCCGAGCAGTTCATCCCTGCTATAACCTGAGATTTCGCAGGATTTATCGTTGGCGTACGTGATACGGCCGGATCTATCGGTCATCGCGACAATCGCATGCTGATCGAGCGCAAATTTGTAATTGCGCAACAGACTGTTTTGCATGTCGTCCCAGCTCAGGTCGCGGACTGTTCCGACGAGTGAAACCACGTGGCCCTCTTCATCGAGCATTTGGTCCGGTTCGGCGACCACATGCCTCACTCGGCCGTCGGGTAACAGCACGCGGAAAGCCATCGCCAGCGGCTGGCTGGTTTTTCTCACCAGCTCATTCAGATTCAGAACATCCTGAAGATCGTCGGGATGGACCCGCTCAAAAAAAAGTTCGTACAGATTCTGGCCTTTTGCGGCGGCGGGGTCGACGCCAAGCAGCTTGAACAAACCTTGCGACCAGGTCACTGCATTTGTCGCAAGGTCCCAGGTCCATGTCCCCATGAGAGAACTCGCTTTTTGGATAGTAAAGTCAGCGGCGGGAGATCTCATAAATACTCAGCATTGGCGGCTGACAAGATGCCCGAGCCGGTATGCCGAGTCCAGCTGAAAAACGGGGTTTTGTACTCTGCCCTTAGTGCACTTATTGTGCGGATTGAATTTTGGCGAGAAAATATTCGCTGTAACCCGACTTATCTTTTCGCGCAGCCAGCGAAAAAAAACGCTGCGCTTCCGCCATGTTGCCCGCCGCGAACCAGGTGCGGCCGATTTCTTCGGTGAGCAGCGGATGCTCTGGAAATTTTTCCAGCAGTGCCGTCAGGTGTGTCAGCGCGGTCGCCGCTCCTTTCTGCCGCCGCAGAACGCGAATAAGAGAGATTATCGCGCGCAGCGGCAGAGCCGTATTGTTTGCCAGCAAGCCTTCGATGCGTGCAATGTTACCTTCGGCGCGCGCAGCGCGCGAGCTTTCGACATCGGTGATCAGGTCTCCGTTAAACCGGCTGTCAGCGGCGCGGCGCGGTTCGGCCAGCACATCGACGGTAAGCAGAGTACGGTCATCGCTGGCCTTGTCTTTGCCATGGAAGGCATCGAGCAGGCTGAATATTTTTGCGGTAAATTCACCGGCGCTGAGATTTGTGCTCTGTTCGAGAATTTCCCTCAGCCGGTTTTCTCCCCAGAATTCGCCGTCCTTATGCCGCGCTTCGGTGATGCCGTCGGTGTAGATGAGCAGACGATCGCCTTTGCCTAATTGCACGCTGTTGACCGGAAATTGCAGCTCCGGCAATTTGCCGAGAATTGTGCCGCCGCTCTCGAGCGCCCTGATACTCTTTCCCGAAAGCAGATAAATTTCGGGATGCGCCGCGCCGCAGTATTCAAACGCGTACGTGTCGGGATGAATCTTGCAGAGGATTCCCGTCAGGTAAAAATCGGTCTGTCCGATAATACGGCACATGTCGTTGTTGATGCGGCCGAGAATTCGGCCCGTATCGCTTTCTCCGCGCGCGGCATTTTCGAGACTCACCTTAAGCATTGCCGTGATGAGTGCCGAACCCGCGCCGTGGCCCGAAACATCGGCTACAAAGAGACCGATTTCACCCGAGTCAAAGCGGAAGATCTCCAGATAGTCGCCGCCGACCTCAACCATGGGTTGCACGCGGCCTCTGATTTCTACGCGGTCGTCGGCGTAGGTATCGCGCGCGAGAATCGCCTGCTGCACTGTCGCTGCAATGGCCAGATCGGCCGACATTTCGCTGTTTTTTTCGGCCAGCACGCGACCCTGCTCAAAAAAACCGGCTTCTGATTTCTGCAGCCGCGACACAACAAAACCCAGTATACCCACGATGGAAAAGAGCGCTGAAGCAAGCACTACCATTTGAAAAATCGCAAAAATGGTGTTATAATGCGGTATGTTGAGCTCGCGCGGTAACATGCCCAAAAGCGCAAAAGTCCCGAGCGTGCTGAAGCCCACCGAAGAGAAAGCAGCCGTGTAGATACCGTAGCGCATATCGGTGACGAGCACCGTGAAAGCCGCGACAACGATCAGCACAATGGAAAAGGGGCTCGTGAACATACCCGTGGCCGCGACGGCGTAGAGCAATACAAGGCTGTCGCTCGAGATCATGAAATAGATCATGATCTTGTCGAACCTGAGATGCCAGAACGAAAACAGCGCAATCGTGTTCATCGCTGCGAGCGCAGCACCCGCCAGGCTGATATAGCGCGCGAACGGGATGTCAAACCACAGCACCAGCACGACCGAAAGCGTTATCCAGAAATAACGCGCGAAGACCGCGGCTAGCAGCTGCCGGCGGTAACGCTGCGTTTTCTCGGCGTCGAGGTTGAGCAATTTAATAACTGCCGACGTTTACGATCTTCGCTGCGCCCGATGCCGGAGCGATGATCGTGACAGGCGCCGGCATGCCCTTGGCAGGATCGTTCTTGGCAATCCAGATCTTATAGCGTGTGCCGGCGATGCCCGTCGCCGCTGCGTCGACCGACTTGCTGTCGTGCAGCACCTGGGCATATTTTTCGAGCACTGATTTTACGGCGGCGGGCAGATCGCCGACGGGAATGTCATCGGCCTTGCTCTGCGCGCTCAACAGGCTTCCGGAAAAGAACGTTGCCGCGATCAGCAGCACAGCGGAGAATTTATTTTGCATGCCTACATCTTAAGGATTGCAGGCCGAGGTCAACTTAAATCCTGCGGGGCGTCTGCGGCCGCGCAATTTTCATGAGCAACGCATTCCAGTCGTGCAGAGCAGCGCCTCGTTTTGCCAGCGAGGGCAAAAAAGATTTTCCGCAGACTTCTGTGTCGCTGAGATAGGTGTGCACGACAAAGTGCTTCAGCTTCAGCAGTTCGGCGTTCGCGTGGTCTGCCGAATAGCCGCGCGGCACTTTCTTTGCAGCATCTTCATCGACGATTTCCGGAAACATTTTGCGAAACTTCTTATCAGCGAGCCGCGCGGCGATTTTACTCTGCGCGCTGTCGAGATCTGCGCGGAAGCGGTCGAGCAGGTCTTTTTCCGGCATATAGAAGCCCGAGCCAAAGATCGATTCGCCGCCGGGTTCGATGTGGATATAATAGCCGGGCAGGTTTGTCGATTTGCGACCGCCGGCGCAGATGTAGGCGGCAAGATGGCTTTTGTACGGCGATTTGTCTTTGCTGAAGCGCACGTCGCGGTAGATGCGGAACAGGCAGCTCCTGGGATCTACGGTGGTGAGCGTCTCGTCGTATTCGCTCAGCGCAAAGATGAGGCCACCCACGAGTTCGAGAAAACGGCTTTGTGCACTTTCAAAATCCGCCTTATGCTTAGCGAACCATGCGCGGTCGTTGTGTTTTGCGAGGTTTTTGAGGAATTGCAGATCTGTCGTTGTCATTCAGAGGGAATTGTTTTTTTGCATAAGTCAGCGGCAAGGAATTACGGTTGAAGTGTGGTCTGCCATATGCCAAAACCCCGCAGAAACCTCACGGCACCCAGAAAGAAAAGCCGAACGTAATGCGCGTCGTGTATTCGGATTGCTGCAGCCCGGTGCCGGTGTTTTT
>CAYHJO010000098.1:0-14767 GCA_964356715.1 uncultured Turneriella sp. | reverse complement strand
GTTCATGATGTTGCCCTTTTCATAGGGTTCGATGCGGCAGTTGATGAGCTGCACGACAGTGTCGCGTATCAGCACATAACCGTCAGAGATATTGACTTTTTTTTCGCGCAGAGATTTGACTTCGGTGCCTGTGAGCGCAATACCGGCTTCGAAATCTTCGACGATTTCGTAATTAAAACGAGCCTTGCGGTTGATGGCGATTTCCACAGCGGGTAATTGCGGCAGATGCAGACAGCGTGAAAACCAATGTTGTGGTCAGCCGTATATGGAGTTATGCTGAAGACACAGCGGTGCTAAATCATTTATTTTGCTGGACAGCCTGAGGGTGGTGGGCCAAGTTCAGGCCGAACCGCGAATTTAGAATGATTACGATCTTTAGTTGTCTTTGAACGAAGTTTAACTACCTTTCAGCTCATTTACGATCAGGTTTAATAAGCTGTAGCAGCAGTCGTCCGCAAGGTACGTCTGGTGGTGCAGATTGAAGAAAAAGAGGATATATGAACATTTATGTAGGAAACTTAGCTTATTCAGTGACAGAACAGGATCTGATGAAAGCTTTCTCAGAATTTGGAGCCGTTACGTCAGCGAAAATTATCACTGACCGCGACACAGGTAAAGCAAAAGGCTTTGCGTTTGTCGAAATGGAAAACAAATCTGCAGGCATCAAAGCAATCTCAGGCCTGAACGGCCGTGCGATCAATGATCGCGAGATCGTTGTCAACGAAGCACGCCCACGCGAAGATCGCGGTGGCAGCGGCGGTGGTGGCGGCGGTGGCCGTGGTGGCAACCGCGGCGGCGGTGGCGGTGATTACAATCGCCGCTGGTAATCAGTTGTGATCTGAAGCGGCCTTCCGCTTCAGGCAACTGATGCAAAAGCCGGGCTGGGAAACCAGACCCGGCTTTTTTATTCCTTCCACTTGTGGCTGCACTGCAGGCACACCCAGCGCCCGGCTTTGAGCGGCACAAACGGCGCACCCAGGAAAAGAATCAGCGCACTTACCGGATGGTATTTCTGGTATGAGAGCATATCTGAACCGCATTGCGGGCAGGTCTTTGGCTGCCAGTCATTGCTCTCGAACTGCGTAATCTCCTGATGCCGGGTTAACAGCTCACGCGCTGCACCCAGCTCGCGTTCATGCACAAACAATTTCACGCCTCCGACGGCATACGAGTAACTGAATTTTGTCGCGCCGATCGCCTCGTCTCGGATTTCGGCGAAGATTGCGTTGTCGATCAGCAGTCCACGCACGATGTTCGCTTCGACATCCGATTCGAATGCTGCGAGCAATACAGTTTGCCCTTCGCTATAAAACCCTCGTTCAATCTTTCTTTGTAAGTCGGATGGATAACTCTCCTGCACACTCTGTTCGGGTTTGGCGGGCGCCGCCGTTTTGGCGCGAATCTTTCGTCCAATAAAGATCAGCAATGGCACCAGCGCCACAAACAGAAATATCTCTTTAGAATCAAATGGCATAGTTTTAAAGTTATATCCTGTGAGGTGGCTCTGCCACCTCACAGGATATAACATAAAATATTGACGCTTTGTTCACAATCGCCCAGCCGCTGCTATGGAACAAGCCGCCGCAACACCGACAACCAAATACCCGACCCGCTTTCGTGATCCGTCTGAAAACAAAGACTTCTTTCTTGCGCTGACGGAGAAGCTGTTCATCAAGCGTAAGGTAACACCCGAAGAAGTTGCGCGCTACGGCGAGTATCTCTGGGTGGGCGACGAGCTTGCCGACAAACTCGCGCACAAGTTTCACGAAATCGGCATGCAGCCGGCGATGAAAATGCTGGGCGAAGCGCTGAATGGAACAATACCTAAAGGTTCACCTGCAGAGCTCAAAGCGCTTATGCAACAGGTTGAATCAGAGCCGTTGTGGCTGAACAAGAGCCTGCTTGAAGCCGGCGCGCGGCTCACACAGCGCTCTGGCATGCTGGGCGAATATGTGCTGTCGTGCGTAAGTCTCATGGGCGGTTATCGATCCGGCGCAGCCAACAAGCCGATTGCATTCACGGGCCAGCTCGACTACATGGCTTCGCGTCGCCTCGCCGAAACGGCGAAATTCAGTTTTGATGTGACGCGCTCAGGCGGCCTCGAGCGCGGCGCCGCGGGTTTTAAATCGGCGATCAAGGTGCGTATGATGCACGCGCATGTGCGCATGATGCTCGACCGGTCGCCCAAGTGGCGGCATGCCGAATGGGGGCTGCCGATCAACCAGGCAGACCTCGTGGCGACAAATGTGCTGTTTTCTGCAGTCTATCTCGGTGGCCTGCGCGTTTTGGGTCTGCAGATTTCTGACGAAGAATCCGCGGGAGTGATGCACCTGTGGCGCTACATTGGCTGGCTGATGGGTGTTGACGAGAACCTGTTGCCGATTACCGAAGGAGAGGGCACGCGTACCGCGTGGCTCGCGGGTGTGACCCAGCCGCCGGCTGATGACGATTCGCGGCTCTTGGGTCAGGCGCTCATGAATGTGCCGCTCGAGCGCGCTGAAACGCCGCTCGAAAAAGCGGCGGCGTGGTTTGAGGTACAGTTGCGCTCTGGTTTCAGCCGCATGGTGCTGGGAGACAGGGCCGGTGACGATCTTGGCCTGCCTAATAATCCGCTGAAATATGCGATCGCGCTCACGACGCCTGTGGTGTTCGCGGCGGAGACGGTGCGGCGTCTCGTGCCGGGGCTCACGAGCCTAGTGGTGCTTGCGGGTGACCGTTGGCAGCGTGCGGCGGTCGAGAAGCCGCTTGCGGGTAAGCCGGCGGGGTTCGTACCGCCGCAGGAGTTAAGGAGGGAATCGGCATACGTATAGCTATGGATTTCCATAGCTAAAAAAATAGGGAAAAAAATGATATAATGTGAGAAAATTCCGCCTTCTTTTGGTATTTAATATATAGAGGGTAGAATGATTTGCAGAAAACAACCGAGTTTCCTGATAGGGAAACCCACACAGATTAGCGATGTTTGGGAGGTGCAATTGCAACCTCAGTTATGGCGGAGGTTACGGATGGCAGCCGCACAAAGGCAGACAACTTATTCGAATGTAACGCGGTATTGTGCCTTTCGCCTCGCAGAGAAGCAAAATCTATCGTGGAACCGGTTGCTACAACAGGCATATGATGCGACGAAACGCAGTGCCGGTGAATCACGGCTGCACAGGCATATGTTGTGCCTTTACGGAGAGGATGTTAAGTTGATTCGCATCGCTGCGTTGACGCTGGGTATCAGTGTTACCGCGTTCATTCGAATCAGTCTCTGGCTATTCCTGCCGCGCGTAGCTATGGAAAATCATAGCAATCGTCTGATCTCCGCGGATGAGCTTTTCCGACTGGGCACTAAACGCTGGCTTAAGATACCATTCCAGGCACTAAACCGTTTCGGTATACCACACCTGCGGCAACAACTCTTCAGCAACTTCCTCCCCTGGCACTGGTGGGCGCCGGCTGCAGTGACAATTTAACCATTTGGTTAATTTTCTGGTCGCCGCGCCATCTATGATTTAGTTTTATAGAGTTATGCGCATCATCGAAATGAAGAAAGTCCGCAAGGATTATCCCCTCGGCGAGACGACGGTCAGCGCACTCAAGGGCGTCGATTTTAGTGTAGAAGAGGGGGATCTGCTTTCGGTTGTGGGCCCTTCGGGCAGCGGCAAGACCACGCTGCTCAATATCATTGGCTGCATCGACAAGCCATCGAGCGGCGAGGTCGATATCGCGGGGCAGAATATCACCCTGCTTGATGACAATGCGCTGACCGATCTGCGCCTCTACACAGTGGGCTTTATTTTCCAGACCTTCAACCTGATTCCGGTGCTCGATGTGCTTGAGAACGTCGAATTTCCATTGTTACTAATGAAAGAAAATCCTCCCTCGAAAAAAGAGATTCGCCAGCGCGCTGAGCATTTGCTTGAAGAAGTCGGATTAACCGCGCAACTGCACCAGCGCCCGGCAGAGCTTTCGGGCGGCCAGCGGCAACGTGTCGCGATCGCGCGCGCGCTGGTGACGAATCCCAAAATTGTGCTGGCTGATGAACCGACGGCAAACCTCGATTCTGACACCGGCCACAAAATTCTGGAGCTTATGCGTAGACTCAACGCCGAGCACAAAACAACGTTTGTGTTTTCCACGCACGACCCCGATGTATTGCAATACGCACGGCATGTGGTGAAGATTAGAGACGGATTGATTGTGGATGATGCTCCTGTGCGTTTGGCTAAGGCCAAACGCACAGGAGCCAAGAACGCAAAATGAGAATCGCATTCACCATTGCTGTCCGCAACCTGTTACGCCATAAAGGCAAGAGTCTCGTCATCGGCGCAATTCTGTTTATGGGCGCGCTGATCATGACGCTCGGTAACGCGGTGATCAGCGGCATGAACCGCGGTTTAAGCGAAAATATCGTCGAACGTTTCACCGGCCATGTTGTCGTGATCTCAGAAGCGCAGGAAAACGCCAATATTCTGTTTATCCCGATGGGTAAAGATATCGCGCTCATCAAAGACTTTGCCAAGGTGCAGAAGGTCCTCTCTGAGCAGACGTATCTGGCCTCATTTCTGCCGGCAGCGCGCGGCTTCAGCTTTGTGCTGACAGAAGAGGGTGATGTCGATTTTGCGATGCTTTTGGGTGTGGATTTTCCGGAGTACAATAAAATCTTCCGCGAAAATGTGAAACTCGTCGAAGGCAAACTGCTCGACAAGCACGAGCGCGGCATGCTGATCAGCCAGAACCGCCGGGTGCGTTTTTTCAACGACCAGAATATCTGGGTCAAACCGGTTGGCTTTCCGCTCGACGAGAAAAATTTTTCTGACGAGGTGAAGAAATACCGCGAGAAGATGATCGTCAAAGATTCACTGGTGCTGATGGGGGCATCGGGCGATTCGACTGCCTCAGACGTCCGTACGGATATCAAAGGTATTATGCGCTATGAATTCCTCGACGATTATTGGAAATTTTTCAATATTCTGGATCTCGAAACTTTCCGCGAATGTTTTCAGTGGGTAACCAATGCTGACGCGGCGGCGAATGTTACCAAGGATACCAAAAACCTGATCGCGCGCGAGGAAAATTTCGATGCACTGTTTAATGAAACAACGGTAGTCACGTCAAAAACGGGTAAGGCCGAAATCACGGCCTCGCTCAAAAAGCTCAGGGATAAATCCGCCGTGCAGAAGCCGCACACCGACGCGGGTGCATACAATGTCGTATTTGTGAAACTCAAAGACAGCGCTGCCATTGAGCAGCGTGTAAAAGATCTTAATGCCGCACTCAAGAGCGCCGGTGCCCCCGCACGCGCGGTGACCTGGCAGCAGGCGATTGGCCAGCTCGGTGACATGGCGGGTATCATTCGCGGTGCGCTGACGGGTTTTGTCTTCTTTATCTTTTTCGTGGCGGTCATCATCATCATGAACACGCTGTCGATGGCAGCACTCGAGCGCACGGCGGAGCTGGGGATGATGCGCGCGGTCGGGGCGCCGAAACGCTTTGTTACCGTCATGTTTTTGATTGAAACTGCCAGCCTTGCGGTGATTTTTGGCGGCCTTGGTATTCTCGTCGGCGCGGTTTCTGTGCCGGTTCTCAAGGCGATGCATATCACTGCGGACAACAACATATTGCAGCTCTTGTTCGGTGGAAAAACTTTTGCCCCGTATCTCGGCGTGGCGGATGTGATGGCGGGCGTCATCGAGCTGGTGCTGGTAACCGGTTTTGCGTCGGTTTATCCGATTGTCGTCGCTCAGCGCATTACGCCGCTCGATGCGATTTCGAGGGATTAATATGCAAAGACTAAGACTCTTGAATTCGATAGCTTTTCGCAACCTGATTCGTCAGCGGCGCCGCAACCTGCTGTTGGGTGTGGCTATCGCGTTCGGCACTATGATTCTCATTGTCGCTAATTCGTTTTCGCGCGGCATCACCGACACGCTGCTCAACAAGCTCGTCGTGCAGATGACGGGTCACCTCGAACTGGCGGTGATCGAGCGCTCGCGCGCGCAGAATCTGCTGATTCGCGACCGCACTCTTTATCTCGACTTGTTACAGAAAAATCTGCCCGACGTGCGGGAAATTGCTGAAAACGTGGCGGTATTTTCGCGCGCTATCGGTATCGGCAAGGGTGAAAATGTCATTGTGGTACCACTCGAACTCGGCGAAGGCAAGAACATCGCAAATTCAACGGATGCCGATTATTTGCTCAGCCGCATAAAAGAAGGCAAACTGGATGATTTTGTCTCTCCACAATACGAAAATCCCGTGGCAATCTTTGCCGACAAGGCGAAAGCCCTCAATGTGAAACTCTACGACACGCTCAAAATGCGGCTCAAGACTGTCAGCGGCCAGGAACAGAGCGCGCGTTTTACGGTCGTGATGCTGCTGCGTTCCGAAAGCCTGTTTGAAAGCGGCGCATTGTTTTTGCCGCTGAAAAATCTGAAAGATCTGCGCGGGTTCAGACCGAACGAAACGGGATCGTTTCAGGTGACCTTTAAACTCTTTGATTCGCCGCGCACGGTGATTCGCCTCGCAGACAAAATTCACGCGCTGCTCAAACCGGGAATTGCCGCGATCCACGGTGAGCTGGTCGCGGCTGAGAAAACGACGCCCGTGATCATCGGCGGATTAACTCAGGAATTTGAGAAATCCGGCACAGCGCAAAAATTCATTCGTCTTGGCGACGGCCAGTTCAGTAAGGACAAAGACACCGACCGAATTCTGCTTTCGGAGGCGAACGCCGAAGCTCTCGGCGTGGCAGCCGGAGACAAGGTAGCATTGCGCTTTAGATCGATACACGGCGCCGCGCCGGTAGAGCAGACTTTTACCGTCGACGGAATATTCGCGAATGAGACAGGCATACCCGGTCAGATCGGCGCATTTTTACCCGAAGCGGGTTTTTACCGCACGTACCTCGGCGATCTGCCGGTTGAGCGTACCCTTCTGGCCGAGGGAGTCTCTGCTGAATGGAAAACTCTGCTCGCTCCGGAATACCGCGTGCTGCCGCGTACTTCGACCGGTGACGATTTGCTCAAGAAAAATCAGGATATGCGGAAGACCAATTTCTACGGGCCCGCGATCGACGTGCGCACGATGTACGAGAGCGCGAGCCAGGTGCTCGACCTCGAAAGCGCACTCAACAAGATTACCGTCATTGCGGTGCTGATCATGTTTTTTATCATTCTAATCGGTGTGGTCAATACGCTGCGCATGACCATACGCGAACGCACGCGTGAAATCGGCACTATGCGCGCACTCGGTGTGCACCAGGCCGATGTGCGTAATATCTTTCTACTCGAAACATTCCAGCTGGCATTCTTTTCGGCGGTGGCGGGTCTGCTGCTGGCATTCATGGTAATGCTGGCGCTGTCGGCGTTCACGATTGAGACGCAGAGTATTCTTGGTCTGTTCTTGAACAAACGCAAGCTATACTTTCTGCCATTTGTGTCGGATATTGTGCGCAATATTGCGATGATACTGCTCATCTCGACGGCGACGGCGTATTTTCCGTCGCGGCGCGCGGCGAAACTCGATGCGGCCGAGGCGCTGAGGCATTATGAATAAGGGGAAAAGATGAAAAAACTGTTATTTACTCTGCTGGTTGCGCAACCGTATATGATTCACGCCGTAGGCGTGAATCATATACTTCAGGAAATTGACAAGCGCATGTCGCAGGTGAGCGATTTTTCGGCCAAGGTCGCGCTGACGCAGCAAAAGGTGGGGCAAGGAGTGAAGAACTTCGAGACGCTGTTTTTTCGCCGCGACGAAGGCGACGAATTTCTGATGGTGACGACTGCGCCGCAGTCTGAAAAAGGCAATGGCTATTTGCGCACGGGCAACAACTTCTGGATGTACCGGCAGAATACGCGCACGTTTCAGCATATCAACCGCGACGAGAGCATCAACGGCACCGACACCAAGGCCGGTGACTTCGAACGCAAAAAAACGACTGAACTGTATAAACCGTATGTCGATGCAAACAACAAAGAAGACATCGCCGAAGAGATGCTCGGCAACAAAAAGGTCTGGAAGTTTACCGTAGTTGCGAAAGTGCGCGACGTGACCTACCCCAAACAGGTCTATTGGGTTGAGCAAGGCACCTTTCTGCAGCTCAAGGTTCAGTCGTATTCGCTGTCGGGAACGCTCATGCAGACCGCGTATTTTCTGAAATACACGCAGATCGAAGGCAAATATATTCTTCTGAAAGGCATGTTCATCGATGAATTCGAGAAGGGCAACAAGACCGTGCTCGACATTTCAGGTGTGTCGCTGAAAAAGCTCAGTCCGAAGATTTTCACGAAGGCATATCTTGAGAATTTGAGTAAATAATCCGTGCTAAAGAACATCTTAGTCGGCTTTTGCCTGCTCACCCTCATCCCCCGGCCCCTTCTCCCGCAGGGAGAAGGAGAGAAGAAAACACCCCCCTCTCCCGCCGGGAGAGGGGCTGGTGGGGGTGAGGGTGAAATCGACGAAACCAAACTATTCTCCGAGGGCGATACCGTCACTCCGATCGAAAAGATCACCGACAACAAGGTTGAAGAATCTACCGACAAAGAATCGGTCGCATTCTCGGGCTCGATTAACAGCCGTAACTCTTATGCGATGCAGCGTGATTGGCTGATCGGCAACAACGCCTCGACGGCCGGCAATACGCTCAATAACCAGATTCAGACCAATGCGCTGCTCGAAGCGCGCGCACGCCGCAGCACGAAAGCCGTCGTGAACCTCGTGTCGAATGTGTATGCGCAGGGCAAAAACGAACAGCGCACATTTCAGGATGCGACAACCGGTGCGACAACGCGTGTGAATGAGACGGTGTACGCCGATTACCGTTTCACCGAAGCGTTCGTCGACGCGAATATCAACCGCGCAATCTATTTTCGTGCCGGCAAACAGGTGCTTGTCTGGGGGCGGGGTTTTTTCTGGAACCCGTCTGACGTCATCAATACCGAGCTCAGGAGTGCCACCGATGCATTCCAGTTTCGCGAGGGTACCTATGGTCTGCGCGCACACGTGCCGATTGGCAGCGGGCTTAACTTCTATTCGTTTACCGGTGTTGGCAAAAGCACGCGCACCGAAGATGTGATTCAGGCTTTTAAAGTCGAGGCCGCGGTTAGCCGCGCCGAGGTGGCCACCGGTGTGATTTTGGGGCAGAAAAAAGTGCCGACGTATCTCGTTGAAGCCAGTACGCGTTTTCTGACGCTCGACTGGCGCGCCGAGGCGACCTATGCGTATGGCGACAACGCGCAGCGCATCGATGTGAACTCCTTTAACATTTTCAATCCGGTAATATACCAGTTACGCGACCAGCACGTCTTTAAGGGTGTGCTGAGTTTTGGCCGCAGCTTCGAGGTTCTTGACGTGGCGGATCGGCTCACCGTGAACGTTGAATATTTCTATAATGGCGCGGGCTATAGCGACAACGTTTTTGCGCAAAATGCGGCGGTCAAAGCCTACTTTGTGCAGAATGGCCTCTACCGGCCGAACTATTATGGCCAACATTATGTCGGCCTGTTCACCACCTTTGCGCGCTTCATCTTTACCGAATTGACGCTGGGGCTAAATGGCTTCGGCAATCTCAGCGATAAAACCATGGTTTTATCACAGCTCTTCACGTACAACCCGTTGTTTAATTTTACGCTGACCTGGCAGAACAACGTGTTCACCGGTGCTTCGATGGGCGAATACATGCTAAGCGGGCTCGGTTGGTACAGTGAAGTCTCGGCGCGCGTAATATTCTAATTCGGTTGCAGTTTTTTCTACCAGTTCATATCCGCATCCTGCGCGTGCCCCAGAATCAGAAATTCGCTACCCGAAGTGTTGATGAGTATTTTTCGCTTTGTGGGGTGCGCATCGATCATGCCGCTGTCGAACGTCGCGGCCGAGGCGACAAACTCCACCTCACCTGAGCCGGTGTTGACAATATAAAATGGCTGGCCGCTGACGATCACGTAGCTGTCACCCATCGCATCGGTCCGCACCACGTTGGCAATCGGAGTGTGAAAAAATTCCTTTTTCGTCGCGGTGTTCACGCCATAAAGCTGTATCAGATAATTTTCATAACCCGCAGTCACATAGAGCGTCTTGCCCGAAGCCGAAAGACTCAGATGGCGAATGATCTGTGCGTCTTTTTCTGCCATATCGGGTGAATCAGACAGCGGCACATAAAGCACCTGACCCGGATTTTTCTTTTCGACGACCGCGGTCTTCTGGTTTTGCTGCATCGCCGCCGGGGTCATCTCGTGCACGCGGCCGAATGAGGTGCCGTGGTAGACGGATTTTTTGGCGCGGTTGTAGGCCACCGGGAACCAGAAGTGTCCGGTCGTGAAACCCGCAGGCTGGCTGAAGTCGGCTTTTTGCTGATCGGCAACGAGCTGGTAGTCGCGCAGCTTCGCGAGTGAGCGGCGGTTGTAAATGATCGCACGCCGGTCGTACATATCGGCGCCCGTCATATTGTGCTTCCACGTGGTGAGAATCTGCGAACCACCTTCGATGTACTTCGCCGTTGCCACCGCCAGCATCCAGTAAGGGCCGAGGCGGGCGTCGAGGTGTTCCTGCGCTTTGGCTTTGCCGGGATAGCGGTGGTCTTTGTCGGCCTGCACGCTGTAGAAAGTCGAAAACTCTGACGGCAAGGTCTTGACGACAGAACCGTCTTTGACGCTGCGGATATATAACGTCCGCTCGCCCGACGGACTTTCAGGGTCTATTTGCCCGTTGCAGAGAAATTCGCTGCCGTCGGGCGACACATCGTAAATGGTATTGCCGTCGAACTCGCGTTCGAGATTCATTCTGTTACTGACTGTCCACACGACGCCGTTTGACGGCAGATCAATCAGGTGCATGCGAAAATCGGCCGTGGCCACAACCGCCTGCGTGCCGTTAGGCAAAAACTTGAACGAATAGACCGTGCCGTCGAGTCTGTCGGGTTTATGGCGCGACAGAATCTGCCATTTTGACTGCGAAGGATTGAAACCATTAACTGCGGCGGGTATCGCCGGAAAGCGGGCTACTTGCGCCGAAAGCGCGGTAAGCAGTAACGAAAACAAAATCAATATACGCATGTGCCAATCGGCCGTTAGCAGCCGCATTTTCAAGGCGAATTTGTGCGGCGAAACTGCTGCGGAGACATGCCTGTCGCTTTCAGGAACACGGAATTGAAGTTGGATTTTGTGCCAAACCCGGAAGCAAAAGCGATTTCAATCACGCTGAGGTCAGGGTCGGCCAGAAGCTGCCGTTTGGCCTCGGCGACGCGGTATTCGTTCATCAGGCTCGAAAAATTTTTCTGAAATCGCACGTTAATATATTCAGACAGCTGGTGCGGGGTAATCTGTACCAGCTGCGAGAGCGCTTTGACGGAAAGTTTATCGTTGAGAAAAACTTTTTCTTCTCTGAGCATTATATCCAGCTTGTCGTCGAGGACCTGGGTGTTTACACTCTTGAGCTGCGAGTTGCGGTATTTTTCCTGACGGGCCTGTTCTTGCAGGGGCGCAAAAAATTCGGGATAGCGTATCGAAGCCACATAACCAAAAAGAATGCTCGCGGCGATCAGACCGCAGCTCACGATCAGCGCCTCGATACTGTGCACCGACATCGCCACGAACGCAATGACCGGAGTCACTATGGAACCTGCCTGAAATACAATAATATAGAGAATGATGCCCGACAGCTCAGCGCGCGGCAATCTGAAAATGAAACGCGCCCGGTAAGCGTTCACGACGTAATACGCCGTGTTCACGGCGAACGCAACCATGGCGACTATGTCGTGCGTGTCGTGCTTCTTTTCGGGGAATAATTTTACCAGTTCGGGCAGCGAAAGGTCGCGCTGCGGATAAAGCGGCGAGGCAACGAAGGCGAGACAGAGCGCAGCGGGCAACCACTGCAGCACCAGCACCTGCCAGGGGACATCCTCATCGGGCAACAGCGAAAATTTGAGAAAGTAGTGGATCGCGGGGCCGAGCGCAAAGAGCACCGGCAGATGCCAGTGTAACCCCGCGGGCGGCGGGAACGCAGTCACCGCGATCAACGTGCCGCCAAAATAGAGAATGTAAGCCAATAGCGCCAGCGTGATCAGCAGATAGATATGCCGCGACGAATGGCGGCCCAGTGAGATGCGCGCGATGATCTGTAAAATTGCCAGGAAACTGCAGAAGATGGCGAAATAACCGATCATGCCTGCTGGTCGGTTTGGCCAGTCCATTTTTTCCGCAGCGGCTCGTAGTCGGCGCTGAGCGGAAATTCGAGCCGCGCAACTGTGCGCTGTTCATGAAAATAGACGCGGAAGTATTCGGGTAAGAATCCCAGGTTTCTGATCAGAAAGACGATCATACCGAGACCGAGGCCGCCGCCTTCTTCGCTGTCGCCGCACTGCACGCAAAAATCACTGAACGCGGCGGCGTTCATCGCGGCTGCAAGTTGCCGCCTGATGCGCGCTTCTTCCTGCGCCACGGGTATGGTGTTGTTCTCGACGAAGACCAGCAGTCGCTGCCGGTCATGGTCTACATTCACCATGACCGAAAGCGCCAGCTCGCGCAGCGCGGTGAGGTAGTCGGTGCGGTGCAAATCACGGTAACTGGCTTTGAAAGCCGTGACACCCGCCTGATACTGTTCCACGACACCCAGATCGAAACCCTGCCGGATAAAAAATGCCCGCTTGAGGTTGGCCTTCACGGCATTTTCCACCAGTTCAAAGACAGCAGTAATGAGTACATCCGAAATACCGTCGATCTTGAGCTGCTGTTCGAGCGCGATGAACAGTTTCTGAATCCGTTGTTTGGCCGACTGGTCGAGAACCTGAATCAGCATTTCGTGGCGGTTGTTGTCAGCGGCGGATTGCATAGTCTTGCCGATGAGGCCCTCTTATCTCAATCGGCTTCGCGGCGTCCATTCTGAGTCCTTTTTTATAAAACCGGTCGATTTTGCTGAAAATCCGCATTAAAAGTAAACCGAAATGAAAGGGCCCAGGGGCCGGTTAAATACCCCCGGCACCATTTCAAGGAGCAAACAATGAGTACAGCAGCAATAACAGATAAAGCAGGGGCAGCAAGCCGCACTGCCGGGTACGATCTCGACGCATTGGCCAGCATGAGTTCCGCCGAGCTCGACCGCCTTTACCGCTCGGCAAAGCAGCCCGCCGACCTCAAGGGCGTCGACGGCAAACCCAAGGGGCGTATGCTCGCGGTCGATACGGTCGATCAGACGATGCTGATGGCGGGCATCAGCCGCTTTTCGGCAATGGGGGTGTTCCCGTGGGATGGCAAAACGTTCTCTTATTCGGGCGGCAGCGAAGGCAGGGGGATCAACCGCGTGAAGCTTTTGGTCACGCAGATGGATTGGTTCCCGTTTGTGACGCGCATCCAGCCGTCGGCGATCGACGGTAAACCGTGCATCTACCTCGATTACGAACAGCCAGAGAACCCATGGTTTATCGGCAAGATCCATGACGAAATACGCGAAGTTTCACCGGGCGTGTTTCTCGGGCCTGCGATGTGGAAGCGCGAAAACGGCCCACTGCTGATTCTGTGGTTCGCGGTCGATTTTAACAAGCAGTAAGTAAAATGCCTATAGGCAGAGCTGCCGCTCTGCCTGTAGGCAATATATTTGACGGCTGTGGCAATTCCACAACCCTGCGGCATGGATCAACGCCAGGCGGATTATACAAAATACTACAGAGTCCGCATGAAAAAGTACGAGGGTAATCCTCTGTACAAAAATTCGTATGTAACTGAAAAGGCACTCTACGAGCTCATGGCCACTGCAACGAGCGAAGAAGAATACAAGGCAAAGTTTCAGCAAGGCAATCTGCATACCAAGAACGCCCTGGCGCTGGTGAAAGACCAGGAGACCGCCGAAAAAGCGCACTGGGAAAGCCTGCAAGAGACGATCAAAGCCAAAGGTTGTGCTGCCATTCTCGCAGTCATCGATTCATTCAGCGATGTCATGACCATGATCACCGAGACGAATAACATCCGTCAGAAAAACAGCCTCGAGCAGTCGGTCGACGGATTTGTCGACGGCTTTTACAGCGATTTCCTGGTGCTCGAAAATATCGAAGTCTATGAAAAGGCCGAAGTGCCTTCGCGCTGGAAAGCCGAACGCGAGCAAAGCGTGCGCGAGATGATCGAAGAGGGGCGCAAGCTGTTCCGCGAGGTAACGCTGCCGCGTGCTCAGGAATGGGACCCCAACTGGAAATGGAACCATGATCTCGTATGGGAGGCCCGGCACCGCCGTGTGATACCCGTGCCCGATGAAACTATTAAACGCCGCATACCCGAGCACAAAAGGTATTTAGGGACAGGGATGTCCGAAGGTTTCGCCGGCTAGGACGGCCGTCCATGCGAAACCCAGGAGTCTGATATGCCCATAGATAAATCCACCCTCGACTCGATGCTCGATCCGTTCCGCAATATGCTGAAAGACGTGGACGCAAAAAAACTGACCGGCAAAGCTGTGGATGAAATGCATGAGGTTATGGCCACGATGGAGCGCCTCGGGCAAGAGATGAACGACATCGTGAGCTACAGCACAAAACTCTCGACCGACAACCTCTACATGAATTTCAGCAATGCATATTCAAAGGCGTTGTCTGCCGCTGCCTCGTCGAACCAGCCGACCGACGACGCGGGCCTGCTGAAGCAGAGCCTTGCGGCATATGAAAGCAGCTATAACCAGATCAAAGACGATCCAAAAAATAAACACCTGCTGCCTCCCCTCGAGCGACTCCTCAAAATCGGTAAGTCAGGAGTCTCGTACCCGATCTTTCTCAAAATGGGCGAAGAGCAGGGCCTTTTTG
>CAYHJO010000097.1:1035-15002 GCA_964356715.1 uncultured Turneriella sp. | reverse complement strand
CGACGAATTGGCGAAAACGCTGAAAAGCAAATCGGCTGTCTATGCCGCCGATCTGTCAGAACCCGCGGTCGCCGAGATGACACTCGACCGTGCGGTGAAAGAAAATGGGCCGGTCGATATTCTCATCAACAATGCCGGCATGCAGCACATCGATCACTTTGCCGCGATCAAGAATGACGACGCCGAGCAGATGCTGAAACTGAACTATACGACCCCCGTGCGCCTGATGCGCCGCGTGCTGCCTTCGATGGGCGAGCGCAATGCGGGTGTGATAGTGAATATTGCGAGCCTCGGCGGAATTACGCCGACGCCGTATATGTCTGAATACTGCGCGACCAAGGCTGCGCTGGCGGCGTTGGCGACTGCGCTCGCGGGTGAATATAAAGACAGCAAACTGCATTTTCTGACTGTGTATCCTGGTCCCGTCGAAACGCCGATGGCCGAAAAGGCGCATGGCCGCTTTTCAGGCAATGCTGCGCAGAATGTTCCTTATGGTACGCCCGAAGGTCTCGCGACAGAGATCCGCAAGGCAATCGAAAAGAAAAAGGGCAAGGTGATTTATCCGGCGGTCTACCAGACCGCCGACATGTTCCGCGATTTTGCGATTTGGGTGACGGCTCAGATGGCGCCGAAGCCGAAGTAGCCATTGTAGAGACATCCCGTCGGGATGTCTCTACAATGGCACTGACCTGCCGCACGCCAATGGGTAATCAGCGTACCACACAAAATAATTTCTCACCGCCACTTTTCCTTTAAAGCCGAACGCGGCAAACAGTTGCTCCCACTCTGCGGCATTCGCCTTCAGCTTGCGCGATACAAACAGGTGAACCGCGCTGCATTTGGCCAGTGCATCGGGTGGCCACAGTTCGGGCTTCATGCTGCCGGCAAACACGATGCAGTCCTTTCCGATGTGGCGGATTTCCTGCGGTACTAAATCCTTTGTCGTGGCGGAAATATCGGTTCTGCTGTGGACCGGGAAACAGGTGCGCGGGTCTGCCGTTTCGGGGAAAAGTTTTTTGCCGTCAGAAAACAGGCTTTTGTTTTCATAGAGCCACACCTGGTTCGGCACGGCGTAGATGGCGCGCTCGGGATAGCGCGTGAACGCGTAAGGAGCAGCGAGCATCACCAGCAGCGCTGGTAGAAGCCAGTACAGATTTTTTCGTACACTCCACAGCCGGCCGCGCAGCGCATAGGCATACAGCGCCGCGAGCAGGCAAACCGTTATGATCACGGCTATCCACTGCGTACGCGTTTCCGCTGCGGGAAAATAGGCAAACACATAGTCTGTATGCCACGCCGCAAAACGCAGATAGAGCTGATCGAGCGCGGTTAGCACATAGCGCGCCGGTTCAAAGGCAAGATAGATCAGCGAGATAAAAAGATAGAGCCCAGAGAACGGCACCAGCAGCAGATTGTATACCAGCGATAACGGGTTGGCGCTGCCAAAGAGGGCATAGCTCAGCACATACGCCGGCAGGCCCGCGGCGAGAGTCAGCGAAATATGCGCGGCAATCCAATTGCCGATCTTGCTGCGCTCAGCAAAACAAAAGTGCATCGGCTCGTAGAACAGCAGAATTGCCGCCGTGATACCAAATGACAGAATAAACGAGATCGTAAATGTCGACAGCGGAAACAACAGTTCAACAATCACCGCCGTGAGAAACAGTAGGGCGCCCGAGGTGATGCGGCGATCTAAAAGCCGCATGCCGAGGCCGAGTGTCATGAAGAGCCATGCACGCAAAAGCGGTACCGGGAAATCGAGCAGCAGCAAAAAACCCGTCGCAACTGCATAACCAAGCGCGCTGCCGAGAGCCGGTAATCCCGCGGCGCGGAACGGCAGGTAAATCAGACCAAAGAGCAGCGCAATGTTGAGCCCCGATACCGCGAAGAGGTGCATGAGACCCATGTCGCGGAATGCATTGAGCTCTTCGGCGGTGAGCTCATCGGTGTCGCCGAGCAGAAAGGCGGCAATCAGCGAGCGATCGCCGTCGGTCGATACGCTGCTGAATTTGGCATAGAGAAATTCAAGCGTAGCGCCGCGGAAACGCGCGAGGTGACCGTCGGGCGCACCGGTGGTCTTAATCCCGGTCACACGGCACCACGCCTGCACGCCCGATAGTTTCTCAAACGCAGAGAAATTCGAATCGGGCATCTCCTGTACGGTGCAGGCATAAGCGACGCGCGCATACTTTTTCGGCAGGGTGTCTTTTTTGAATCCTGTCAGGCGCAGCCTCACGGCACTATCAGTCGTGACAATGACCGATTTGCGCGAAACTCCTGTGACAGTCGCGTTGCCTGCTTCGGGCAGTGTTACCTGCGGGGCAAGTAGCGGCAGGCGGATATAGTAAAGCAGCGCGCCGGCGAAAACTCCGGCAGCGCAGACATAGATCCACCGGCGCGGCATGCGTCTGAGATCAGACAAAAAATAGAGCAGGGTGGCAACGAGCGCTGCGAATGCAGCAATAGGGAAACCGAGGCGGAATAATACCAGAGTGATAAAAGTAAAAACTATGTAAGGCCAGAGCATCGACTATTTATCCCTTTGCCAATAAATAATCAGGCCAGGCTTCGGGATGCAGTTCGATATTCTTGAGCGCCGCGTGAATTACCTGAAAAAAACGGTCAGCGAGAAACGGATCAATCTCTGCGTACCACTTTTTTGCTGCGGTGAATTCATTGTCAGCCTCAAGCGAGAGCCTGACCGGTTTCATGCTTTGCGGAAAATTCTTTGAGCGAAATGGTTTTTAGCCCGCTGGTTTTGAGTCGCGCCGCTCTTTTCTTCAGTTCCTGTCGCCAGTAACTGTCAACCTGCTCTGACAGGCCGGAATTCGACAAAAGAATATCGGCCAGAATGATTTTTTCTGCCTCGGAAAGAGATTCGGTTCTGGCCCGAATCTCTTCGAATTTACCCGCAACCATAGGATAACGGAGTACGGCTTGCCGGCCGCGGCAAGCCTTATTCCACTTTCGGCATCTTACGTAAAAAGGTCGGAATATCGTATGTCGCCGCCTGCACCGATGTGTCGATGCGCGGGAACTCAAGTCCCTGTTGCGTTGGTGACCGGTAGCCGCCGTCTTCGGTGCCGGTGCGTGGCAGAATTTGCGGTTTGAACTGCGGCTGTGCCTGCTGTGCGGTGCGCGCATCGGGAGTGGTCAGCGCGCCTTCTTTGCGGCGGTAGCCGGTGGCGATCACCGTGATCGAAACGTGGTTGTCTTTGGTTTCGTCTTCGGTAAAACCGACGATAATGACCGCATCTTTCGACACCTGCTCGTGGATTTGTTTCTGTATCTCGTGGTATTCGTAGAGCGCGAAGTCTGAACCGCCGACCACGTTGATGAGCACTGCCTGTGCGCCGTCGATCGTCTTGCCATTCAGAAGTGGATGGTGTATCGCGCTCTGCAGCGCTTCTGCCACGCGGTTCTCACCCGTGCCTTCGCCGAGGCCAATGACCGCATCGCCGTTCTGGCCCATGACTGTGCGCACATCCGCGAAGTCGACATTCACAAAACCCGTCGAGTTGATGATGTTGCTGATGCCGCGCACCGCACGGTAGAGCATATCGTCGATGAGCTTATACGCCGCGGCGACTGAGGTTTTTTTATCAATTACTTTAAAAATAGCTTCGTTGGGAATAGTGATGAGCGTATCGACGCGGTCGCGCAGATTATTCTGGCCCTGTTTCGCATAGCCCATGCGCTTATCGCCTTCGACGATGAAGGGCAGCGTGACGACGCCGACGGTCAGTGCTTTGAGTTCGCGTGCGACTTCGGCGACGATCGGTGCAGCGCCGGTGCCGGTGCCACCGCCCATGCCGGCGGTAATGAATACCATGTCAGCGCCCTTGAGCACGTTCATGATTTTTTCGCGGTCTTCCATTGCGGCCTGCGCGCCGACGTCGGGAATGCCACCCGCACCCATGCCACGTGTGAGTTTCGCACCCAGAGCGACTTTGGTCGGAGCATGCGAGCGTTCGAGCACCTGTTCGTCGGTGTTCATCGCGATGAGTTCGACACCTTCGAGGTTCATCGACACCATGCGTTCAATGGCGTTCATGCCGCCACCGCCGACGCCGACGACTTTGATCATTGCGGGGGATTTCTTTTTTTCTTCAAATGCTAACATGTGCGCTCCTAAAGGTTCTTCTGCAGCCAATTCTTCACTTTGCCGAACAGGTTCTTGCCGCTTCTTTGTATATCTGGTTCCCCGTAGCGCGCCTGGTACAAAAGCAGACCAGCCGCAGTGCTAAAGGGTGGCGAAGCCACCTTGTCCGAAATCCCCAACAATCCCTTTGGATAAGCAACCGACGCACCCAATTGCAGAACTTCTTCTGCGAGGCCAACCAGCCCCTCGAGTTGCGCACCGCCGCCTGTAAAAATAATTCCACCGGCCAATATATTTTTTCTGCCGGATTTCAAAAGTTCATGGTCGATGAGTTCGAGCATCTCGCGCATGCGCGCTTCGATGATGAGTGCCATGTCGCGGCGCGGAATCTGGCGCGGCGCGCGCTCGCCGACAGAAGGCACGTCGACCATTTCCATCGGGTCGACGTCGGCCGCGCGTGCAGTGCCGCGGCGCTTTTTCAGAATCTCCGCGGCATCGATTGGCGTCTTGAGGCCGATTGACATGTCCTGTGTGACGTGCTGGCCGCCGAGGCAGATCGTCGCCGAATATTCGACACCGCCGTCGACATAGATGATAAGATCGATCACACCCGAGCCGATGTCGCAGATCGCGACACCAAGATCTTTTTCGGCTTCGGTCAAAAGCGCCTGACTCGAAGCGAGTGCGCTGAGTACCTTGTTGGAAACACGCACGCCCGCCTGTTCGACGGCTTTTTCGGTGTTCTGTAATTGTGTAACCGGTGCCGTGACGATGTGGACTTGTGCGTCGAGGCGCACGCCGACCATACCCAGCGGGTCTTTGATGCCGGCCTGGTCGTCGACCTTGAACTCGCGCGAGAGCACGTGCAGAATTTCCTGGTCGGCGGGAATGCGCACATTCTGCGCCGTGTCGATCACACGAAAGACATCTGCATGCGTGATGATGCGATCGCGGCCAGTGATCGTCACCATGCCGGTCGCGTTGTCGCCGCGCACATTTTTCCCTGAAATATTGATAACAACTTCGTCGATCTCAAGCGCCGACATGAGTTCGGCTTCTTCGATCGCATCGTGGATGCTTTTGACGGTCTGCTCGATATTGGTGACCGAACCCGATTTTACACCGCGCGACTCGACAACGCCCAGACCAATAATTTCGACTTCGTCGGGTGAAGTGACTCGCGCGACAATCGCGACTGTTTTGCTCGAACCGAGGTCCAGCGCCGCGATCAGGCGACCGGAAGGTGCGCCGCCGTCATAGCTCATGTATCGGCCTCGTTGTTCGTTCCAGTGGATTTCATTTCCCGTATAATTGCGCTGTTTTCCTGCAGGTCGACCAATGTTACAGAACGCGGCAGCTTGGTCTCGAGATACGCGTAAACGGCCCACAGTCGGCGCAGGGTCTCTTCGGAGAAGTGGCCCTCGTAGACGACACAGGAGCGAATACCCGCCGAGTAGATACGGTAGCGCCAGACACCGGCCTTTTCTGTCATGCCTGCTTCTGCACTCCGTTCTTTCAGCGGTCGAATCTCGATCTCGGCGAGACGCTGCCAGAGAAATGCATACTTCTCTCGCGTGTCTTTCCACAACCGGATTATGTCACTTTTTGGTGACACCGATGATTCAGTGCCAAAAGTCAAGTAGAAAATGACTTTATCGGGAGTGAGATCCTTGTGCAGCTGCGACGCGTTTTCGACGATCGTCGTGCCCGCGTGGTCTTTTTCGGCGACACCGGTTTCTTCATTCTGCAAATATTCCAGAATACGTTCGCTGATGCGTATGTTGATTTTGCGACCCGGCAGCACTGTCACTTTGGCGGTTTCGATGCGTCTGTTCAAAAGCAACGCGTCGCGTATTTCATCGGAGCTGACGCCGTCTTTAGCTGCTTTGAGCAGATACGCGACGACTTCGGTGATTTCTTTTTCCGTCAGAACGCGGTTGCCGTCGATGGAAATGCGCCAGTCTCCACTGCCGCTGTGCCGTTTGACAAGAAACCAGGTCATCAGCGCGCCACCGGTAATCAGCAGCGCGAGACCCGCAAAGAGGATTTTTTTGCGTAACGGCATCTATTTGTCCGGGGTGTCGCTTTCACCCTCGCTTTCGGTCGGAGCTTTAGACGGCGTCGTGCCGGGCGCCGACCCTTGCACATCCTGTTCTTCGGAAAAATTTCTATTCCATTCGCTGATGAGTTCCCAGATCGTGACAAACATCGTCACGATGAAAGGACCGAGAATGAGTCCTTTGACACCGAATGAATTCAGACCGCCAACGATTGCGAGAAACAGAAACAATGGATGCAGATTGAGGTCTCTGTCGAGCAGCATCGGTTTCAGCAGATTTTCGAGCAAAAAGTAAAACACGAGGCAAGTGGTCGACATAATGATCGCCGCTGCGTGCTGGTCATGCGCGTAGAGATAGAGCGCACCCGGCAACCACACGACGGCCGTGCCGATCACGGGTATCAGTGCAAACGGTGCCGCAACAGCGCCCCACAGAAGCGGTGTACTCAAACTTGCGAACCAGAACACAATGCCGATCACTGCACCCTGCATCACAGATACCAGTAAATTGCCTTTCACCACGGCGTCGAAAATCTGCACCATGCGGTCGCCGATGTGCTTTTCAATCTTATCCGGAAAAGGCAGGTTGCGATAAACTGCCAGGCCGATGCGGTCGACGCTGCGGAAGAGAAAAAACAAAATGAACAGCGCAAACGTAAAGTCGACAAAAAACTTCACGCCGGTAAGTGCAAATGTCCAGCCGCGCTTTAAGGCATCGAGCTGGTTCGCGCGCAGTACGTCGAGCAGCTGCAGCCGGTATGCCAGCAGCTGTTCGGCCGAAATGCCGAGTTGCGCCTGGATCCAGCTGTTTGTCTTGTGGATGTCGAAAAGTTTTTCTGGCGTGAACCACTCGCGCGCGAGATCGGAGGCATGCCGCGCTTCGGTGATCAGTGCGACCGAAAGAAAAATCGCAGGTATCACCAGAATCAGAATCACCGAGAGCGTCGAAATGACCGCGGCCAGAGTGCGCTTGCCGTCGAGCCGGCGCAGCAGGTAGCGGTGCGGCGTACGGAACAGAATAAACAAAATCCCGGAAATAAAAAAGGCGTAGATATAGCTGTAATAGACAAAACTGACGAGCCCGAGCAAAAATAAAAAGAGCGCAAAAAACACATAGGGGAGAAATCGGTGAAAATCGAGAAAGCTGTAGCTGCTGTCGAGTTTCATGCGCGCCATCAATCCGCCTTAGGCTTGCCCTCGGCGCCTCTGCTGTAATCGACTTCTGAACGGCCGATGCGTATAAGAAAGTTTTCCGCATACGGCAGCTTGTTGACATCGATAGAAATTGTTTCGGCCATGACACAGGAGGTGTCGGGGTCGCGGCACACATGGAGGTCCTGGCCGCGACCGGTGACACAGGAGGTGTCGCCGTCGCGGCAGACCTGTGCCGCAGCGTCACTGCCTTTCGTGCGGCGCTCGTATTGCAGCAGCGCGCCGCCCGCTTGTTCGAGTCTGGCAATCTCACGGAAGCCGTACTTACCAAGATTTTTTTCAAAATACGCTACGATGTCACTGAGGCGATGGTTGGTCTTCTGTAACAGCCGATTGTCGACGCGGTAGAGTTCTGCCTGCGGATAGATCAGCGACAGCGAGCGCACAAAATCCGGTGCGTCTTTTTCGCTGCCTTTCGGCGGTAGTGAATCATTGCCGGCGGCCATCGGTGCCGGGACCTCTGTGGATTTTTTGCCGCAATAAAAAGCTGAAGGCGCGAAAATAAGCGATCCCAAAAGACAAGCTGTGGCGCGCAGCATAATGCGACATAATGCAGGCGCACAGCGGCGGCGTACAGTATAAAAGGATTTGCCTGTCCCGGGTGACTTGTGGTCAGCCTGTCGGACCATCAGGTGCAAGGAAATACGAGGGGCAGGGAGGACGCGCATGAGGCAAAAAATTAGGCACATGGCCGAGCAGATACTTTCATTGATGTTCCGGGTGGGCAAGACCGGGCAAGAAGGCTACGAAAAATTCGATGTTCTGCCCGAGCCGCTACCCAAACACCTGAGCGTCGCCTATTATCAGGAATATATAGGCTTTCTGCAAATGCCTGTCGTCTGGGTGACCATTTCGATCTACGCGGCACTTCTGATGGGGATTTGTTATTATCAATCGGCATGGCCTAATGTCATCGGATTTTTCCTTTTCCTGCTGGTTATTGGCGCACTAACCATTTACCATATTTTCGGTTTCTGGTCTCTCGCGCACCGGTGGGGGTTTCGGCTACAAGTTATCATGCTGAATGTATTCCTGGGGTTGCTCACGACCGTACTCGGCTGGGGTATCTTCATGGCCTGGCAGACCATGCCGGTAATCTATATTGGTGCGATGACGACAATTATTGGTTCGATTCTCGGTGCTGCCGCGGTTATCCTGTCTTACTCCCGTTTAAATTATTTCATCTTCATGAGTAGCCTGATTTTCCCGGGAATCATCTTTATGCTCCAGCGGGAAGGGAGTTTCCACCTGCTGATGGGATTGCTGTTCATCGGCGGCTTCGTTTCATTTGTCCTTATCAACCTCATGGAGCACGCCAAGACCCGCCGCCTCTTCGACACACGCCACCAGCTGAGTAAAGAACGAGATAAATCCGAAAAATTGCTACTCAATATTCTGCCCGCAGCAATCGCAGAGGAACTCAAAGAACAGGGCGAAGCTAAACCGGTGCGATTTGAATCAGTCACCGTGGTTTTCACCGATTTTGTCGGCTTTACCCGTATTTCAGAAAAACTGACTCCGGAAGCGGTGGTCGATGAACTCGACAAATGCTTCAGCTATTTTGATCAGGTAACTGAAAAATACAAGCTGGAAAAGCTGAAGACTATCGGTCCAGCGCCACCACATCCATGTGGCGCCAGACTCGCGGCACCTCCTGTGCCGTGAGGGACAGTTTCATGTGCGCCGGCGGTCTGCCCGTAGCCAATGCGACTCATGCGATCGATTGCTGCCTGGCCGCGCTCGAAGTGCAGGCATTCATGAATCAGATGAGAGATATCAAAATACGCCATGGTTTTGATTATTGGGAGCTGCGCCTTGGCATTAATTCAGGGCCGCTGGTCGCCGGTGTGGTGGGTCACCGGAAGTTTGCCTACGACGTGTGGGGCGACACTGTGAACACAGCGAGCCGCATGGAAAGCAGCGGCGTGCCGGGTAAAATTAATATCTCCAACGCCACCTACGACCTGGTCAAAGAACTGTTCGCCTGTGAGCATCGGGGTCGGGTGTCGGCCAAGAACAAGGGCGAAATCGACATGTACTTTCTTATGGGAATTCGGCCAGAGCTTTCTGTTGATGGCGGGGGCAGGGTGCCAAACAAGGACTTTCTTTCGGAGTACCAGAATCTGCAATCTGTTGGAATTTAGCTCCTCCCGGCAGCCTGCTACATGGCAAAGAGGGCGAAAATACTGACGACATGCTAAATTTACTTTACATCCTGTGTTTTTAAGTCTGAATCATATATGGTTCTTCTGTTTGGTATGCCCAACCTGGGCGAAATGATTTTCCTGGTGGTTATCATTCTGCTGCTGTTCGGCGGTAAAAAACTTCCGGAACTCGCACGCGGTCTCGGTGCAGGTATCCATGAATTCCGCCGCGGCATGAATGCGGGCAACGAGCCCGTGCAGACGCAGACGCATGTGCCCGAGCGCGACGTCACCCCTGCCGGCCAGGAGCAACAGTCGCATAAACCGCGCTCTATTCCTGAGCCCAAAGCGCGCGGCGGTCGTCCCGCTGCACGCAGATCGGCAACGGGCAAACCCAAAACGAAGGCGCACGCCAAGAAGAAAAAATAATTTTCCGGCAGCGTCGGTGAAATCTGTAGAACCGGCAACGGAACCCTCGCACGAGCGCATCCACACGCTGCTCGAAGCGCTGCCCTATATTCAGCGTTTCGCCGGCAAAACCGTAGTCATCAAATATGGCGGCGCGGCCATGGACAAAGCGGACCTCAGCGACCGTTTTGCGCAAGACGTGGTGCTGCTCAAACTCTGCGGCATCGATCCCGTCATTGTGCACGGCGGCGGGCCGCAGATCAATAACCTGCTTGGCCGGCTTGGTGTTAAATCCGAATTTATCGACGGCCATCGTGTGACCGGCGATACGGAAATGGAAGCGGTCGAGATGGTGCTGTCGGGCGACGTGAACAAGAAAATCGTCGCGCAGATCGCGCGTGCCGGCGGCAAAGCCGTCGGTATTTCAGGCCGCGACGGCGGTCTCGTCAGGGCCGAGAAGCACCATCTCGAAAAAAAGGACGGCGCGTCGGTAAAAAATATCGATCTCGGCCGCGTCGGCACGGTCAAACCCGGCGGCGTGAATGTGCAGCTATTGAATGTGCTGAAGCAAGGGGGATTTATCCCCGTCATTGCGCCTATTGCATTCGACGCAGACGGCAATTCCCTCAACATCAATGCCGACACCATGGCGGGGGCGATTGCTGCCGCGCTCGGTGCCGAAAAACTTTTACTCTTAACCGATACTCCCGGCGTGATGCACGACGGTAAAACGCTGACACGGCTGACGCCGGGTGACGTCAGGAAACTCAAAGGTGAAGCTATTATTTCGGGCGGTATGATCCCCAAAACAGATTGCGCGGTGTCCGCTGTCGAGAACCACGTTGCCGCTGCGCATATCATCGACGGCCGGGTGCCCAACGCTTTGCTGCTCGAAATCTTCACCGACAAGGGTGTCGGCACAATGGTTGTACGCTAGGCAGAGCTATGACAGAACTATTGCTTTTCGGCATGCCCAGTTTCACCGAGCTGCTGTTATCTGAATCCCAGAAAGCGCTTCACCTTTCGCCATGCTTCGCGCCCCGATGAACGGCGTTTTTCAGGTACCACGCCCGACGGGTAGAGCAGCATAAAATTACGGTCGCCAAAGGCGCGCAGCATCATTTCAGGCAGGCGCGCATGTATATTTTCCTCCGGGTAGAACGCAGCGCGCTCGAGTACCGCAATCGACAGCGCATTGGGATTGTTGTCGAGCGTCAGCAAATCGAGCCCGGCATGGATCTGGCCGGCGCGCACCTGAAACTGGTGGCGGTGATTCAGGTCTGAGAGTTTCTGTTGTATGGTTTCAAGCAACGCAGCCTCGGCGTAAAAAATGGGAATAGCCTTAAGACGCCGCGTGAGGTTCACGACTATCGGCAACCACACATCGGCCGACAACATCACGCGCTCGTGCGCCACAATCACATTCACGGCGCTGGTGAGCGAGAGATCGGTCTGCACATGGGCCGCGAGTACATTCTTATCGGGCATCGTTTCGGTCAATGCTTCGAGAAACGAGTAGCCCTGTGGCCGCTGCAAAGTGGGGATAACACCGAGCCCGAGCAGAATACGGTCGGTCAGCAGTTCGCGCGCAGAATGAGAGACAGCCTGAATACGATCGTTTGAAATGCGCGCCATCAGCTCGATCTTCTGGTCGCGTACTTCAAACAGCGGAATCAGATCGTTAAACTGCGATTCGACCGAACGAATGCGCTCTTCGGCCCCCGGCGCATCGGGTACGACATTCAGCGGGTAGATGCGCGCCGCGCCGGCGTCGTTGCCGAGGTGCGACGCCAGCGTCAGCAGCGGCAAAATGGATTCGGGATTGCTGACCGGTAACAGCACACGCGGAATTTCAGGCAGAGATCCTGTGTCTGCGTCAGAGCGCGCCTGATTGCGTGCGAGCAGAACGACGATCACTTCGTTCAGCAGGGAAAACAATACCAGGGTATGCAGCGTGCCGGTGGCCACGAGCCCGCGCGCATGCGCGACATAGATGAGCACCAAAAGCAGCGGATTTTTTCTTAACAGGCGGAAAGCCTGCGAGTCATTCCCGTTGCGCTTCAAGATGCGCGCAAGCACAAAAGCCAGCGGCACTGTGATCGCCGCAATCAGTGCCGCGCCCGTCAGCGTAGTCGCATTGATGCCTGAAATCAGATCGCTCGAAAAACCGATCTGCAGGTAGAAGGCCGGCACAAGCAGGCTATGCCCGGTGAAGCGGAGGCGTTCGAGCACGTGTGAACCGGCCATAACAAAGCGGGTGAGAAAAAAACCCGCCGCATAGGCACCGAGCAGCGGTTCAAGTCCCGAGCGGCGCACCACAAGAATGACCGCAATCAGCAGTAACATCATCAGGTAATAGAGTGCATAAGATTCGCCGTCGATGCGTTTGAGCAGAAAGCGCAGCGCCTGAGGAACAAATGAAACCAGCACCAGAACAATCAGAATCGCACCCACGGCGACCTGCAGCAGATCGCCGGTGATGACGGTCTGCTGCGTGTAAGCGATGAGCAGCGAGATGCCGACGAGAGACACAATTTCCGAAATCAGCCCCATGAGTGCGAGGTCGTTCGATACGGAGATATTACGGAATGTCTGTCCGACCAGCGAACTTTTGCGCTCGGGTGCGTGCATGCTGACCAGCAGGCCGGCTGTGATAGCGCTCAGCAGGTCAGTTTTCAGGATCAGCTTAAAAAGCGCGCAGATCGGCGCGGCGATTATGATCTGCGTGATTAAACCCGACAAAATCGTGCGCAGGTTGAGCGTGAAGCGCAGGTCCCACTGTATTTCGAGCGCGGAGAGAAAAATTACAAACAGCGCCCCGAGCTGTGCCAGCTGCAAAACAAGACTGTTCGATGGAAAAGAAAACGGTAATACAAAACTGCCCGCGACACCGCAGACGATAAAATAATAAGCGGGGTGCACATGCGTGAGTCGCGCGGCAGCGATGCTCACGACACCGGCTGCGGTGATGACCAGCAGCGAATAGAGCGCCAGTTGAAATGCCTCGGGCATGAATGCAGTTATGCCACGCCCGCGCCGTGGCAAGAAAGATTATGAATTGGCGCTGCCCGCTTCGCCATGAACCGCCACCCTGCGTTTCACCTGGCGCGTGCCTGGATTTCCACGTAACGCTCGGCGATACGCTGCGCCATGCGCCGCACGCGCGCGATATAGGTCTGCCGTTCGGTCGGTGACACCGCGCCGCGCGCGTGCAGCAGGTTGAAGGTGTGCGAGCACTTGAGCATGTAGTCGTAAGCGGGAAACACCAGCGGCTCTTTCGGCCAGTCCAATATGCGGTTCGCTTCGGCCTCATAATCGTCGAACCAGCGGAAAAGTTTCGCGGTGTCGGCGAGTTCGAAGTTATAATGCGAATATTCCCACTCGGTCTGCTTGTGTATCTCGCCGTACTTCATCGTCTTATTCCACTGCAGGTCATACATGTTTTCGACGCCCTGCAGATACATCGCGAGGCGTTCGAGGCCATACGTGTATTCGACCGAAATGGGTTTCAGCGGCAGCGATCCGCAGTGCTGAAAATAGGTGAACTGGGTGACTTCCATGCCGTTGAGCCAGACTTCCCAGCCGAGGCCGCTCGCACCTAAGGTCGGCGATTCCCAGTCATCCTGCACAAAGCGAATGTCATGCTCTTCGAGTTTGAACCCCAGCGCGCGCAGACTGCCGAGATACACATCCTGCGCGTCGAGGGGTGAGGGTTTGATGATCACCTGGTACTGGTAATAGTGCTGCCCTCGGTTAGGATTTTCCCCGTAGCGCCCGTCTGTCGGCCGGCGCGAAGGTTCGACGTACGCGACCGCCCAGGGTTTTTCGCCGAGCACGCGCAAAAACGTGTGCGGGTTGAACGTACCGGCACCGACCTCCATGTCGAGGCCCTGCGCAATCACGCAGCCGCGCTCTGCCCAGTATTGATTGAGCGTCGCGATGATGTCCTGAAAATACATAGGGTATAATCGGCAGTGTGAGACACCCCGGCACGCGGGGGGGAACACAGCCGGGCATTGTTTTTTTTTAAATGTTAAATAAT
>CAYHJO010000097.1:0-1025 GCA_964356715.1 uncultured Turneriella sp. | reverse complement strand
TTCTCTAACTTTTTGGATCACCAATGTTGCTGAAAACTTTTGTTTTTCGGTTTCTTCTTTTTGCACTAAAATATTATTGTTTTATCGGGCCGGTGGACACACGCCCGACTGTTCTGTTCTCACACTGCCGTCATTGTTATTTTAAGAATGCTTCAATAGTGACCAGACGCTTCACTTCACCCGTGGCATCGAACAGTTTGCCGTTGTCATTGAGTGCGAAATTGCCATGCTGCAGATGGCAGTTGGTACAGCCGACATTGTTCTTCGCGGCGAGGCTCAGCATCTTTTTGACGATGCGGTTTTTGCGATTGAGCTTTTTGAAGTCCCACCAGCTGACGATGTCGTCGCCACCGTTCAGCCACTCGGTTTTGACGATGTCGCGTGGTTCGAGTTCTGCCACTTTACTGTCGCCGTCGGCCTGCACCTTGAATTTCAGTTTTTCACCGTCGGCGATCACGCGGCCGACGAGCGTGGGTTTGTCTTTGAGCGTCAACCGGTAGTCGCAGTTGTTCACGCGCGGCAGGTGGCAGGTACCGCACGAGGCGAGGGATGAGGCGCAACCGTCGCCCTCGGCGCTTACAACAGGTGCAGATTCCTTAGCGTTACGGCGCTTTGCCTGTGACATCAGGTAAGAATAGCCCATCTGGTAAAATTCCGAATCACTCAGACTCTGTTTGGGTGCGCGATTCTTCAGCCGGTTTAAGACGCGATCGATACACTCATCTTTCACCGGTGCCACCAGGTGGTGCGACATCTTTACCATGAAGCGCAGCTTTTCATCGTCGTTGTTCCACAGTTTGACTTCGGCGGGCGGTGTCTGCACCTGCGGTGAGCCGCAGGAAACGATCAGCAACAGAAGCAGGGAGGTTAGGGCGCGCATATGGCAGGTACGTTGCCGCGCAGCATCGGCGGATGTAAAATATTTTTATCTTGTTTCAGCAGGGGGAATGCCTTGATGAGGTCATTCCCGCGAAAGCGGGAATCCAGAAAGCAGGTTATTCAGAATGGATACCCGCGTGCGCGGG